>CALHIB010000022.1 GCA_938030595.1 uncultured Rhizobiaceae group bacterium | reverse complement strand
GACGTACGCCATGGCACTTTATAATACCGCGCCATTTGACCAATCATCATATTCATCAGGGAAATCTCTGGCGTACCCGCCATCGGCGCCCCGGACTTCATGGAGACGGTTGATAGATAATGCCCGTAAATCGCAGGGCAGCCTTTATTGACTACTTGCGTATAAGCCAGCGCTGACAAGGCTTCTGCATTTAACTGCGCGACGGAGGCCGCAGTTGAAGCAGGTGTATTTGCACCACCCAAAACAAAAGGCGAGCAAAGCACCGGCTGATTACGTTTGCAAAAAGAGCGCATCGCTCCCAGCATGACCTCATCCCAAACGAGCGGAGAATTACCATTACAATTGCCCGTCACTACAGGATGGGTATCAAGATAGCCTTCACCAAACAGAATATCACACATGTCCATGACGTCTTCTGCATTCTTTGGGCTGGTCGTCATACCCATAAACGTCTTGTCCGAATGCTTGATGGAAGAATAGGTAATCCGCAAATGACGATGCGAAATCGCATGATCCATCGGCTCGACAATATGATGCGCTGAAGAATGCAGCGCTGGCAGCATATGACTCAATTTATGAAAATTAGCGAGATCATCCAGTGTTGGCCCACGACGATTATCTTCCATATCCCGCAAATAAGGCGCACCCGTCATGGGAATAAACATCGAATGATTTTTACCAAACGGCAGGTTCTTTTTTGGGTCACGTGCATGATAGGTAAAAGTCTCAGGAATGGATGCAACCAATTCCTTGATCATGTCACGGTCAAAATGCACCCGGTCGTCAGCACGCACGTCTGCACCTGTCTTTTTCCAATCTTCAATCGCAATATCATCACGAAAAACAACGCCGACATCTTCCAATATATCCAAAGAAGCCTTGTCAATCTTTTCAATCTGCTCTTGATCCATCGGCTCGGTTAATGGAATTTTTCGTTCCAGGGCTGGTAACATGGTAAAATCATGCGCAGATCGGATCTCACGTCTGGCACCGCGGCCGCCGCGCCTAACAAGTCCAATATCCGATTGCGGTTTTTCCTGTTCAGCCATACCGTCGCTTTCAAAATAGTTTTTTGACTATAGTAGATGACTAACACCCCCTAGCCCTGTTACAAAATACGAACATACGACCAAAAGGATGACGCATATGAGCAACAGCAAAAAATTCTACATTAACGGTGCTTGGGTAGAACCGGAAAAAGGCGCACGCGATTATGATGTTATTCATCCAGGTAATGAAGAAGTTGTAGATACAATTGCGCTCGGCACAAAGGCAGATGTTGATAAAGCGGTGATTGCAGCAGCAAACGCATTTGAAATCTGGGGGTACACTGACGTAGAAACCCGCGCGAAATTGTTAGAGCGCATGATTGAACTTTACAAAGAGCGTTCTGATCAATTTGCCCACGCCATGTCTATCGAAATGGGAACATCGCTCACCTTCTCAAAAGAAGCACAAGCCCCGTGTGGCGACGGTCATTTGGAAGCCACACTGGAAGCGCTTCGCGCTCATAGGTTTGAACGCCCATCCATGCGTGGCGGCTCCATGTTAATTGATGAACCTGTCGGCGTGTGTGGTCTCATCACCCCATGGAACTGGCCTATTAATCAGGTCATTGTAAAAGTTGCCCCTGCCCTTGCAGCGGGTTGCACCATGATCCTGAAGCCGTCAGAAGAATCGCCTCTTTCCGCAATCATGCTGGCTGAACTCATTCACGAAGCAGGTTGCCCAGCGGGCGTTTTCAATATGGTGAATGGCGATGGCTTGGGTGTCGGTGAGGCAATTTCAACCCATCCTGATATTCACATGGTTTCATTCACAGGTTCAACACGTGCAGGCGTGGCAATCTCAAAAGCTGCCGCTGATACCGTCAAACGGGTAGCACTTGAATTGGGCGGCAAATCACCAAACCTGATTTTCGCTGATGCTGATCTGGACAATGCCGCAGAATGCGCCATAGCAGATTGTTTCATCAATGCGGGTCAGTCTTGCGATGCACCTTCAAGACTTCTGGTCGAAGAAAGCATCTACGACACGATGGTTGATAAAGTTGAGAAAGTCGTAAACGCGATTAAAATCGGCAATCCCATGGAAGAAGGCGACCATATGGGGCCTGTCGTAAACAAAAGACAATACGATAATATCCAGCGTCTCATTCAAATTGGAATTGACGAAGGTGCTCGCCTTGTCTGTGGCGGCACAGGTCTGCCAGAAGGCTTTAACAAAGGCTGTTATATCCGCCCAACCGTTTTTGCTGACGTAAACAACGAAATGCAAATTGCACGCGAAGAAGTCTTTGGCCCTGTCATTGCAATCATTCCGTTCAAGGATGAAGATGACGCCATCAAAATTGCCAATGACACAATCTATGGCCTTTCCGCCTTCATGCACTCAACCGATGAAGCCCGTATCAAGCGCGTCACAAAGAGATTGCGCGCGGGCTCGGTTAACATCAATGGCGCAGCCGCTGATTACGACGTTCCTTTTGGCGGCTACAAGGCATCTGGCAATGGAAAGGAAAACGGCCCATTCGGAATGCACGACTATCTCGACACAAAGGCTGTGAATAGATAGACTTTCAATTCTGATAGAATTTGAAAGGTTTAAAAGAAAGCCATCACGAAAATGCTTTTTGCCAACTTTGATATCATTCTCAAGCTGTTGCTTTGCGCTTTTCCAAGTGTTCCATGCAATATAAAGCAGATAGATTGCCCCAATGGTTTTCACGGCAACA
>CALHIB010000021.1 GCA_938030595.1 uncultured Rhizobiaceae group bacterium | reverse complement strand
GCAACAGCACTTCCTTTTGTCAGAAGTTCTTTGCTATTTGCAGCTTCCATTGCATCAACGGCTTTTCGTGCTGCAATGCGCGATGAATCCAATCGGCTCATTTGACCTGCGCCAATGCCAACGGTTGCCAGATTTTTTGCGTAAACTATCGCATTTGATTTAACATGTTTTGCAACCTGAAATGCAAAGCGCATGTCTGCCAGTTGGGCGTCTGTAGGTTGAACTTTGGTGACAACTTTTAAGTCCAGATCATCAATGGTGCGTGCATCACGATCTTGAACCAGTAATCCTCCGGCAACTGTTTTAACAGACAAGCCTTTTGATGAAGGGTCAGGCAGTCCGCCAGTTACAAGCAGACGCAAGTTTTTCTTCGCCGCAATGATTTCGCGTGCTTCTTCATCTGCATCAGGCGCGATGATAACTTCCGTGAAAATTTCAACAATTTGTCTTGCAGATTCTGCATCAAGTGTTTGGTTGAGCGCAATGATGCCCCCAAAGGCTGAGACGGTATCGCAGGCGAAAGCTTTTTTGTAAGCTTCACCCAAAGTTGCACCACGCGCTACGCCACACGGGTTGGCATGTTTGATGATCGCGACTGCAGGGCCATGTTCTGGTTTGAATTCAGATACCAGTTCAAACGCTGCATCTGTATCATTGATGTTGTTATATGAGAGTTGTTTGCCCTGAAGTTGTGTAGCGGTTGCAACGCCTTTGCGATTGTCGCCTGTTTTATAAAAGCCAGCTTGTTGATGCGGGTTTTCGCCGTAACGCATTTCTGCTGCGAGTGTTCCTGCTACACTTCTGTGCAATGGCATGTTTGATTCTACTTCATTGGCAAACCAGTTTGAAATGGCAGTGTCATAGCTTGCGGTTCTGGCAAAGGCCTTGTGTGCCAAACGTTTGCGCAATTCCAAAGTTGTTTGGTTCTTGTTTGCGCTTAACTGTTCAAGTACTTCTGCATAGTCGGCAGGGTCTGTAATGATGTTGACGAAGCCATGGTTTTTGGCAGCCGCGCGTATCATGGCAGGGCCACCGATATCGATGTTCTCAACGCAAGTATCGTAGTCCGCGCCCTTGGCGATGGTTTCTTCAAACGGGTAGAGATTAATAACGGCCATATCAATTGGGTTGATGTTTTGCTCGTGCATGGCCTTTTGATGGCTCTCATCCGTGCGTACGGCTAACAGGCCACCGTGAACGGATGGGTGTAAAGTTTTGACACGGCCATCCATGATTTCCGGGAAATTTGTAATCGAGGAAACATCTTCAACGGGAATGCCTGCATCCGCGATTGCCTTGGAAGTACCACCGGTGGAAAGTAATTTTATGCCCATGTCCGAAAGCGCTTTTGCAAGCTCAATAATGCCTGTTTTGTCAGATACTGAAAGCAGGGCAGTTTTTACTTCTGATAGATCAGGAATGACGTGTTGTTTAGCGATCGGAGACATAACGATACGGCTTTCATTTAAGATTAGTATGGGTGGTTATGGGTACTATGTAGCTTGTATTTTTTGTAAAGCCCAGTTGATTTCTGGCTTATCATAAGCTTTTGCATGAACAACAATTTGCCAAGTCGGTTTGGGTTGCGGCAAGACTGCAAAGAAAATGCTTTCTACCAATTTTATTTCAAAGCCTGGGCAATCAAAGCGCCATTGTTCGCCTTCTCTTGTTTCAAGCATACAGGTTTCAGAATTGGCAGAAAGCGAGGCTTTGATATCCGGGTGCAGGTGAAATCTAAGTGTCACTTTATCTTTGGTTGTATATCGCATGTCAGCTTTGTCAGGGCCGCTAAACCATTCCTGGGCAAAGAGCCTTTCGCCATTTGTATCAAGGGTAAGGGTGCGTTGATGGCGGATACCAAATTCTCTGACATAGCCATTGTGAGCTGCAGTGATTGTTGATGAAGTATTTGTATCCTGGCGCGAAACTTCAGGCTTTAAAGTGCTTGAAAAGACTTGTCCGCTGATGGCGCGACCCGCTGTGCCCGGATTTTCAAATCTGCAAAGCGAAGTTTCATTCAAGATTGCTGTTGAGTGTGCATTGGTGGTGCGCCAGACTTGTGAGGTTTCGCTATCATAGGTTTTCGGCACACCACAGTTTACAATGATGGATGATAAACCATGCGAAAATTCAAATGCCAAACATCCCGCATGTGCATGAAGCGACAAGTCTCCTTTGGCAGGCTCGCCTGTATCGATAATTAGATTGCCTTTTCCAATAGTTGCTCTTTGATAGCCTGAGTGGCTTGCATCCAGGACAGGAGCTCCAAGGCTCTCATCGTATCTAAGCAATGTGGTGATGAGGTCTTTTTTGCTGACACTTACACCATTAAACCGGGCTATGGTTCCATCGCCGTGACGGAAGAACCTCAAGGCTGGCAAAAGCCGTTCGATGGTAGAGATCAACTCATCAGGTGGCGCGATGCCCACAGCATTGAACCCTTCCTTGAGCGGTAGAAGCAAGGCAAGGATTTCAGGAATGAGTGCCGGGTTACGTGATATGTGTCCGCCATCGGGTAAAATTTGTTTGCGCAATTCAGCGGCAAGTTTGTCACGATGTGCGTTTAATGATCTTGAGTTCCCGCTAAAGCAAATGGAAGCATAGGTTAAGGCTATGTGTCCGCAGAGGAGCGGCATTCCTTCTGGTTCCAGACTTATAAGGCGGCGAATTGTTTTTACGTGTTTGCCCATGGAACGCATAAGCTGACGGTGAAACTCATGATCAGGATTACTTAACAATACGATTGAATGACACAGCAATGAGATCAATCTTTTTGAGGCTATCTCTATTTGCCAGTTATATTTGGAAGCGTTTTCAGGTTTTAACTCAATCCATTCCTTAACTAGGGTTCGAGCTTGGGCATCTGATAAACTATCTTTATTGGCAGAAAAATGCCTTAGCCAGGTAAAGCTATAGAGTTCTTTCTCCCAATTTCCATTTTCTGCAATTGTCTGAAAGGGGCTTTGGCCTCTGGTTTCCTTGATCGTGCCACCAAGCGCAAAGTAACCACTATAAAAATCCTGAGCGACTTGCGGGTCTGCAACATGAAGATCCTGTGGTTCTATGACCAGTCTTTCTGGTACATAGGATGTGAATCCGGACATGGATGACATGCCAGAAGAAAATTTACCTTTAATCTGTCTGTATGATCGCACTACAGACAGTTTTAGTGCTCTTAGATTGTCAAAAATACTCATTAAAACTAGACCCACCTGTCTACAGCAAGTTAAGCGATTTTTTTATTGATTGGTAGCCTTGGAATGCAATTATTGCTTGATAAACCTGCAGGCAAAAAATCCGTCCAGCCCGGTATATTTATCTTGCTCGCTGTGTTCCAAATGGAAAGGCAATGTGCGTAATGCGCCTTGTCCGTTGATACAGGTTTCAAGGCCGGCAATTTCACTGGAGAGGATTGAATCTTTTTTCAAGTCATCGAATTGTTTTAATGTTTTTGAAAGAAGGTCTTCGCCTTCTTCCTTCAACATTGAACAGTTTGAAAATACAAACGTCCCACCCGGTTTTAGGAAGTCTTTTGATTTTTCCAAGAGCTGGTATTGAAGCTTGGCAAGGGCTGTAATTTCTACAGGACTTCTTGTCCATAAGACATCCGGATGTCGTCTTATGGTGCCAGTAGATGAACAGGGCGCGTCAAGCAGAATTGCATCGAATTGTTCTTTGGGTTCAAACTCAAGAATGTCAGTCTCAACAAGTTTTGCTACTAGCTTAAGGCGATCAAGGTTTTGTTGCAGGCGGGCTAGTCTTGGTTTTGAAATATCAACCGCAGTGACTTTGTAACCTGCGTGAGCCAATTGTGCTGTTTTCCCGCCAGGAGCAGCGCAGAGTTCAAGAACATTTGCCCCTGCTTGCTTGTTGATCAGTTTTGCGGGAAGGGCAGCGGCTGCATCTTGTACCCACCATTCACCTTCTTGGTAGCCTTCAAGGTCTACGATGTTTGTGGTGTTGGTTAGGCGAACTGATCCGGTTGGTAGAACAAAACCCCCTAATTTTTCTGCCCATGATTGTGGGTCAGATTTAACTGATAAATCTACCATAGGTTCGAGTGCGACAAATCTGGAAATATTAGCTGCTTTTTCCTTGCCGTAATCTTTGCGAAGGGCTTTTTCCATCCACTTGGGAAAAAGCGAAATATTTTCTGTTTTTGCCAGTAGTGTTTCTTTTTCTCGAACCATTCTGCGCAAAATGGCATTCGACATGCCACGAAACCTTGCTGTGCGATCATCATCGCCTATTGCTGTCACGCCCAAATCAACGGCAGCGCTGTCAGGTGAGTCCAAAAACAGGATTTGCGTTGCGGCAACATGAAGTGAATGAATTAGAAACCTGGCACGCTTGGGTGGTGGTCTGTCCATCACGCGTTTCAAGACGGCTTCGATGCGATTGTGATTTCTAACGGCCGTTACGGCAATGGCTCTTGCCAAACTCTGATCGCGTGGCTCAAGCTTTAAAAAACGTGAAAGACCGTGTTGTTTGTCACAAAGGGCATCCAGATTTCTTGCATCATCAATGACACGGGTAAGCAAAAGGGTTGCTACCAGTCGCGGTTCCAGGCCTGTTTTTTGTTTCAACGCGATCTGCCCCAAGGTTGCGGTGTATCATCTTGAGAAGCGTTATCTTCGATTGACCACTCACTAGCAAGGGCTTCCAAGGCATTAATTCTGTTTTGTGTGTCAGGGTGCGTTGAAAACAGGTTGTCTCTTTTGTATTGCCCCAACGGATTGATGATAAACATATGGGCAGTTGATGGGTTTCTCTCCGCAACTTCATTTGGAATGCGTGATGTGCCCATGGCAATTTTTTCCAGTGCACTTGCAAGCCAAATCGGATTGCCACAAATTTCCGCGCCACGTTTATCCGCTGCATATTCGCGTGTTCTGCTGATCGCCATTTGAATAAGACCTGCTGCGAAAGGTGCCACGAACATGGCGACAATGGTACCTATAATGCCAATGCCACCTCGGTCACGGCCACCACCAAAGAACATGGCGAAATTTGCAATCATGGAAATTGCTGCAGCAAAAGTGGCTGTCACCGTCATGATGAGCGTATCACGGTTTTGGATATGAGCCATTTCATGCGCCATAACAGCGGCGACTTCTTCCATGGTTAAAGTTTCCAATAAACCCGTACTGGCAGCAACGGCTGCATTTTCCGGATTTCGACCTGTAG
>CALHIB010000020.1 GCA_938030595.1 uncultured Rhizobiaceae group bacterium | reverse complement strand
GTTGAAGGTAAAATTGACCCGGTAGAAGACGCAGCAACCATCGATACCGAACTCATGCTGGCTGATCTTGAAAGCCTTGAAAAGCGCCTGAAGAAAACCAAAAGTGCAGCTGGTGCCAAAGACAAGGAAGCCATGGCGGTTCTGCCCATGATGGAAAAGGCCATCGAGCTTTTAACCGAAGGCAAGCCGGCACGTGTTTTGCTGGAAGGTATTGAGCCAGACGATCTTAAAATTCTAAAAGGCCTGAACCTCCTCACCTCAAAGCCCATTCTATACGTTTGTAACGTAGCAGAAAGTGATGCCGGATCAGGCAATGCCCACAGCGGAGCGGTAGCCAAACTGGCCGCCAGCGAAGGCGCGCAATCCGTAGTGATCTCAGCAGCCATCGAAGAAGAAATCGCACAGCTTCCCGACGAAGAACAGCCTGAATATCTCGAAATGAACGGCCTGGAAGAATCCGGCCTCGACCGCCTCATCGCATCAGGCTACGAACTTCTGGAACTACTCACCTATTTCACCGCAGGCCCAAAAGAAACCCGCGCCTGGACAGTAGCAAGCGGTTCAAAAGCCCCACAGGCAGCAGGTGTCATTCATACAGATTTCGAAAAAGGCTTCATCCGCGCACAGACAATCGCATACGATGACTATGTCTCACTAGGCGGCGAAGCCAAAGCCAAGGAAGCCGGCAAATCCCGCGACGAAGGCAAGGAATATGTGGTGCAGGACGGCGACGTGATGTTGTTCAAGTTCAACGTTTAGAGCGGATATATCACTCAAGTAAAAGCGCTCTTGAGCGTGAGAAGTACTGGCGCCTTATTAAAACGGCCATCACAAAAATGGTTGTGCAAATGAAAATTACTGGGCCAATGAACCACCCAAGGTAACCAAGGGCCAGAAATATGCCACGCAGACCGGAGGTAAAGTGACGACCTGCGATCATGTTCATTTCAGCTGCCCGTACGGCTTTTTGCTTACGTTCCTCAAAGGTTGAGTTTTCAATTCCAGGCACGGCACCAATCAGAATTGAACTATAATTAAACAATCTGAACGCCCAGCCAAACTTGAAGAATGTGAAGACGAACAAAACGGCAAGTCCCAAAATTTTGAATTCCCACAGCCCCCTGCTCAACTCATCATCAATCGGAAGATCGCTATAGACTTGAAGCACCACATCGGTTGAACCCAAAAGCGCAAAACACCCACCAATTGCCAAAATAGATGCAGAGGCAAAGAAAGCCGTTCCTTGCAGCAACCCCGCCATTATTGATGTATCGACAATGCGAAGCTCACGCTCTGCCATCACCAACATCCACGCCTTGCGTTGTTCAGACATTAAGCCGCCCAAACTTCTCTTCGAAAGCCCCGAATAGTCGGTCACATATTCAAATCCAAACCAAGCAACAAGAAAGAAGCCAAGGGCAATAAAATCCAAAAACTGTAAGTCGGAAAATAATGATGACATAACGCAATCTCAAAAAGTAAAGTCGATACTTTGTGAGGCCAGCGCGAATAAATTACAAGCCTGTTAATCCAGATATTCGTCAGAACGCAAACCAGCCCGCTCCAAATGTATCGGCAAGACCCGTCCATAGAGTTGTTTTGTGCGTTCTGGTGAGCCTACCATGCCCTCTTGTTCGACATAGGAGAAGATTGCCACATAGCGTGGTGTGTCCCCTTTCAAAGGTGCAACACGGTGCAATGAGTAACGCCCTTTGAAAATTTGCAAGTCACCCGGTTCAAGCCTTAGTTTTGTGACACGATCAGAAGTTTTATCCAACACATCACGAACCGCTTCAAAGTTCTCTCCACCCGAGCGGATATTGGGTGCATATTCAAAATCACCACCCTCATCCGCATTTTGAATGGCAAGTGTTACGGTGAAATTATTAGTGTCAAAATGCCACGGAAATCCATTCCCTTCACCTGCCATATTAACAATCACATCTGCCAGTGGGTCAGCATATCGAAAGAAACTGTCTTCCGGTTCATCTAATGCCTCTCGAATAAAATCAAAAAATAGCGGCCATTCATAAATCGCTCGCAGTGCTGAATCCGAGCCAAAATTGTCAGCAGGAATAAAGGAATTGGAACGATCAAAAAAGCGTCTGCGCGGATGAGAAATATCCAGCGTTTCATCATCTTGGGAGAAATAAACATTTGTTCGGTTCATCGAGTGATGGCCGTGTGGACTAGCCCGGTCAGCTTCTTCAATCAAATCAGGTATTTTATCAGCCCGCACAAAGCCTTTTAAAACTGCGCAACCATCTGAGGCGAGTTCGGATTGTATCATCGTGACCATATCATGGAACCCGGCACTCTGCGGTTGATTTACCGGATATCGCTCAACATCAATATACTCACTAGGCAGCATGATAATTTCCTTTAGCTTCGCCCCCTTGGCACAACTTCATAGCCCTCTTCCTCCGGCTCATCATCGACAAGCAAAGCGGGGAAACCATCAGCAAGAATTTCGTGGCCTGTCGCATCTTCAAGACGGCGAATAATATCATCCGAATTTGCTCGCTCACCATAGCGTTTCTGCCCGTTTTTCATGATGTCGATGAGCATTGGGCTTATTTCAAGCGGCACATTATTGTCTTCGGCAATCTTTTGAAAAAGACCAATATCCTTGAGTACCAAATCCATCGTAAATTCGATATCGCGACTCCCGTTGAGGATAACTTGCCCCTCAGTTTCAGCCGCAAAGGAAGTTCCCGAAGAAATCACCATGGCTTCATAAGTTGTCGCCATATCAATTCCGGCTGCTTTCATCGTCACCATGGCTTCACACATGGTAATCAGGTTTGCGGTAGCCAAATAGTTTGTCATGACTTTGAGAATGGAGGCCGAACCCAGTGGGCCTGTATGTAAAATACGACGCCCAAGTGTTTTCAGGAATGGCAACATGCGATCAAAGGCTTCACGCTCGCCGCCGACAAAAATTGAGATATTGCCTGTTGCCGCGCGATGACACCCACCTGAAACAGGACACTCAACGGCCGTTCCACCCTTGGCTTCAACGAGCTTTGCAAGGCGCTTGATTTCATCCGCATCGGTAGTGGACATTTCCGCCCAGATTTTGCCTTCGCCCATCCCTTCAAGAATACCACCCTCACCTTCCATAACAGCGGCAGAAGCAGCGGGGCTTGGCAGGCAAGTAATGATAAGGTCACAGGCTTGCGCCATTGCCTTGGCGCTCTCAGCCCATTTGGCGCCTTGATCAAGAAACGGCTGCGCTGCCTGCTTGTCCAAATCCAGAACCGTCAGGTCATGTTTGTTTCGAAGCAGACTGCCTGCAAGCTTTCCACCCGCATTACCAAGACCAATAAATCCGACTTTCATTCACTCTCTCCCGTATAAGTTGGAAAGAGTTTTCATGAATCGGATATTCTTTAAAAGTGCTAAAAGCGACAGCGTAGAAAGAATTTAAGTTCAATCAATGTCCGTCAAACTCAACCAGTGTACGAACAGATATACCCATATCTCTAAGTTTCTTGCGTCCGCCAAGCTCTGGCAGATCAATTACAAAACAGGCACCAATGATGTCAGCATCCAACTCTCGCAAAAGACTGACAGATGCTTCTGCTGTACCGCCAGTGGCAATCAGATCATCAACGAGAAGAACACGCGCACCTTTTTGAAAAGCATCCTTGTGAATTTCCAACTCGTCTTTGCCATATTCGAGATCATACTCAATCGAAATTGAATCTGAAGGCAATTTCCCCTTCTTGCGAATGGGAATAAAGCCACAAGAAAGCTGATGCGCCATCGCTCCACCAAGGATAAAGCCACGCGCTTCAATACCAGCAACAAAATCAATCTGCGCCCCACTGTAAGGGTGTACCAACTCATCAACTGAACGCCTGAATGCAGAGGCATCACTGAGCAAAGTGGTTATATCACGAAATATAATACCCTCTTTAGGATAATCAGGGATAGCACGAATGGCTTGTTCAAGTTGCTGACGAAGGGAATGCGGCATATTCAGTTTTCCATTTTCAATTCAAACAAATAAAAAAGGCCCTGTCATAAACAGAGCCTTTTTCAGAATTCACAATCAAGACTTGCTTAGTCTTTCTTCATGGAAGCAAATACCTGCTTCTTCGATAGATAAAGCAATACTGATAAAATCAGCAAGAAGATAATCACTTTAAAGCCCATCTGCTTACGCTCAATCAGGTAAGGCTCAGCAGCCCAAGTCATAAACGCCGTTACATCTTTTGCATGCTGATCCAAAGTTGATTCAGTGCCATCGTCATAATCGACAGAACCATCATCCAATGGAGCAGCCATAGCCAAAGCATTACCAGCAATGAAATAAGGATTATAATGCGTACCGTCAGAAATTTCCACGCCTTCCGGAGCTTCTTGGTAGCCTGTTAGAAGTGAGTAAATATAGTCAGAACCGTTTTCCGCATATGTCGTGAAAATATCAAACACAAATGTCGGGAAACCACGCTCAGGTGCGCGTGCTTTAGCCAGCAATGAGAAGTCTGGCGGCGCTGCACCATTGTTTAGCGCAGCTGCTTCAGCAGTATTTGCATAAGGCCCTGGAATTCTATCCGCAGGAACAGCAGCACGCTCAAACATTTCACCATCAGCATTTGGTCCATCGGTGACTTCAAATTCAGCAGCAATTGCTTTTACTTCAGCTTCTGAAAAGCCGATTTCCTGCAAATTGCGGAAAGAGAGTAACTCGATTGAATGACAAGAGGAACAGTTTTCAGCATAGACCTTATAGCCACGTTGTAGCTGACCCAGATCCCACTTGCCAAAAGGACCGGAGAAACTCCAATCCACTTCGCGTGGTTTGTTGATCGGACCGCCCGCAGCAAATGCTGAACTGGCGCTCAAGGCGATACCAGCGGCGATGCCGAAGGCTGCAATTTTAGAGATTAGATTTTTCATTTTATTAATTCCCCAAAATTATTCAGCAGGTTGTGCTGCACCAGCACGACCCAGTTTAGCATTATCACCCAACACTGCATCTGCAATGCTTGGCGGCACATCTTTTGGCTTCTCATACCAACCAAGGAATGGAAGGATAACAATGAAATGCGCAAAGTAGTAGAATGTGAAAATTTGCGACAGAAGCGTATAGATACCTTCCGCAGGACGCGAACCAAGATAACCCAAGATTACGCAGACCACTGCAAATATCCAGAAGAACACTTTAAACATTGGACGGTAGTTACCTGAACGCACTTTTGATGTGTCCAGCCAAGGCAATACAAACAGGATTGCAATGGAGCCAAACATCGCGATAACACCGCCAAGTTTTGAATCAATCAGAACAATGTCTGTGAATGGAATACCGATATTAAATGTAATCGCACGAAGGATCGCATAGAAAGGCAAGAAGTACCATTCAGGCACAATGTGCGCTGGCGTCTTCAACGGATCAGCCTTGATGTAGTTATCCGGGTGCCCCAGGAAATCGGGCAGGTAGAAGATAAACCATGCAAAAACAACCATAAACAATACGATTGCAAGCGCATCTTTAATGGTTGCAAATGGCGTGAAAGGAACTGTTTCCTTCTTCATGTTTTTAACTTCAACACCTGTTGGGTTCGTTTGCCCGGTAACGTGCAAAGCCCAAACGTGAAGAATAACGACGCCTGCAATCATAAATGGTAACAGGTAATGCAGAGAGAAGAAACGGTTCAAGGTTGCATTATCAACCGCAAAACCGCCAAGCAGCCATTCTTGAATACCAGGACCAACAAGCGGAATAGCAGAGAAGAAACCGGTAATAACCGTTGCACCCCAGAAGCTCATTTGACCCCATGGAAGAACATACCCCATGAAAGCAGTTGCCATCATGAGAAGGAAGATAAGAACACCAAGTATCCAAAGCACTTCACGAGGTTCTTTATAGGAACCATAATACATGCCGCGAAACATATGGATGTAAACGGCAATGAAGAACATGGATGCACCATTTGAGTGCACACTTCTAATCAGCCAACCGTAGTTCACATTACGCTCAATGTGCTCAACACTATCAAAAGCAAGTTGTGTTGATGCTGCATAATTCATTGCAAGTGTAATACCTGTGATGATCATGACAACCAGCATGACCATCAAGATCGCACCAAATGTGTACCAACCGTTCAGGTTACGAGGAACCGGATAGGCAATAAAACTGTCATATACCATACGAGGCAAAGGAAGGCGTGAATCAAGCCATCTACCAATACCACTTGTTGGAACGTATTCTGAATGTCCACCACTCATAATATTAATCCTC
>CALHIB010000019.1 GCA_938030595.1 uncultured Rhizobiaceae group bacterium | reverse complement strand
ATGGCTGATATGGGTGTCATGGAAATGGAACTTCCAGACAATACTATACCGATGATGACAGGTTGGGGCAAACACGGACCACTTGAAATGGGTGGCATGTTCTCTGTTGTTAAAGTTCGTGAAGGTATTCAGTCAGGAGATTACAGCGATCCCGGCTGGTACGAAAACCCTCCCGGTACTGAGGCTTCTGAATGGACAGGTGATTTACCTGAACCTGCAATCATGAACACTGCAAAAACCCAATACACAAAACTTGATGCCATGCAGAAAAAGCAAGGTTGATAAAAACAAACATAATCTAAAGGAAACTAAAAATGAAACTTACAAAACAAATAGCATTTACCGCCTTACTCGCAGTGGGGAGTTCATCTGCTGCCCTTGCTGAGGATTTTATCAAAGGCAAAGTCAAAAAAATCGATGCAGAAAAGGGTAAAGTCACAATCATTCATGAGGAAATTCCAAACCTCGAAATGCCAGCCATGACGATGGTGTTCAGAACAGGTGAAAATGAAATGGCAGAAAAACTGGAACCCGGTCAAGAAATCGAATTTCTGGCAGAGCGTGTAAATGGCAAGCTCACTGTTACTAAAATCAAGGAATAAAATAATGAAAGTTAAAAACAGAACAAAAACATTTCTTGCTGTAATTGCTATGTCTATTTCTGGGTTGGCTTACGCTCACTCAGGTGCAGAAGGGGTCGTCAAAGACCGCATGGATATGATGGGGGAAATTGCTAGAAGCATGAAGATTATTGGTAAGATGATAAAAGGGGAAGTTGAATATGATGCACCAGTAGCAAAAGCTGCAGCCTTGGAAATTTTTGGCCATATGTCACACATGACGGAAATGTTTCCTGAAGGCTCAACCGAAAAACCAAGCGAATCACTACCTGCTATATGGGAAAACTGGGATGAGTTTGTTGCCCTCTCAGACAAGCTCAAAACTGATGCAAAAAAGTTGGCAGAAGTTGCTGGCTCAGCATCGAACGCAGATGTAATCAAAGCACAGTTTGGTTTAGTTGGGAAAAGTTGTGGCAGTTGCCATGAAAAATTTCGCTTAAAGAAGTAATTTTCTAAAAGCACTAGTGAATTACAATGTCATATCTAATGACAGTGTAGGTTCCTGATCAGTGTCTAGAATAAGGTTAGTAACCCAGTTCTAGATACTTCCCGCACCAGCCTATCAAGGGAAAACTGGTCAGGAGCCAATAATCTAGTCTGCTTTTGGCATTAAACTGTCATTGGTATCACCTCAATATATGGTCGCTTATGGCCAACAGCTGCCGCTCTAGTTTCGCCGCATGATGTGTTAGAATCACTCAATCAAGAATCTCTTTAAATGAAACAGTGCAGTATAAATTCACCATGTTAAGAAATTATATTATTTGAAATATTTCAAAAATTGTGTATTATAATCAATAGATTAAATGCATTATGGTGCGGGTACCCGGACTCGAACCGGGACGACCTAGGGTCGAGGGATTTTAAGTGAAGCGCGTCAAGTGTTATCACATTGAAATAATTTATTAAATTAGATTGTAACTTACACACTGTGTAAGAAAATGTGTAAGTTATGGACCTCAGTTTAATTGAATTTCGAGAAATTTTATTACCATAATAAATTTTGTAGGAGAGGGCACTAACAACTATATCAAGGGATGCTTCTTGATCTAGATCAGACCTTAGAATTTTGACATTGAACGGCAGCTATGCGGACTTTCTATCGTGGTATAGCAAAGATAAATGTCCGAACCGCGACATAGAGGCTTTTGTTTAATCCTTTCCACTGGCTGGCAAGCGATTGAAACAATCGCTGAGAAGCTCTTTCCATTGAGGTTGTTTGCCCCCGTCCAAAGTAAACATCAGGAGATGTCGATACTCTTATGGCTGCAGCTGTTGATCAAGCTGTTGTAAAGGCATTTGCAGAATAATAGTTTTTCAGGCTATGATTCAAAATACCCAATTACATAAGACAATTTAACCCTTAAGCAAAAAGGAAAATATATGTCACTCTCACGGCGCGCATTCTTAGCTTCAACTTCTTCATTAGTCGCTAGTTCAATGGCCCCGGGGGCTTTTGCTCGCGAAGTATTGGGTGCAGGACGTAATTTAGAATTTATACCGCACGCAGATCAGTATGGTGCATTTTATGCAATGGTAAGAGATGGGAAGTTTATTCAAGCTATCCCAAGAACAGAGTTTGACCCACGCCCAACAAAAATGGTTAGTCATGGCGCAGTAAGCCGAACTTACGATAAGACTCGCGTACTATATCCTCACGTTCGCAAAAGTTATCTAGAAGGTTTAGATGGTGATAGAAAGCCAGAATTAAGAGCGAAAGATCCATTTGTTCGTGTTGATTGGGATACAGCACTTGCTCTAACGACAAAAGCAATTGTTGATACGATAAAAAACCATGGTAACGAATCTATATTCTCTAGTTCATATGGTGGCTGGGCGCATGGCGGTGTTTTAACACCCAATGTTTTACAGGGGCGTTTCTTCAACTTAATTGGCGGCATGTCAGTTACAGTTGGCGATTATTCTGGTGGCGCAGCTCAAGTTCTTATGCCGCATGTAATCGGGGATATGGAAGTCTATTCTCGCCAAACGTCTTGGTATCAAATTCTTCAAAACACTGAGACTTTTGTTTTAGTGGGTGTTGATCCTGAGAAAAATGGTCGCGCAGAAGGCGGCACAACGGACCATTCAATGTTCCCGCGTTGGGAAATGATCAAACGCGCTGGTGTGAAGTTTATTTCTATTAATCCACAAAAGACAACAACTGATGAATGGTTGGGGTCGAAATGGATTAAGATTATTCCAAATACTGATACGGCATTATTTCTCGCAATGAGTTATCATGTTTATACAACACGCCAGCACGACAAGGCGTTTTTAGAAAAATACACTGTCGGCTCTAAAAAGTTTATCGATTATCTTTTGGGTAAAGAGGATGGCGTGAGGAAAACGCCTGAATGGGCTGCGAAAATCACTGGCATGAGTGCCGTTGAGATTAGATCACTTGCAAATACTTGTGCTCGTACAAGAACTCAGTTGGCTGGTTCTTGGTCTATACAACGTGCTCAGCACGGTGAGATGCCTTATTGGGCGATAACTGCATTTGCCTGCATGATAGGCCAAGTGGGTTTACCAGGTGGTGGCGTTGGTTTCAGCTGGCATTGGGGTCAGGGTGGGGCGCTGTTTTCTCATGCAAGATCACCAGGAGGCCTTCAGCAGGGTAAGAATAATGTGGTTGGTCACTGTCCTGCATCTCGTATTAGCGAAATGCTATTTAATCCGGGCAAGGAATTCACTCGTAACGGGTTAACTTCAAAATATCCAGATGTGCGTATGATTTATAATGCAGGTAATAATTTTGCTTCGCATCAACAAGATACCAATGAGTTATTAAAA
>CALHIB010000018.1 GCA_938030595.1 uncultured Rhizobiaceae group bacterium | reverse complement strand
TGTTGGTAGTCGTAGAATATGAGGGATGAAACTTGCTGGTACAGGCGATGGCGGCTTGGGTGTCATACCTGCACGCTTCATAATATTATGCGCTTCAGCCATTTGTGCTGCCATGACGTTTCGCCACGCACGGTCATTAAGCTGTTCAAGCAAGGGTAATCCAGAAAGGGCATTGAGTGCGTTGTTCAGGTTTATAAGCAGTTTGCCTGATTGAACAGACTTTATATCGTTTGAAGCTTCAAATGGTAACGTTATTGAATTTAAAATACTCGCGGTATTTTCTTTGTCTGCTTCAATGATGATGTTGCCACTTGTTCCCATATGAAAACGTGCGCCATCCATTTGCGCAACATTGAAAGGCACCATGCCAGCGAGTACTTTATGATTTGGTAATTTGTTTTGGAGAAGCTTGCTGTTTGAAATTCCGTTTTGAAGGCTAATGATGATTATATCCGGCTTTGCGTGTTCCAAAATCAGTTTAGCCATTTCTTCAGTAGCTGAACTTTTGACGGTGACCAAAATTATATCAGCTTTGGAAAGTTCTTCCGGCTTTTCCGTCATATCAAGCTTATTGGTCGGAATACTAACATCAAGTCCTGTATAAGCAGTAAGAATTAACCCGTGTTTGCTGATCTTTTCAATCATACGATTGCGAGTCAGAAAATTGACTTTATGTCCTGCATGTTGAAGCAATCCGCCAATAAAAAAACCGATGCTTCCTGCTCCTGCAATCATAATGTTTGGCTGTTTGTTTCGCATTATTGGCTCACAATTATTACAGGGATTTTCAGGTTACGTGCCGCTTCGATTTTGGCATAGGCACCAGTTCCGCCCGAGTTTCGACAGATGATGTGGGTGATGTTGTTTTTCTCCAAGACAGCCTTTTCTTCGTGCCAATTGCTTGATGGTTTTCCGATGAGAAGTTTGTATTCGGGAAGTGGTAATTTTTGCTCTGGTTGGTCAACCATTCTTACCAGGTAGAAAACATCCTCGCGTGCCTTAAACAGGTCAATATATTGTCGCCCAAGTGCTAATAATACGCACGCCTGCTTTGGTATTGCATCGCGTGCTTTTTCCAAGTTTTGAACCTCTATCCAGTTGTCATTTTCATGCTTTTGCCAAGGCTGTCTTGTGTGGATTTCAAGTTTTACATTGGCAAGTTTTGAGGCCGCAACTGCATTGGTGGATATCTGTTTGGCGAACGGGTGTGTGCAGTCTATGAGCAGGTCGATTTGGTTCTCTTTTAGATAAGTTGCAAGCCCTTCAGCGCCGCCAAATCCACCTATCCTTATTTTGCCTTCTAGGGGCTTTGGTTCCTTGGTTCGACCTGCCAAAGATGAGGTGACATCATGGCCTTCATTGACTAGTTTGCTTGCGAGATTTGCTGCTTCTTTGATGCCGCCGAGGATGAGGATTTTCATGATTTAAAATCCGTTCTGGCAAGCAGTTTTCCGTCTCTTGCAAAGACGATGACTTCGACTTGTACTGGCGCTCTACGCAAAATTTCCAAAGCTGAAGTTTGTGCCTTTTCTGCAATGAGCATGGGTAGGTCAATCCCGCTTTCGTGAGTCAATTCAAGCACTTCCAGTGCTGTGTTTGCATTTTGAATCCGGGACTTCATTTTTTGATTCACGTAAGGTTCTGCCAGTTTTGCCAGCCAGTCGAAGTCAACCTGGCTTCTGCCCGAGTGCAAGTCCATGGCGCCCTGTGCTAGTTTGGTGAATTTTGCAAAGCCACCTGCGAGCGTGATTTTTTCGATTGGATTGGTACGTAAATACTTCAAAAGCCCGCCAACGAAATCACCCATGTCGAGCATGGCGATTTCTTCGAAGTCATAAAGCTTGCAAGCGGCAGTTTCCGATGTTGAACCTGTTGCGCCCAATACATGAGTGACGCCTTGCGCACGCGAGACATCGATGCCGCGATGGATAGAATGTATCCAGGCCGAACATGAGAACGGATGGACGACACCCGTTGTGCCAAGGATGGAAATTCCGCCTAAGATTCCCAATCTCGGGTTCCAGGTTCTCTCAGCAATTTTTTCGCCACCAGGAACAGAAATTTCGATCTTGATGTCAGGTTCAATTCCATGCTCCTGGCAAAGCTCTTGAACCACTTCTGTCATCAGTTTTCGCGGGACTGGATTAATCGCTGCTTCGCCTTTTTCGATGGGTAATCCAGACTTGGTAACTGTGCCAACGCCATCACCTGCATGGAAGGTTATGCCGCTTCCTTTTTCGCCAAACTCAACGCGGGAAATGATGGTTGCACCATGGGTTACATCAGGGTCGTCGCCAGCGTCCTTGATGATGCCCGCTTCTGCAAAACCTTCTCCTGATTTCTCATAGGCGAGGGGAAAAGACGGGGTGTCGCCTTTAGGCAAAGAAATAGTGACAGGATCAATAAAATCAGCTTTAAATAGAGCAGACAGAGCAGACTTTGTGGCCGCCGTTGCACATGCACCAGTCGTCCAACCTCTACGGAGGGGAGTTACCTGTTTATTATCAGGTTTTTGTGTGCGGGTGACCTTGCTCATAAAAGCGTTATAGGTGAAATTGGTCAAATGAAAAAGCAAGATTTCATGTCTGAACTGCCTACCTTTGAAAAAGGTCAGGTTTGGCTCGTGGGTGCAGGTCCGGGAGATCCCGGTTTATTGACGCTTCATGCGGCCAATGCAATCCGCCAAGCCGACGTGATTGTTTATGATGCCTTAGTTAATAATGCAATTTTGAGCCTTGCCAGCGATAACGTGGTTTTGCATTACGCTGGGAAGCGTGGTGGTAAGCCTTCGCCTAAACAACGTGATATCTCCTTGCGCCTTGTTGAGTTTGCAAAACAAGAAAAACGGGTACTTCGTTTGAAGGGTGGTGATCCGTTTGTGTTTGGTCGTGGTGGCGAAGAAGCTCTGACATTGGTCGAACACGGCGTTCCATTTAGAATTGTACCTGGTATTTCGGCTGGTATAGGTGGATTGGCCTATGCAGGCATTCCGGTAACACACCGTGATATCAATCATTCTGTGACTTTCCTTACAGGCCATGATGCTTCCGGGCTCGTGCCAGATGCAGTGGATTGGGAAAGCGTTTCCAAAGGTTCGCCAGTTGTCGTGATGTATATGGCGATGAAACATTGGTCTAATATTCGTGATCGCTTTTTAGCGGCCGGACGTTCTGCCTCTCAACCCATGGCTTTTGTGTGTGAAGCTACAACTGACCGTCAACGTGTGTTGGAAACAACGATTGGTTCGTCTTTGGAAGATTTGGCTAAAACGGACATTAAACCTCCAGCAATAGTTGTTGTGGGAGAGGCGGTTCGCCTTCGTTCAGCACTGGATTGGCTGGGTGCAATGGATGGTAAGGTTTTGGAACCTGATCCGCTTGGTAGAAACTTAACCCAAGATGTTGGATGAGCAGTAAGCAAAAAACAGGATTGCTGATAGCGGCACCTTCTTCTGGAAGCGGTAAGACGGTTCTTACCTTGGCACTTTTGCGTGCGCTTAAAGACAAAGGATTGGATATTGCTTCGGCCAAGGCTGGGCCTGACTATATCGATCCGGCGTTTCATGCGCTTGCGAGTGGATATTCATCTGTAAATCTTGATCCCTGGGCAATGACACCACCCAGATTTGCGTCTCTTGCGCAGCGTCAGGAAGGGGCTCATCTTTTGGTTGAAGGCATGATGGGGCTTTATGATGGAGCAGCGGACGGGTCTGGTTCTGCAGCTGAACTTTCAAAAGCGTTGGGTGTTCCAGTTATTTTAATCATTGATGCAGCAAAGCAATCTCACTCGATCGCAGCACTTGTGCGAGGCTTTCGTGACCATGACGATAAGGTCAAACTTGCAGGTGTTATCTTAAACAAGGTTGGCAGTGCAAGGCATAAGAAAATGCTTTGTGATGCACTTGAAGAGATTAAAGTTGATGTTCTGGGCGTTATTCCGCGTGATGACAGTTTTTTGTTGCCAGAGCGTCATTTGGGTTTGGTTCAAGCAGGTGAGACTGAGGATATTCAAGCGTTTATCAAACAGGCTGCTGTTACACTGAGCAAGACTTGTGATTTGGATAAAGTAGCAAGTTGTTTTGTTCCTATCAGAGAGCGCAAGCGACAAGGAACGCTATTAGCACCACTTGGGCAGGAAATTGCCATTGCTCAGGATGAAGCCTTTTCGTTTATTTATCCTCATATCCTTGACGATTGGCGTCAGCAGGGTGCATCGCTCTCGTTCTTTTCTCCGCTTGCCAATGAAGCGCCAAAGACAGGGGTAGATGCGATTTATCTACCAGGTGGATATCCTGAACTTTATGCAGGGAAACTCGCTAGTGCAGATGATTTTAAGTTTGCTCTGGAAATCGCCCGAGATCGGGAGACCCTGATTTATGGTGAGTGCGGCGGTTATATGGTGCTTGGAGAAGGCATAGAAGATGCTGATGGCAAAATGCATAAAATGGCCGGCTTGTTAAATTTGGAAACCAGTTTCCATCAACGCAAACTCCATCTTGGCTACCGTGAGCTGAATACAGAAAATTTTGTTCTTGGTGACGCATTAAGTGCTCATGAGTTCCATTACACAACTGCCATAAAGGAAGAGGGCGAACCGCTCTTTACTGCCACAGATGCATTGGGTACGGATCTTGGTTCTGCGGGACTGCGCAATGGTGATGTCATGGGTTCTTACATGCACGTCATTGATGGGCAATAATCATGAGTGCAATCGTGCATGGCGGCAGACTGGATGCTGCAATCGCTGAATATGGCGGCGAATGTGATGACTGGTTGGATTTGTCGACCGGTATCAATCCAAACCCATATCCTGTCCCTGAAGTTACCTACACAAGCTGGCAGCGCCTTCCTGATGAAGGAGCGCATATAAAACTGATTACCGCTGCCAAGAAATATTATAATGTTCCTGAGGAGTACGGTCTTGTCGCTTCGAATGGAACGCAAGCGATTATTCAATCGCTCCCTCAAATTTTAGCACAACAAAAAGTTGCGATTGTCTCTCCAACCTATGAAGAGCATTTCCATTGTTGGAATCTGGCTGGACGTGAGGTTGTCAAAGTCCAAACACTCGATGAAGCTGTTGAACGCGCTGATATAGTTGTTGTTGTGAACCCGAACAACCCAACAGCAATGACATATAAACCAGATGAATTATTCAAAACTGCTAAAAAGTTAAGTCATAAGTCCGGCATACTGATTGTGGATGAAGCTTTTGGCGATGTTATGCCTGAACTTTCTGTTGTTCCTACTATGTCAGAAAATATGATTATACTGCGTTCTTTTGGCAAGTTTTTTGGGCTTGCAGGGTTGCGGCTTGGATTTGCGGTTTCATCGAAGACCGTTTCAGATGAGTTGAAATTAAGACTAGGTCCATGGAGTGTTTCAGGGCCTGCATTAGAGATTGGTGCTGTTGCATTTGGTGATCAGCGTTGGATTGAAAATTCGCGAATTCATATAAATCAGAATTCTGAAGATCAAGCAGAAGTGGTTGAAGCTTGTGGTCTTCAGTTGATTGGTAATGCCGGTTTGTTCATGGAATTTGAGCATGAAAATGCTGCTGCGCTTCATAAGGCATTATTGAAAGAGCATATTTTGGTAAGGCCTTTTTCGGAGCGACCGACAAGGTTACGCTTTGGGCTTTGCAAGAATATGGAAGAGCTGGAGCGGTTTGCTTTGGCTATAAAACGTAATGTTTGATCCGTTGTTCATATTATTAATCGCATTGGTGTTTGATTGGTATTTTGGTGAGCCAGAAGCACTCTGGTCAAGATTACCGCATCCGATTGTCTTGTTCGGCAAAGCGGTTTCATTTGCTGATAAGAAATTGAATAAATCAAAAGATAGCGATCAGGAGCAATATAAAAAGGGCGCAGTTGCGATTTCTCTTTTAATTCTTTTGGCGCTTTTTGTTTCGTTTTTCATTCAGGGAATTATGAACTTCTTTGGTCCACTTGGTATCATCTTGGAAATTTTTATTGTCTTTGTTTTGTTAGCTCAAAAAAGTTTGGCCGACCATGTGGAAGCGGTGGCTGATGGCTTGAAAGAAGATGAACTAAAAGGCGGACAAAATGCAGTGGGCATGATTGTTGGGCGAGATCCATCCAGCCTTGATAAATCAGGTGTCAGCCGTGCAGCGATTGAAAGTCTGGCGGAGAATTTTTCAGATGGCGTTGTAGCGCCTGCCTTCTGGTATGCGGTTTTTGGTTTGCCGGGGATTATCGTTTACAAGATGATCAATACTGCAGATTCTATGATAGCCTATCGCAATGAAAAATACCTTTGGTTCGGCCGTGTTGCCGCCCAGATCGATGATTTGGCGAACTGGCTTCCTGCCAGGCTTTCTGCGGTTTTCATTGCTTTAGGTTCTGGCATGTTAAATGGCATTGCCGCATTTAAAAATGCAATGATTGTTGCCTTGCGAGATTCAGGACTTCATCGTTCACCCAATGCAGGTTGGCCAGAAGCGGCCATGGCTGGTGGTGCTGATTTTGCTTTAGGTGGACCGCGCATCTATGCAGATGAAACGGTTCAACAAGCTTATCTCAATAGTTCTGGGAAAAAGGATTTAGAAGCAAAAGATATAAAGCACTCCATTCAGGTTTTTGCTTTGGCTTGTTTTTCGCTCTGGTTTTTTACTGGTGTTCTGGCGGTATTATTCTGACAGGTTCTGCATAGGGCGGCATCGCCTTGAAGACTTCTTCAAAGGTCATTCCCTCCCATGCCATTTGAGTTGCGCGGATGACACCAGCATGACAGACGATCGCTGTTTCCATATCTGCCTGTTGTAAAGCTTCCAGAACACGGTCCTGAACGTTTTGAAAGCTTTCACCGCCAGGGGTCGGATTATTCATCGGGTCTTCAAGCCATTTTTCAGATTTCTCGCGGTCAATCTCCACCCATAGCTTTCCTTCAAATTCACCCATGTTCATTTCCCATAGACGTTCGTCATAGGTGGGTGTCAGATCATGACGCTGTGCTATTGAGATTGCGAGTTTACGGCAGCGTAGTGCAGGACTTGCAATAACGCGTTTAACTTCTGGTGTTATTTTAACGGCATTTGCAATTTGCGCATGGCCGATTTCTGCGATGTCCAAATCGGTCTGTCCGTAGCATGTACCAGCAGGAACGTCAGGGGTAGGGTGGCGTAAAAAAATCATGACCATGCTCCTGCAAGCGTTATGAGGATGACAATTTCAGCAATTTGTTCCATCGCGCCAAGGCCGTCACCAGTATAACCACCAATACGATGTTCAAGACGCTTCAGAAAGAGCCAGGCAGCTAGGAATGCAAGACAGAGCGCTAACACACCCCAGAGCCAACCACATAAAAATGCTATTAGGAAGGCAATGCCAATCGCTGTGATGAAGCTTGTGTACGACATATCATTTGCCTGTTTGCCCAAGCCTTCCGGCCTTGCATAGTGAGAAAACTGCATAGCGATTGTCATTGCTGAGCGTGCGCCTGAACTGCAAATTAGAATTGCCAGGACCCCGCTTATTGGACCCAGGTTCGCCAAGGCTGCCCATCGTAACCCAATGCTTAATATGAGTGCTAAACTACCGTAGGTTCCTATTCTGCTATCGCGCATGATTTCCAGGGCGCGCTCGCGATTTTGCGTTGCTCCCAATCCGTCTGCGCAGTCTGCAAAACCGTCTTCGTGCAGTCCGCCCGTAATTAGCAGGCTTGCGCCTAGTGCTAGACCAGCTGCGATTGTTGCTGGCAAATATAAACTTGCGAAAAGCCAGACAATTACAACTGGAAGCGCTATTATTAAACCTGCAATTGGAAACAAGCCTGCCGCTTCTCCCAATTTTGCATCATGGTTTATGCGATTGCCTAAACTTGCGGGCAAGGTTATGCGAGAGAAAAATGCAAGGGTTAAAGCCAGATTGTCTATTAGCTTATCCACGAAATTTCTATTCTTCCTTGCCAGATACATTGGCACTTTCAAAGGTTGCCATTTCGTTGAGCATTGCGCAGGCATTTCTGAGCAATGGGAAGGCGAGTAATGCGCCAGAGCCTTCACCTAGGCGAAGATCCAGGTCAAGCAATGGTTTTGCATCCAATGCCTCTAACATTGCCTTGTGACCTGGCTCTTTTGATTTGTGCGCGTAGACAACATTGTCAGCGAGTTCAGGATGCATACGCAGAGCACATAGTGCAGCTGAAGTTGCAATAAATCCATCAACGAGAACAACAGCATTGGCTTGAGCTGCACCAATTAATGCACCAGTCATACAGGCAATTTCCAATCCGCCAAATGCGCAAAGCGCATCCATGGGTTTTAATTTTCCTGGTCTGCGTTGTGCTGTTTTCTTTAGTATCTCAAGCTTCTTATTTACTCCTTCACCATCAAGACCAGCGCCGGGGCCGGTTAAAATTTCAAGATCAATGCCTTCTATTGCATGAGCGAGAAGAGCTGCAGAAGAGGTGTTACCAATCCCCATTTCTCCCAGGGCGATGACTCTCGTTCCAACGGAAACCTCATCACTTGCAAGCTCTTCACCAAAGACTAAAGCGGCACTTACTTCTTCGAGTGTGAGTGCGTTTTCTTTTAATGCATTACGAGTGCCCTTGCGAATGTTTGCGCGATACAAATCGGGATGATCGGGAAGATCTGCCATGACACCTGCATCAACAACGGAAATTGCAATATTGTTTGAACGCGCAAATACGTTGGCAGCAGCGCCACCTGCGAGAAAGTTCAGCACCATCTGTGCTGTTACTTCGCTAGGCCAGGCTGAGACACCTTCTTCGACCAATCCATGATCACCTGCAAAGAGTAATAGACGGGCAGGGTCTGCAACAGGATTTTCTGTTTTCTGTGCGACTGCCATTTGAAGCGCCAGCGCTTCAATCGCACCTAATGATCCAGGTGGCTTGGTTTTCATATCGATTGCTTGTTGAACTTTTTCAGCCAGGCTTTGATCAGTCGTCATTTTTTTAATTCCATGTTCTGCTGCTAGCATATTCATAACGAAAGCTGTGTGCATCTTCCATACGTCATTTCATGAAACTCACACGTCATTTAAGGTTGTTGCTTGCAAGTGGGAGTTCATAGCGTGTCTCAGACAACAAATTTAATTGTAAAAATGGCTCCAATCATTTTTGTGTTTCTGTGGGCGACAGGGTTTCCTGCTGCCAAGTTTGGCACTTTGGATGCTGAGCCGTTTACATTTTTAGGATATAGATTTGCAGCAGCGTTACTTTTGTTAGCTCTTATAATTTTTGTAATTGTAAGACCAAAGAAAATTGACTGGAAACAGTATGCTCATTCTATGCTCGTCGGTGTTTTAATGCATGGGCTATATTTAGGGGGAGTGTTTTACGCAGTCTCAAAAGGTATGCCAGCTGGTGTTTCTGCACTTATTGTCGCTTTGCAACCTTTTTTAACGGCTTTAATTGCTTGGGTGATATTGGGCGAAAAACTGAGTTTTATTAAAGCATTGTTTTTCGGTGTCGCACTATTTGGTGTTTTCCTTGTTTTGTTCCCGGGTTTTGACCTTTCAGACGCCATTCCAGGAATTACGGTTAAAACATTTACCGCAGGCATGATCGCTGTGTTTGGTATTAGTGTTGGGGCAGTTTATCAAAAACGGTGTGTGACAAATTTAAACCTTTGGATTGGTTCGAGCGCCCAGTTTTTGGGCGCTGGAATATTGATGTTGTTCTTGTCATTTTTGATGGAGTCACAGAAAGTTGTGTGGACACTTAATACGGCGCTCTCACTTGCCTGGTTGGTTTGTGTTTTGTCGATTGGAGCGGTGGCACTTTTGATGTATCTGATTAAGAAAGGCGATGCGACATCGGTTGCTTCTCTCTTCTTTTTGGTTCCGGTCGTTGCATTTGCTATGACTTGGGTATTGTTTGATGAAAGTATGAATGCAGTTCAGATATTGGGTGGTGGAATTGTGGTGCTAAGCGTTGCGCTCGCCACTCGCTACGGGTGAATGCTTTGCAAAAAAAAGCCCGCTTTAAAAGCGGGCTTTTGATACTCTTGAATTTTGTATTTACTGTGCAATTCGGATCGCTGAAATTGAAGCAGCAATTTCTTGAAATGTATCGTCTAGACTTAGACCAACAGCATCATGATAGAAATTCAATCCAGTGACGATTTCTTTGTTGTCTATGCGACCAGAGCCAGCACAGTTTTCTAGTAGATCTTTTACCTTACCGCTACCTGAAACATCAAACGCGATTGTATAAATTGTGATGCCATCGTCTTTAATATTGTTACAAGCCTGATTGGTATGCAGATTCATCAGATCTTCATATTCAGCTCTATCGTCAGGTGTTGTGTCTAATGGAAAGCCACCTGAAGCATAGATTGTATTCGCTGTATCATTGGTACCAGCGAGCAATCTACCATGAGTGTTCGCGCCT
Source organism: uncultured Rhizobiaceae group bacterium (assembly GCA_938030595.1). GTDB lineage: Bacteria > Pseudomonadota > Alphaproteobacteria > Rhizobiales > Rhizobiaceae > JAALLB01. Next base: position 8,103 of record CALHIB010000018.1, on the reverse strand, counting down.
GTCGTTGCATGTTTCAATACGTTTGGTGTTCTTTGATAACCCCATGCTGTATAAGCTGTCTTGTTTCTAGTGTTTCGGTAATCACCTGTGAGTAGGTTTTCAGGCAGCATTTGGTTGTTGCCATCTGTTAATAGAATTAGAATCTTTCTGTTATCGGGATCTGTTATATCTCTACCGCCATGAAATGGCTTGGCCTTGCTTAATGTTCTCCAGCCCCAAGTCAAACCTATTTGAATATTGGTACCACCATGCGCTTCCATGCTGTCAATCGTATTGTTGATCTTATTTTTGTTCTGCGTAAGCTGTTGTATCGGAATATCAGGGCAAAATGCGTTAGGACCTGAGTCTGCAAAGTAACTACTGTTTGTTGCGCTTAAGTTCTTTGTAAAGCTTGGCAACTCTAAATCGTTTAGAATATTTTTTAATTGCTTGCTTTTCAAAGGAGAATTTGGAAGCGCATCAATTTTATTTTGATCCAAGCCTTGATAAGCTTGATATTTGCTTACCCAATTAGATCTATTGATTTGATTTGCGTCAATATCATTAGTACCCAATGAAACACCAAATTGATCATCATCCCGAAAACGTGGGAATGCCAATTCTGAATCCGGATCATAATCATAGAAATCTCTAATATAATCACTACTATAGAATCTAGAAGTATTATTAGGTGGTGTATCCCAAGTGTAATTTATTTGTTGCCAAAAGTTTGAGTAATTTTGAAAATACCTGTAATCTGGCCCATCAGGAACAAAGTAGGGCACGAACAGTTTTTCAGAGTTTTTTGAATGATATGTGTTGTTACTGAAGTATGTATCTTGAATGTTATGAGGGTAAGGGCGCATTTCAACACAACCCTCCCATTCAGTTCCAAGCATTTTGAAAACCTGTAAGCGTGTCATATATTGCCGGGATCCATCTGCTTTGCGCAGGTTAGCCGCTCGCTTATCAGCCCAAAGATCAATACGTTCACCAGGCTTAAGTCTATAAGTATTTTTCCAATCCAAGTTTTCGTTATGATAACTAGCAAACCCTCTGATATCTAAAAACTTATTACCATTATAATGGTTTACGTGTTGTTGGTTACCTACGTTCACCGTTGTAGAAAACGGAACAATTGAAAACTGTACAGGCTTTGGTAATGCAGAATCCTTACCTGCTTTAAATAGATCTGAAACAAGTTTTTTTGATGCATTTTTGAGAACTGTCAATCTTCTATCAGCAACCGGCGCTGGATTGTTCCCTGGATTCAGGTTCCCTGCTTCCAAAGCCATGGAACCGGAGTTATCCATTACCAGTGCAATTTCTACTGTTCTGTTTGCAGTATTGATAATTGACTCAATTTGGTCGTTAATTTTGTCTGTAACTAGTAAATTGCGACTGTTATATCCAACAACCCCACTGAAGATTGTATCATATGTAATGTCAGCAACGATGTGCAGTGTGTTCTCATTATTACTCAAGCTAGATGGTGTGTATGTAGCGTTAAATGTATAACTGCCCTTAGCCAGATCACTTGTAATGTTCGCTTTAAGGAAATTATCTGCGTAGGTATCTATCTCGTTTTGTATGTATGCAGTTCTTGCATTACCAGTTAAATTACTTGGTACATTTAATAAGATATTTTCCTGTAATTCTTTTGTTGTAGCAATACCTGCTGCATCAATTGCAGTTTGAACATCGTTTCTCATGTTTACATAACGAGTATAGTCAAGCGCTGCACCTGCTGCGACTGCTAGTGGAATTGATAATACGCCCATGGTTGGTAGAATACTACCTGATGTGTTTTCTAAAAAATTCCTGATTTTTTTTAACATAACATAACCCTGCTGATTTTTTCTCGTTAGAAAATTTGTTTTCTTGCTTTGTTGATATCACTTTAGCTTGAAGTAACTTCTAATTTTACTGATTGGATTTTCAGTAATTATTTAAGTTATTTTTTACCTTTGGATTTAACTACGGATTGTTTTTTCCAAGAGATGAATGTTGCCCTGGATTTCTTCCAGTTGTGGATCAATCTGTTGAGCGCGATTTAAGGTGCTTCTTGCTTTTTGATAGTCGCCGCGTAGCAAATATGAATAGCCCATGTTGTTAAGGACACGAGCGTTGTTTTGTTTAAGCTGTACCAGTTGTTTGTAAGCGCGATCTGAGAATTCAAAGCGACCCAGTTGATCAAGCGATGCTGCAAGGCCTAGCCATGCTGTTGCGTTGTCGCTTCGTACTTCAACCGCTTTGCGGAAGTTTTTTTCTGCAAGCCCAAAGTTTTGATTTGTAAAGTGTTCCTGGCCAGCAGCCAAAAAAGCTTTTGATTTATCACCCTTTAGGGAAACGTGATCTGATTTTGGGCGCAGTAGGCTTTTGCTATCACGGTCTTGATTATGAATGTTATCACGATTTGTACCTGAGTGATCCAGCGCATTTGAGTGCGTTGAGATCCCACTCGTACTACAGCCTGCCAGTAGCCCAGCCACGACGACAGATACAAAAATGCTCTTTACATTGGATTTCATGATTATTCCCCATTGTGTAGTTTTATTATTATTATTGTTATTGTTGAGGGCAATTTAGCTGAAAGATGTTTAAACAAGGTTCAGGAAATTGGTTAAATTTTAGAGTCTACTTAAGACCTTATTAACCAGCCTGTTTCGTGCAAAAAAATACTCCACTTTTGATGTGCAAAAGCGGAGTACATACTTTATGAAGATCGTCGATTGATCGGTTGTCGACTTAGATGTGATAGCGCACGATCGTTGGTACAATAGCAATACCAATAACAATTGGCAGAATGAACAGTGTTACCGGTACAGACATTTTAGCGGGCAGGGCGTATGCCTTTTCTTCCGCTTGCATCATTCGCTTGTGGCGCATTTCTTCCGAATATACTCGCAAGGCGTCAGAAACACTTGTACCCAGTTCCTTGGCTTGTTGTACCATTGTGGCAAAGCCTTTTACTTCTTCCAGGCGAAGTCTCTCACCAAAGGCACGAAGTGCCTGGTCTATGGGTCTGCCAGCTCTAATCTCAAGTCCGGCCATATTGAGTTGGGTGCTGAGGTTGGGATATGTGTTCTTAATTTCCATAGAGATGCGTTCAATAGAAGCTTCCATAGTAAGGCCTGCTTCTGCAGACACCACCATTAAATCCAAAATATCAGGAAAGCCCTGACGATTTTGCATCTCTATCGCCTTGCTGCGTTTGTTGATGTAAAAATTGGGCCCAAAATACCCCAGCGTTACGCAGAAGAACAAAATACAAATTTTGAATGTGAAACTGTCGGCAGAATAAGGTACCAGTATCAGAAAAGCACTTAATGCCAGACCGATGATGGCACCCACAAAACGACTGGCAATGAAGTAACCTACAGCACTCGGATTCATAAAGCCTGCTTGCATGAGCGTCATGCGAAGTTTCTTGACTGAGTTTGGATCTGAGCTTGAATAAAAGTCGTTTGCTTTTTTAGCAACTTTGTTTGAAAGTTGTTTTTGCTTTTTCTCATTTTTTGAAGACGGTTCTTCCAGGTTTAACGAGGCACGTTTTGGTTCGTTTGCTGTGAGCCTCTTTTTAACGTTTGTTCTAGAACGATTTTCAGAAAAAGCCTGGCTGGCAAAATAGATGATCGTGAACAAAATAGTACCACCCACACCAGAGGCGAGTAATAACGGGTCTACGATTTCGAATAGTGTTTGCATTTTCATAAACCTAGAATTTGAAGGATACCATTTTGAGAATTAGAAGGTTGCCAAGTGTCATCCAGAAGCCAAGGCCACCTAACCAATACCACGTCAGTGTTTCGCCCCAGATCTCGCTGTAGTAACCAGGCACAATAAATTGCAAGGCGAAAAACAAAAGAATTGGCATGGCTGACAGGAACATTGCAGACATTCTGCCTTCTGCAGAGATTGCTCTAATCTTACGTTTCATTTTAAAGCGATCGCGAACAACAAGAGAAAGACCTTCAAGAATTTCACGCAAGTTACCACCTGTTGTAGACTGAATTGATATGGATGAAATAAGAAGGGGAAGATCCGGCAGGTCGACACGGTCATATAGATTGTTGAGCGCCGTCACCAGGTCCGAACCATAGGTTACCTCATCTACAACCAAACCAAATTCAGTACCGATTGGATCGGCCATTTCTCGTGCAACCATTGAGATTGCAACAGGTACAGGGTGACCTGCTTTCAAACTGCGTGTAATGAGGTCAATTGCATCTGCCAGTTGTGCGCCGAAGGCTGCTGTTTTCTTTGCTGCTTTTCGCTTCAACCAGAAGTATGGCAATGCGACTGCATAAATTGGAAAAGTAAATGCACTAATAGTAGGGGACTGAAAGTAAAAGAATATTCCCAGTGTCATAACGACAAGATAGACTGCATAATATAACCCAAGTTTTTTTAATCCAAGCGTAAGGCCAGATCGTAAAATAAGCTGGTTCAGGCTTTTTACCGGCATCACCAACATGCCGTTTTCATCAAGCCCACGTTCTTTGCGTAATTGCAAAAGAATGTTCTTTTGGCTCATTTTTTCTTTGCCATCACCAATAGCCATGCGTCTGTTGATGCGTTTTTTGCTGTTTTCATTGGGCGACATAACCGTATAGGCAAGCTCAACCAAAACAACTGCAAAGAATGCACCCGCTAACATCATAGCGTGAACGGGAGTTAGTCCATTTTCGAATAGTCCGCTCATACGAGTTCTACACCTGGTTCGAAAATTTCACTGTCTAGCTCAATGCCCATGGCTTCAAGTTCTTCCAGAAAGCGAGGGCGTACGCCTGTTGCTTCAAAATGACCGAGGATCTTATGGTCTGAAGTCATCCCTGTACGTTTATAGCGGAAGATTTCTTGCATCTGGATGATGTCACCTTCCATACCGGTAATCTCAGAAATGCTTGTTACCTTACGCTGACCGTCTGACAGACGTGTTAACTGAACGATTAAATGAACCGCGCCTGCAATTTGACTTCTAATGGAAGCAACCGTCATTGGCATACCAGTCATGCCGAGCATTTGCTCCATACGAGAGATTGCATCGCGGCATGTGTTGGAGTGAATTGTTGCCATTGAGCCTTCATGACCTGTGTTCATTGCCTGAAGCATGTCGAAACATTCTTCACCACGAACCTCACCCAGGATTACGCGGTCAGGGCGCATACGAAGAGCATTCTTTACCAGATCACGCTGCTTGATTTCACCAACACCTTCATTGTTTGGCGGTCGTGTTTCCATACGGCCAACATGAGGAATTTGAAGGGTTAGTTCAGCGGCATCTTCAATCGTAAGTACGCGCTCTTTCGGATTGATAAAAGCAGACAAGGCGTTAAGCATTGTCGTTTTACCAGTACCTGTACCACCAGAAATGATTGTGGTCATACGCGCTGCTACCGCATGTTGCATAACTTCTGCCATTTGCGGAGCAAGTGCATTAAATCCAACGAGTTTATCAAGTGTGAGCTTGTCTTCCTTGAACTTACGAATGGAAACAAGCGGGCCGTCGATTGTAATTGGACGAATGGCTGCGTTAAAGCGAGAACCATCAGGCATACGCGCATCACACATTGGATTTGATTCATCAATACGACGGCCAACCCCTGCAACAATTTTGCCGATGATACGCACCAAGTGTGCTTCATCTTTAAAGGGAATGGTAATCGGTTGTAGAACACCGCTTATTTCTGCAAAACAATTGTTCGGGCCGTTGATCAGAATATCACTGATGTCATCATTACGCATTAGCGGCTCAAGAGGGCCAAGGCCTGTCATTTCATCGACAACCGTGCCAACGAACTCTTCAAGTTCTTGGTTATTTAATGGAAGACGTTCTTTTGCAACGTAATCGGTGACAAATTTCCTGATTTCATTGACCAGTTCATCACGCGGCAATTCTTCGAGTGCAACGAGATTGAACTCTTCAAGCATCTGCCTGTGAAGTTTGATCTTCGCATCCAGAATCTTTTGCTTCGCGGGCGTGATTTCACCTGCGCCAATTTCATGAACAGAAACCGGCTTTTTATTTTTGACTTCCTGAGGGATTTCGTCAGGTGCAATTGGTGCATCGCTTGCTTCTATCTCGGGAAGAGGGGCTTGCGATACTCTTGGCGCTGGTGCAGGCATCGGTTCATCGAAATCAAAATCATCGTCGAATGTTGATAGTCCTGAAAATCTATTGCTCATCTTCTTGGCCCTAACCTGCTTTGCGTTTCAAAAGGTTGCGACCCATGCTCATTAGACCTGCTTTTTTAGGCTTTACAACTTCGTTTAGCATTTCGCCTTCAAGAACAATTTTTGATAAAGCCTGCGTGACGTTGTTGTCCTGCTCTACAGAACCAATGGTAACGCCTCGATCAACTGCATCACGAACTAGCATGTAATTGTTTGGCACGCCGCCAGCGAAATAATCACCCAGTGCATTTTCAACGTCACCAGCATTTAGCCCTGAAGCGTTTTTGCGGAAGTCCATGCGGTTTACGATGATCTTTGGTGTTGCTTGCTTGCCGATGCGTTCTTCAACGGCTTTTACCAATCTGTGTGAATGCCTGATGGAGGGCACTGTCATGTCCGCCACGACAAATAGTTTGTCTGAGCCTGTGATAACCGTTTCTGTCCATGGAAACCACGTACGGGGCAGGTCGATAACGACGTTGTCAAAGTATGCTGAAACCAAGTCTAGCAATTTAACGACCAATGCACCTTTAAAGGAACGCATTTCAGTTGGTTGATTAGGTGCGCAAATAACAGAAAGACCACTGTCATGTCTTGAAAGCATGATATCAAGGAGTTGCCTATCAAGACGCTCTGGTGAATTTTCAATCTCTGAAATATCAAAACGGGGTTCAATATCCAAATATTCTGCACATGCACCGTGTTGGAAGTTCAAATCCACGATACAAGTTGTACGACCCAGTTTTTGACCGTGCGCATTGAGGATAGCTGCTGTTTCGATTGCCATTGCTGTCGTTCCAACGCCACCTGATGCCGGCATGAATGACATGAATTGAGGCTGAACTTGAGCTTCTTGCGTGTTGACTTTCATCGCGTTGTTACAAGAGCGTACCAAGTCTGATGTTTGCACTGGCTTTACAAGAAAGTCAGATACTTTCAATTGAATAAGAATGCGTGCAGCAGCAGGGCTGAAGTTGCTCGAAATAACAATAATTGCCATATTGTTATCAGCCATGCGCTTGATCTTCTGAAGATTTTCAAAATCTTCCACTTTAGTCGCGTCAATATCAACAATCATGGCAGTTGCTTCGATGTCGCGCATTCCTGCTACCATGTCAGCAATCGGTTTATTGATAACTTGCATGGTTTGTTTATCAGTATTTGGAATGGCACCTTTTGCAAGGTTCACCAATTCCATATCTTGAGAAACAAGTACTAATTTGCTTGTTTGAGTGTTTTCATCTTTTTGCGTCATTTTCCGTATCCCCGTCGGTTTTTCCGCTTCTTATTTTTATTTTGTACGTATTTATTGTGATTTAGTATTTACGTTACCAATTTCTTGAGGTGGCTCTGCTTCGCCTTCCTTATAACGTTTGACTGTGTCTCCAAGCCGCTCGCCATCGCCTTCAATCTTATTGTTGTAGGCATTCTTGTTCCAAGGGTCTTCAACCATTTTTGCTTCGTTTACTGCTTGGGCATCGCCAGCAAAGTTTGTTACGCCGTCTTGGCGATCAAGATATGTGCAACCGCCAAGTGTAAAAATCAAGCCAATTGCTGTTGTTTGTAAGATACTGTTTTTATTCATTATTTTTACTCCAACTCGATCACGTGACCAGATTTGATAGCGCCATTTCTAGCGTCAGCTAACGTACGTAAGTGACTGCGATTTACTTCCATTGTGCCATTGGCAAAGAACTCAGCCTCATTTGCAGGTGCAGTTGTATCCAGAGGTGTTGCTGGATTTTCGCCAGGGCGTAGGGGCTTAACCAAACGCGGTGTTACAATGATAACCAAGTCGGTTTCATTTTTCTGAAATTGCGAGCTTCTGAACAAAGCGCCAAGAATAGGTACATCGCCAAGCCACGGTAGTTGTGCTTTGCTATAGCTAGAACCTTTTTGTAGCAATCCGCCCAACACGAATGTCTGACCATCTCTGAGTTCAAGCGT
>CALHIB010000017.1 GCA_938030595.1 uncultured Rhizobiaceae group bacterium | reverse complement strand
AGCTTGTGATCGCATGAACTCATGGGCACAAGGAGAGGGCCAACCAGGCATGGGATACATTTTTTGGCGTGAGCTGGAAGGTGTGTTTGAAGCAGCGGGTCCAATTGCCAAGAACATTGGCCCGGAACGTGCAGAAGCATTACGCTTGCAACTTGGTCTTGAGCTTGGCGATGCAGTATTCTTTGCCGCAGGCGATCCTGCAAAGTTTGCAAGTTTTGCAGGCAATGCAAGAACAAAGGCTGCAGAAGACAATGGTCTGATTGATGAAAACCGTTTTGAACTTTGCTGGATTGTCGACTTCCCGTTTTATGAGTGGGACGAAGAAAACAAGAAAGTTGAATTTGCGCACAACCCATTCTCAATGCCGCAAGGGGGCATGGAGGCTTTGGAAGCAGCAGATACAGACGAGAAGAAACTGGCGCTTAAAGCTTATCAATATGATCTGGTCTGTAACGGTTTTGAAATCGCATCAGGTGGCATTCGTAACCACTTGCCAGAAACCATGGTCAAGGCTTTTGAGGGTGCAGGCCTTTCAAAGGAAACCGTAGAAGAACGCTTCGGCGGTCTCTACCGTGCATTCCAATATGGCGCACCACCCCATGGTGGTATGGCAGCAGGTGTTGACCGTGTCGTGATGCTTTTATGCGGTGCAAAGAACTTACGTGAGATTTCGATGTTCCCAATGAACCAGCAAGCAAAAGACTTGCTCATGGGTGCGCCGGGTGTTGTCGATGCACCTCAGCTAACAGAGCTTGGTCTTCGTTTAATGCCTAAGAAAGAAGACTAGGATTTTTCGCATAACTGCTGAAAATCTGCACACGGTCTGACTAAGAGCTGAAACTTTATTTCTTATCGATTGATCCATAAATCCTGCTTTGAAGGCAGGATCGGATCAATCGAAAGGAATAAACATGCCTCCTGAAAAAGATACTGAAAAATCTCAGCCATCAACGTCTACCAGTGTTTATGAAGACAAGTCGCCGATTACGATGGGCGCTATAAAGACATTTTTTTCTTCTCCCGGTGCCAAGTTTGTACTGCTTGGTGTTATTATTTTTACACTTATTATTCCCACACTCATGGTATGGGCTTTGGTTGAGGAACGTTCCCAAAGAGCCGAAACAGTTGCTCGTGAAATTGCACAAGGTTGGGGCGGTGCGCAGCTGATCAACGGGCCATATCTGATTGTGCCTTATACCCGTCTTGAAAAAACACCAGTTACAAACAACAACGGTAGAACAGAGATGCAAGAACGTGTGGTGACGAAACACGCAATTTTTTCACCAGACAAGTTGAGGATGGGTGGTACTATTGACGTTGAGGAGCGCAAGAAGTCAATTTACAAAACCCAACTCTACCATTTTAAGAATAACCTAAAAGGTTCATTTGCTGATTTTGACATGAGTAAAATTCGCGAAGCGGGCGGCACACCAAAACCTGAAAATGCATTTTTGGCAGTAGGTATTTCGGATACAGCCGGATTTCGCTCTGATATCTTCTTGAAAGTAGATGGCAAAAATGAAGGGCAGTTTTTACCAGGCTTAAACAGTATCGGGAACGCTTCTCATACAAGCATGAAGTATAACCAGTCACGCTCAGGCAATGGCATCCATATTCCGATTAACAGCGACAAACTTGTGGCAGGATTTGAGTTTGAAATCTCAATGGCACTCAACGGCTCGCGCAAAATCGCTTTCGTTCCTGCGGGCAAAACCACTCAATTGGACATTCAGTCAAACTGGCCACATCCAGGTTTCAGTGGCAAGTTTTTACCAGAAGAACGCAAGATTACCGAAGCAGGATTTTCCGCAACCTGGACAATACCTAATCTTGCGCGCGGAATTTCAGAAGTGCAACTTTCTTCACACCTTCCACAGGCAGGTACATCGATTGGCGTAAATTTTGTAGAGCCGCTTAGCTTTTATCAGGTAACTTCGCGCAGCTTGAAGTATGCAGTTGGTTTTTTCTCACTGGTATTTCTTGCAGTCTTTATTCTGGAATTATACGGCAAAAGCAGCCTGCACTGGATACAGTATATTCTGACAGGGTTGGCCATGATTATATTTTACGTGCTCTTGCTTGCGCTTGCAGAACAGGTTGGCTTCCTGGTTGCCTATTGCATAGCAGCGATTGCGACCACCATACTCATCGCCTGGTATGTCGGTGATGCGCTTGGCAACAAGAACGGAAGTGCCATTGTGGGCGGCGTTTTGGCAACGACATATCTGGTTATGTATATGATACTGAATGAAGAAACCTACGCTTTGCTCGCAGGTTCATTGATCGCCTTCATCGCGATTGCGGCAACCATGTATGCAACCAGAAACATAGATTGGGGCGGGCAATCTCATGATGAAATCTCTGCTTAAAGGATATGCAAAACAAAAAAGAGGGGCGTTATCGCCCCTCTTACATTTTAGAAAGCGATATTTGAAAGACCTTTTTATTCGGCTTTAATCGTCAGATTTAGACGTTTGGCAAAATCTGCAGGTGTTACGCTACCTGCATTGATACCAGAACTCAGTGCTATAATCTCGGTAACAGCAAGTCCACCTACAGGCTCTGCTATAAGTGTCAGTTTTTTGTTGCCTTGCATAAAAGTACCAAGGGCAGCGCTTGCTTGAGCTGCTAGTTCAGGAACATTATATGGTGTCAGCATAATGGTCGTCATCGGACCAACAATACCTTTTATCTGTTCAGGATCCTGTTTAAGTTTTCTTGCCTGCAGATTGACAACACGATCAAGCAATGACTGATCATCGATAATGATTTCCAGACGCTCAACCGTGAGGCCGGCAAGATAGGCTATTGCCTGAAAAGCCAGAGCGTTTTTCTTCTTCTCATCATCTTCTGCATTCATCGTTTGAATAGCTTTGGTAAATTGTCTGGCGATTTCTTCTGTGTACCCGTTGATGCGGGCAGTCATACCAAAGGTCGCGCCATCTTCCAGTTCAAAATCGTATCGGGAAATCTCAAGAACGCCACTGCTGCGATTCCAATTTCCTGTACCTTCAATATTCATAACCATTTTCAGCAGGTCAAGTTCGCGCAGGCTGTTCAGTAAATTTGCGTTCTTAGGAGTTTGCGGCATCTCTGTAAAATCGAAATACATACCTTCAATACGGCCCGTACTAGTGATCGCATTGGTGGATTTATCATTCGTGGATGAGGCTGCCCCTTGCTTCCAGCCCATCAAAGACTTGCCATCCATTGTAACAGTTAAAGGATTGATTTGGGCTCTGAGATCTTTTTCAGAAAATAATGCTGCCTTGTCTGAGGTTAAATCTGGAGAGAAAAAATTTTCTACTGTCATGCCTTCAAAAGTGAAGTTTAACTTCTCACCAGTCTGGGCTTTCATATCCATCACAAAAACCCCAACATCAATTAATCCGATGTCAAAACCCTGGGCACCAAACTGCTCCATATTCTTGATTTTTATTTCGCCCAAGGAAACGGCGATCTTCTCTTTCTTGTTTGTAACGCTTCCCTTCGCAGGTGCCAGTTCGATAGATTGAGTAATAAAATTGCGCAGGTTTGTTTTTTGTACTCCGATGGCTTTTGCCGCGGGAAATAGCAATTTAGTTTTAGTACCAGCAGCTTCTGTTTCTACGGTCATATTGGTTATATCTGCTGTTGCGATATACGATGGAAGCAAGCTCCCTTGATTATCCTCGAATTTGATTCCGTCAGAAAAAGCTTGCTCAATTGAGACGGTCGTCTCGCCATTAGATGAATTTGCTTTTTGTGCAAAACCTGAAATCTCTAGCGTCTCATATTTTAAAAACCCGTCAGCGTTTTGGCGTACATTATTGAATTTAAGCGTTTCAATTTGCTGGCGCTGCTTTGTTTTATTGTCATAATAGTCAGCATTTTTGATGATCAGCGTTGTATCATCGGGCTTTTCAACCGACCCAAACGTAAAAATAATATCGTTTTCCTGAGCAAAGGTTTGAAATTTCCTTAAAGCGATTTGTTCATCAAACGCATAGGATGCTTTCAGAGTTGCCATTATGGAAACAACCATAATGCTTAGAAATAAAAATCGTTTGAGGTGCGTTTTCATCGTTGGTCTTTCAAGTTTTTCTTCAAGTATCAAGCTTGTATGAGCATGTATATTAGGCAAATATGACAATATTGCTGATCATAAAGATAAAATTGTCTGTTCACGCTTGGGCTAACAATGTGGAATTTTCTTGAAATTGAGGCCGCCATGGTTGATGTATGAGTGGGGCAATTTTAGAGACTGATTCCATAAGGGCTGATTGCTATGTTTTCTCGGATTTTAACATTTACGCTGGCGCTGTTGTTTTTCAGCTTTAGCCAACTTTATGTTTCGCAGGCGCAAGTACAAAAACCTACACTCATTGTTACCAAAGGGGTTTCCGTTGGTGGTGGGTTGAAAATCGATATCCACGCCCCGATCACAGTCAAATCACGCGGCCTTTTTAGGCCGGGTAAAAAAGCTCCCATACTTCTTTATGTGCACGGCGGTGGCTGGATTAAAGGATCACGGGAAAAAATTTATAACCTTGATACCTTTGCTGCAAAGCGCGGATACATGCTGGTTTCAGTCCAATACAGACCTGTTCCACGAACCAATATTGATGGTCAGGTTAGGGATATTGTACGTTCCATTAATTGGGTCAGAAAAAACATCTCACGTTATGGTGGCGACAAACGCAAGATTGTCATCATGGGACATTCTGCAGGCTCTCATCTGGTAGCCTTGATTGCAGCCAAGAGATTGGGTGGGAAATTATCTGGTGTTATTTCAAATGACGTGCAAGCCTATGACATGGTGGCCTATGGGGGGATGCGAGGCAGCCTTCCTTATGTTTACGCAGCTGCCTTTGGCTCAAACCCCAAGAACTGGATTAAATGGTCGCCAGTCACCTATATCAGAAAAGGCCCACGTGGTGGCCTTCCACCTCACATGATCATGTATTCCGGCTCGAATTATGAGCGCAGAAAAGTGTTGGCAAACGGGTTTGGCGCAGATCTGCGCGCAAAAGGGGCAAGGGTTACGCTTTTTGATGGGCGGCGATATTCGCATGGGTCAATTGCCAGAGGAATTGGAAAAAGTGCTGAAGTTACAAGAGCGGTCGAACGCTTTTTACGAAGCGCTTATCGCTAAAGTCTAAATAGAAAATGCGCACTATTTGATATTTGGCACTTTATTTTTGATATTCATCAACATAATATTAAAGTGACAATTTCAATTTAAGAGACATTTCTTGTTACACGAACTAATATATTCCAGCAGAGCCAATTCTAATTTTAAGTCAGCAATGCTTGAGGATATATTGGAAATATCCAGGTCGAATAATTCAGCAAATAATGTAACAGGCTTGTTGATTTTTGATGGCAGTACCTTTTGTCAAATCCTCGAAGGCGAGAAACAGGCTTTGGATCTGACCTACAATAAAATTCAAAAAGATAACCGCCATATTGACCATACGCTTTTTCATCAAGGCCCAATTGAGCAAAGAAATTTTTCGCAATGGGCGATGTCTTATAAAAGAGCCCAGAAAGCGGTGAGCGTTGAAAGCTGGACAGATTGGTTTACAGCTCAAAAATTGATCTCGGAAATTTCATCCAAAAATACATTGGGCGGTCTGATTTTCAAGATGGTCAATGACCCAGCTTCAACAAATGATGCAAATATTCTAGGCTTGTAATTATTAAGTACATTTCTTTTTGATGGCTTGTTAAGAATCATTATCCTGCTTATTCTCTGAATGAGATTATTGCTGGAGAAGCTTCATGGATTATATTGCAATTGGTATATTACTGGCAGTCGCAGCTTATGCGGTCGTTATATATAATGGTCTGGTCAAGGCGCGCCAAATGGTTCGTGAAGCTTGGAGTGGTATTGATGTGCAACTCAAACGCCGCGCAGACCTTATCCCGAATTTATTGGAAACTGTCAAAGGCTATGCCAGTCACGAAAAAGATACGCTCGCCGAAGTAACTGAAATGCGCACCCGCGCTCAAGGTGTTCCGGCTGGTGATGTTGCCGGCAGGGCTGTGGCCGAAGGTATGTTGAGCCAGGCACTGGGAAAGCTTTTTGCAGTTGCAGAAGATTATCCTGATCTGAAAGCCAATGAAAACTTTCGCGATTTGCAAGAGTCTCTTGATAAAATGGAAACTGAAATTCAAATGGCAAGGCGCTATTACAATGGCGCTGCTCGTGATCTCAACGTTAGGGTTGAAAGCTTTCCCTCGAATATGGTCGCCAACACTTTCAAGTTTGAGCAGGCTGATTATTTCGAAATCGAAAACGATGCTGATCGCGCTGTTCCAAAAGTGGACTTTGGGAATTAATCAAATGAATCACATTTTCAAAACACTGTGCTTAACCTTTGTAAGTGCAGTGTTTTTCTGGATTTGCTTAACAGTAAATACAAATGCAAGAGAAATCATTAAACGCTTTGATAGCCTTGTTGAAGTTGCAAAAGACGGAACGTTTCGTGTTACGGAAACCATTGTTGTTCAGGCTGAAGGGCGCAAAATCAAGCGTGGTATTTATCGCGATTTCCCGCTTTATAATGAAGATGCAAATGGCAGAAAACGTGAGGTTGGCTTTGAGCTGATCTCTGTCAAGCGTGATGATAAGCAAGAAAATACGCGCATTGAAAAAATAAAAAACGGCATCAGAATTTATATTGGCCGCAAGGATTATTTTCTCCCCAAGGGGATTTATACTTATACGATCACCTATGAAACAGATCGCCAAATGCGATATTTTGAAAACCATGACGAGGTTTATTGGAATGCCACAGGCAACTTCTGGGACTTCCCGATAGAAACGGTTCTGGCGCAAATCGTTTTGCCAGAAGGGGCTGCTGCAACTGATTGGGATGTGTTTACGGGTCGCCAAGGCTCAACAGAAAAAGACGCAACCATTGGAAAAATTGCAGGTAAACGCGTCATCAAATATCGAACAACCAGAACGTTGAACCCGCGTGAAGGCATGACGATATTGGCGAAAGTTGATAAAGGCGTGATTGATGCGCCAAGTGATAAACAATTATCCCAGTGGTGGTGGGAAGATAATAAAGCCATGATTATGGGTTTAATTGGACTTGCTATTATAAGCATTTATTATTTTGTCGCCTGGTGGCGGGTGGGGCGCGATTTGCCCGAAGGCGTCATCGTTCCGCGTTGGAGCATATCTGATGATATGTCGCCTGCACTGGTAAATTATATTGATCAAAAAGGATTGGCGGGTAAAGGGTTTGATGCGATTTCATCTGGCCTTCTCAGTTTAGCCGTTAAGGGCTTCGTCACGCTGGAGAAGAAAACCAAAAACCTTTATATTACCGCAACGGATAAAACAGAAAGTAGTTCACTTCCTACCGGTGAAGCCGCACTTTTGGCAAAAATTAAATCAGCAAATAACGCTGTGTTTGCAGTATCAAAAAGTAACGGTTCAAAAGTGAAATCCTTGCAGCAGAATTTTGCTTCTGCGATGGAGCAAGAGCACCGCGGGAAGTTTTACAAACATAATTTTTTATGGGTAGCTCTGGGCGTTTTCTTGTCTATCATAACTTTGGTAATTGTGTTTGCTATCGGTTCAATCTCCGAAGAAGCTTTCGCCTTTGTATTTGTTGGTGGTATTGCAACCCTTTTCATATCCATTTTCGTATTTGGTTTTGCTAAGAGTATGTTTTCATCGCGAAATCTCTTTAGCAAGATTGTCAATTTAGTCGTAATTGGTTTTATGACATTTTCATTTCTATCAACAGGATTGGGTATCGCTGCAGGCGCCTTATTAACGGCATCTGTTGATCCTTGGCCAGTGGTGACCGTTGTTGGTGTGGTGGTCTTAAATGTCCTGTTTTTCTTCCTGCTTGGTGCGCCAACCCAACTTGGCCGTCAGAAGATGGATGAGATTGAGGGGCTAAAAACCTATCTCACCTTAGCTGAAAAAGACCGCATGAATATGAATGATGCACCTGATTTTTCAACCGCGCATTATGAAGAGCTTTTGCCATATGCGGTCGCACTGGGCGTGGAAAAGCCATGGTCCAAGAGTTTTGAAACCTGGTTAGCTGCGGCAGTAGCAGCAGGTGCTGTTGCTGCAAGTTATAATCCCAACTGGTATAGCGGCAGAGATTTCAGAAGTGATGATCTATCAAGCTCGATGGATGATTTTACATCGTCTATGCAAAGCGGATTTTCTGATGCCATGCCTGTCCCCAAATCTTCTTCATCAGGCTTTTCTAGTGGTGGTGGCTTCTCTGGCGGCGGTGGTGGCGGTGGAGGCGGCGGCGGTTGGTGATACGGTGTTAAAAGCCTTGCCACGAATCAACAGTTTCGCTAACCCATAACCATGGGAAAAGACTTGATTCCACCAAGCGATGACGATGGTAATGACGTCGAAAGTGTTGATCTAAAATCAGCGCTCGAAGAACGCTATCTGGCGTATGCGCTTTCTACCATCATGGGGCGTGCGCTTCCGGATGTGCGTGATGGTCTTAAACCTGTGCACAGACGCATTTTGCATGCCATGCGTATTCTCAAACTTGATCCCAATACGGGCTTCAAAAAGTGTGCACGTATTGTTGGTGACGTAATTGGTAAGTTTCACCCGCATGGCGACCAGGCAGTATATGATGCGCTGGTGCGATTGGCGCAGGACTTTGCGCAACGCTACCCCCTGATTGACGGGCAGGGTAATTTTGGTAACGTCGATGGCGATAATGCTGCTGCCTATCGTTATACCGAAGCACGCATGACAGAAGTCTCAAGCTACCTGCTTGAAGGCATAGACGAAGACGCGGTTGATTTCCGTTTAACTTATAACGAAGAAGATAAAGAGCCTGTTGTCCTTCCAGGCGCATTTCCCAATCTTCTAGCCAATGGTTCTGCCGGTATCGCCGTGGGTATGGCGACAAACATTCCACCGCATAACGCGAGCGAACTTTGCGATGCTGCAATCCATCTGATCAAGTTCCCCAATGCTGGCATTGAGAAACTGGTTGAATATGTGCAAGGGCCAGACTTTCCAACAGGTGGCATCATTGTTGATGATCGTGAATCAATTGTTGAAGCCTATAAAACGGGTCGTGGCGGTTTCAGGGTTCGTGCAAAATGGGAAAAAGAAGAAACAGGTCGTGGTGGGTATCAGATTATCATCACGGAAATTCCATACCAAGTTCAAAAGTCTCGCCTGATCGAGAAAATTGCGGAGCTTCTTTTAAACCGAAAACTACCGTTGCTTGGCGATATCCGCGATGAGTCCGCCGAAGACATCCGCATTGTTATCGAGCCAAAATCGCGTGTGGTTGATCCTGAAATTCTCATGGAATCCATGTTCAAGCTGACCGAGCTTGAAAGTCGCATTTCTTTGAACATGAATGTACTTTCAAAAGGCAAAGTACCAAAGGTCATGTCACTGCGTGAAGTCTTGCGTGAGTGGCTGGAGCATCGCCGCGAAGTGCTGGTGCGCCGTTCAAAATATCGTCTTGCGCAAATTGATCGCAGGCTTGAGATTTTGGGCGGTCTGTTAATCGCCTATCTCAATATTGATGAAGTTATTCGGATCGTTCGCTTTGAAGATGAGCCAAAAAAATCTCTCATCGCAACATTTAATCTGACAGACCTGCAAGCTGAATCCATTCTCAACATGCGCTTGCGCTCTTTGGCAAAGCTTGAAGAGTTTGAAATTAAAACCGAGCATGACAAACTCTCGGAAGAAAAGTCACAAATCGAGGCGCTGCTAGGTTCCGAAGATCAGCAATGGAATGTGCTTAAACATGACATTGGTGAAGTTAAAAAGAAATTCGGCAAGGATACAGAACTCGGTGCACGACGCACAAAATTTGGTGTGGCACCAGAACATGACCTTGATGCCATCCAGGAAGCCATGATTGAGAAAGAACCTGTAACGGTCGTGCTTTCTCAAAAAGGCTGGATCCGCGCCATGAAAGGCCATGTAGCAGATTTTTCAACCTTGGCTTTTAAAGAAGGTGACAAGCTGCTTACCTGTTTCCATGCAGAGACAACCGATAAAGTCATTCTCTTCACGACGGGTGGTAAGTTCTTCACGCTAGGCGCTGACAAGCTTCCTGGGGGGCGCGGTCATGGCGAACCGGTTCGGGTGATGGTGGATATGGATAATGACACAGATATCATCGCAGCCTTTAAACATGACACAAGCCGTAAGCTCCTGATTGCATCAAAAGCCGGGAATGGCTTTATCGTTGCAGAACCGGATGTCATTGCGAATACGCGTAAGGGCAAGCAAGTGCTTAATGTTAAAATGCCGGATGAAGCCGCCATTTGTGTACCTGCATCGGGCGACAGTCTTGCTGTAGTCGGTGACAATCGCAAGCTTCTGATCTTTGCAATCGATACCATTCCTGAAATGGGAAGAGGCAAAGGGGTTCGTCTTCAAAAATACAAGGACGGTGGTATTAAAGATGTGCGCGTCTTTAACAAGGCAGACGGCCTTACATGGGAAGATTCAGCTGCTCGTACACATAATCGCAGCATGGAAGAACTCGCAGAATATGTTGGTGAACGTGCCCATGCTGGCCGTGTGGCACCAAAAGGTTTTCCAAAGAATGGAAAATTCAGTAGTTAATACGTAGGCTACTGTGGATATTAACCACCGCAAACATTTTTCATAGCAAGATTTGAGTTTCCCCTTTTATTTCCTAAAGTCTTACGTTAAGAAAATATTAACTATTACGCAAAGTAAGGTAACGGGTTTTAGGGGAGTAACAATGTCAGTTAGCAATGAAGATATCGAATCAGGTTTAGAAGCAACAGATCATCTATTAGACACAAGCATTAATGATGCGAAGTGGTTGCTGGGTAGTGTTGCAACGCTGGGCTTCCTGGTCATTGGTTTGGGACTATTTGCAAGCACGCTAACTGTATAATTTCATTTGAAAAACAGATTTTTCATTGAGCGAATCTTTTTCGCTTATTAAGCTGCTATTATGGCAGCTTTTTTTAGGTTTATTGCAGGATTACTAATTGGGACGCTCTACGTTTGTGGAGGGGCGGCGATTGGGTATATTCTTTTTGAAGAGTTTGGTCTTATAGCGCAGCTTTTAGCAGCTGCAATTGTAGCGGTTCTTTTACTAGACATTACTGCACTCACAAGCTTCCCCCGATCCATTACCATTGGTCTCATCGTGCCGCAAATTGCACTCTTGATGGGGCTGGGGTTTTTCTATGCCAACAAAGAACTGTCTTTCTATTTCACAGATGATTTTGCATATCGTTCTTGTGTTGGAAACTTTGACCATCAACAAGGTATCGAAGATTGCAGCGTGCTGTTGATGAAACTGGAGACCAAAGGACATATCGTACTCAAGGAAATTGAAAATACAAAAGGCGATTATTGGTTGGCGGAAGTTCTATCCTACCGCGGGCGTCACTACATTCGTGATAAGCAAATTGAACTTGGAAAAGTTGATTTTGCGCGTGCGTTACTTTTACCCGATGGAGAAGCA
Source organism: uncultured Rhizobiaceae group bacterium (assembly GCA_938030595.1). Classification (GTDB taxonomy): domain Bacteria; phylum Pseudomonadota; class Alphaproteobacteria; order Rhizobiales; family Rhizobiaceae; genus JAALLB01. Next base: position 5,988 of record CALHIB010000017.1, on the reverse strand, counting down.
GTAACCGTAAACAATTTGGCAGAGGCAGGATTTACGCGGTCAGATATCTTCCAACCAGATTATGATCAACTTATCAAACAAATGTCATCCGATGCGCGATGTTTGGCAGCAGCTTCAAAGCTTGGCAATAAAGCAGATGCGACACAATTCAGTCGTACTATTTCATCCAAGACACATGATGCCATCAAGTATTGTCGATTAAGTACTGGGCGCGAAGAAGCAGATTGTGACAAGATTATTGATAGACGAGTGCGCAGTATAATTTCATTGTCTAATCGTTTTTATGTGGATGCTTCAAAAGATGAATTAAATTCAGATTTCAAGCTTTGCAAACCTTAATCGTGATTTACGTTGGATAATCAGAAAAACCCTACAATTTTTATGCCAACAATCAGCATGGCAATTAGCCCAAAAATAAATCCGTACCGCAGCATTCGGTATTTTGAAAGCAGTATATCAGCAACATAGCAATTACTGATCGACAGTGAATATAAGAGTTGGGAAATTTCTGCAGTTCTAATGTAGTCTGCAAAATCTTCTGGCTTTAAACTTTTACTTGCAAGTGCAGGCCAAGACCATCGGTCGCTTAAAATCAGATCTTCGCGCTTTGCCTTGGAAGGGTACCGTGGAAAGACTGATAGCAAAGTAAAGACAACAGCCAGACCAGCAGCAAACAAAAAAACATAACCCGACAAGCCCAGATTTGCCGTATCTGAAATTTTAATCGGGCCACGCAACGTAATTAGCCCGATTAACGCAATCAGCGCAGCCGCCTTGGCATCAGCAAATTGCATTTGAGTTATCATGGTTCTGTGTTGTGCAAAAAGGTATTGGCTTCTTATGTTGCTGACATAATTGACATCAAGACCCTCGCAGCCATGCAGGTCAACACTCAAATCAAGGTCGTCAAGTTTCTTAAGGGCCATCTAAAAACCGTTCAATTGTTTTATGAAAACATGACAGACGATATTCAATTTCTCAAGTCAAGCTGTTTCAATTTTGCGATGTAATATTTGAATTATTTTGTAACAGTTGCCAGACGCTGTGGCCAGCAATTGCACACAATACGATTAATCCACCTAATAGCGTTTTGTCCGTTGGTGTTTCAGCAAATATCAGCCATACCCAGATGGGTGCTAAAACAGTTTCTAATAAAAAGAAAATAGCAACTTGTGGTGCTGGTATATAACGCGGTGCAAGGGTAAGAGAGAAACCAGACAGAGGTACAAATATCAAAACGTTAAGCGCAATCCACCATGGCGCACCTGGCATGCCCGAAAATGCGATGGCTAAGGGGAGGGCAAACAACCCAGAAATCATTCCACCCAAACACCCACTTAAGGACAAGTCTTTGCCACTTTGTCTTGTGCGAACCAGAGAAAATGCAAGCACGATGGCTGCCATCAGCGAGGTAAAATCGCCTACCCAATTTCCAGTTTCAACACCGTCTGAGACAATGATTATAACACCGATCATGGTTGCAAATATGGCCAGCCAGGTCACAAGCTTAGGGCGCTCTCCAATTAATATCCAGGCAAAAATCGCTGCAAGCATCGGATTAAAAGCAAGAATGAAAACCAGATTAGCAGTCGATGTGGTGAAAACCGATATAGTAAAAAAGATGCTCGCGATCCCGTAAAGAACGCCGACTTCAACAAAGTTTTTGTCATTAAAAGGGTTCTTTGGCGTATCGGTATAATGTGAACCAAACTTGATTACAGCGCCCAGGACACAGGTAAGTCCCAGTCCTCGCATAACCATGTAAAACCAGGGATCACTTTGCGCCAATCGAATAAGTGGAATATCAATGGAAATAAGAAAGCCCCCTAACAAGGCAAGCGTAATTCCCAATCCCATGCGTCTTTGAAGTTGCAAAGCAATTAATCCTGATTATTTGAATTTGCTTTTGACTGTAAAACGCCAACATCTCAAGCATAATTCTTAAGTATCAAAACTTATTCAGCTCTTTGCCATCCGCCGAGCGTGAGGTGTTCTTGAGGCTGAAAACGGGTTTTATAGTCCATCTTGCGTGATCCATTAACCCAATACCCCATATACACGTAAGGCAGTCCTTTTTTACGTGCTCTTCGGATATGATCCAAAATCATGAAAGTGCCAAGGCTCTTGTTGTCGAATTCAGTGTCAAAAAAGCTGTAGACCATGGAAAGTCCATTTACCAAAACATCCGTAAGGGCGACTGCAATGAGGTCGCCTTCACCTTCACCAGTGATGCCGCTATCTGGCCCACGCTTCCGATATTCGACCATCATCGTGTTTACATGTGTGTCTTCAACCATCATTGCATAGTCAAGTGAAGTCATCTCAGCCATGCCGCCTTCTGCATGACGGCCGTCCAAATAACGTCTGAATAATGAAAACTGTTCAGAGGTGGGAGAGGGAGGAACTTCTTTGCCTATAAGGTTATCGTTACTTTTTAAAATTCGCTTAAATGATTTTTTTTGTTGAAACTCATCCACGATTACCCGAACAGAAATACAGGCTTTGCAGCCTTCACAAGCAGGGCGGTAAGCGATGTTTTGTGAGCGCCTGAACCCGCCTTGGCTGAGCATGTCGTTAACCTGAGGCGCTCGCTCACCAACCAGATGTGTAAATACTTTTCTTTCCTGCTTTCCTTCCAGATAAGGGCAGGGCGCTGGAGCCGTAAGATAAAATTGTGGAGTATCCAGCGAATGGCGTGTCATTAAGCAATCGTTCCTTTTCAAATCATAGATTAGAGAAAAAATCAGAAAAAGCCATGCCTGAAAAGCAATTTCAAACTGAGTTGGATTTTGAGTTCACGAAAACGTAATCAGAGTTGTATCAGAAGCGTTGGAATTCAATGTATTTATAATGTTAATTATATCTAATGAATCTATTTGGGAGAACAATACTTATGAGAAAACTTTTTAGCAAAGCGGCAATTACTGCAGCTGTTTTTTTTGTCTCTGGCTCGGCTTACGCAGCTTGTACATCGCCTGTTGCAAAAGATGATCTGTCTGAAGAACAGGTAATCGAAATCTTTGAATGCATTAAGGATGAGCTTCGTGCCGGTTATGCAAATAGCGATAATCCGTGGGCTAAAGATTATCTCAAGTGGGGCAGAACAGCTTCAGCACCAGCGGCACCCGGCCCGCATGGCGGTCGTTTTCTTAATACGACTGTAAATGAAATTGGCTACGCAGAATACATCAAATACAGCGACGAGCGCGAAGATAACCCGATGCCTGTAGGTACCGTTATTGCCAAAGAAGTGTTCGGTGTTAACAAAAAGAACAAGGTTACAAAAGGTCAGCTTTTCTTCATGGAGAAAGTTGCTGCGGGCGGTGAAGCTGATAAATATGGCAATTGGGTTTATTCAGTAATCAAGTCTAGCGGGAAACCACAAAAGATTTCTCAAAAGTTCTGTCATGATTGCCACGGGGCATTCTCGGATCAAGATGCAATGGGTTACCCGGACGAAGACGTTCGTCTTTCAAGTAATTAAGCATCAAATCAGTATCAAATAAAAAGGCGGGATTTTATCCCGCCTTTTTTGTATTTAAACATATTTTGAATGTTTATTTTTCGTGACGTGCCCAAACAAAGCCTGCGATTACAACACCAAACACAATATGTCCCCATAGCGCTACCCAGGTAATGCCTGACCATCCCAAGAATGCAGGATTACCTGCAACAAGATGCGCCATCACATAAAGTGCAAATACCCAAAGCACGATACCGTATGCAATGCCCGTAACCCACCAAGGGATAAATGGCGCAACTTTTTGTGAGATTGGGCGCGCAATAAACATGTAGCCAATTGGATAAGCAAGCAGGCCGGTCAGCAGGTGTAGCGCATGGCCAATGCCATATTGTGACATAAACTTGGCACCAAGACCTGTAATTGCGCCTAGCGACTGGTTTGCTAATGCGACTGGAGCAAGTTTGGCCCCCAGTGTCGGTACGATGCCTTTTAATATTGGGCTGATGGTTTGTCCAAACAAATCAAATGCCAAAATTGCAAATGCACCAGATACTAATAAGGTGGTAAGCGTTTTTATGTTTATGTTTGATAAGGTCAATTGATTGCTCCGGTGGTGGGTCGTTTCAGTCATAGTCATTTATTTTCTCCAGATATCGAGTTTTGAAAACTCGTTAATTTCTGAAGTCTAAATGCCATCAAGCACAGCATTTGAATGTGCCTAATGACACACAACAAAATTTAGTTAGCTCTCATTAAGCCATTCAGCGACACGGGGTGCAAAATAGGTGAGAACACCATCAGCGCCTGCACGTTTAAAACATGTCAGACTTTCCATGATAACACGCTTTTCTTCCACAAAGCCTTTCTCAACGCCTGCCATGATCATCGAGTATTCGCTAGAAACCTGATAGGCAAACGTTGGCATACCAAACTCTGTCTTTATGCGATAAAGAATATCAAGATAAGGCATGCCAGGTTTGACCATAATCATGTCTGAGCCTTCTGCAATATCCAGTTGCGCTTCATAAAGCGCTTCATCCGAGTTGGCAGGATCCATGAAGTAGGTTCGTTTATCGCCTTTTAAAAGACCATCTGTACCAACTGCTTCACGATAAGGGCCGTAATAACCGGATGCATATTTTGCAGTATAAGCAAGTGTGCCAATGTCCGTATGGCCTGCATCATTGAGCGCATCTCTGATTGCACCCATGCGTCCATCCATCATTTCTGAAGCTGATACAATATCGGCACCTGCATTTGCTTGAATAACCGCCGCTTCACAAAGCACTTCTACAGTTTCATCATTTACCACAACGCCGTTGCGAAGAATTCCGTCGTGCCCATGATCGGTAAATAGATCAAGTGCTACATCGGTAATAATTCCAACATCGGGTGCCGCATCTTTCATCGCTTTTGTAGCTTGCACAATAATGTTGTCAGGCGACAGGATTTCTGAACCGGTCTGGTTTCGTTTTTCCAGCGCCACATTTGCAAAGAGTGCAATCGCAGGTATGCCAAGTTCCTGTGCACGTTTTGCCTGACTTGCAATTCTATCTACAGAATGACGCTCCACGCCTGGCATTGTGCCTAAAGGTTCACTAATACCTTTGCCTTCACATAAAAATACAGGCCAGATCAAATCATCTGTAGACAGGCGGTTTTCGCGTACAAGTCTTCTATTCCATTCAAATCGTCTATTGCGGCGCATTCTTCTGCCGCCGGTAATTTCATCCACTGTACGCTTCATCAAAATAAACATCCTATTTGCAGTCTTGCTCTGTTTTACCTATAGAGACAGTAACTTTGCAATCGGCAATCACAAATTTAGTGCGGAAGATGATGAACGAAGCTCCTCTACAATCCAGAGCGATTTTTCAACTAGAAGGCATAATGAATTTTTTCTTGCGTGTTTTATCGCTGATCTTCATATGCTTTGCGATTCGATATTGGTTTCTTCTTGTCGGCGCATGGGAAGCTAATATCAGGTTTGACACCATGCCCAATCACTGGAAAGTAGCAAGCACATTTTTTGCTGTTTCCTATCCAGTCGCAGCTTTAGGCCTATGGGGGTTGTCGCGTTGGGGCGTTGTCGTATGGTTTTTAGTTGCTAGCGTTGAAGTGGGGTTGCATTTCTTTTATTCAGAAATTTTTGAGGAATACCCGTCACTGATAATGTTCCACCTGATTAGCATGGCGATCTGGCTGATCTATATCCTGATTGAATATCTGGACAAAAAAAGAGCGCTTATCCAAAAAAGCAGATAAGCGCTCTTTGTTCAAACTTGGTTGCTGGTTTTTTTGATCAACCGGTTTTTTCAATCTGTTGTTTGATCCATTTTTTGATTTTCTGTTCGAGTTTGTCTGGCGAGACAGGTTTTGACAGGTAGTCGTCCATGCCTGCGTCGAAGCATCTTTCCATGTCGCCTTTGATGGCGTGTGCTGTTACGCCGATGATTGGGGTGTGTTTGCCGGTTGCTTTTTCTCTGGCGCGGATTTCAATCGTTGCCTCATGCCCGTTCATCACG
>CALHIB010000016.1 GCA_938030595.1 uncultured Rhizobiaceae group bacterium | reverse complement strand
GCCTTTACCAAAATTGCGCAAACGCCCTTTATTGGTACGCCAAATCGTTGGCTAAATATTGCAGAGATTAGCAACTTTGGTGGCAATCGTCGCCCAGATATTGCTGCGGTTATCACGCCTCACCTTGCTGGTGTTTTACAGTTTTATCGTTTTCGAAATGGTCGCTTGGCAAAAGTGGCGCAAGCTAGAGGTTTTTCCAATCACTTCATTGGCTCAAACGAGTTACGCCTTTCAACCGTGGCTGATGTCAATAACAATCGTGTTCCTGATCTGATCCTGCCATCGCTAAGACGCAATGAACTTTTGATGGTTGGTACCGAGCGCGGACAATTCAAGGAACTGGCAAGAGTTGCATTGCCTGCTCGTATTAATCGTGCGATTGGCGCAAGGGAGAATAATGGTAGGCCAGAGTTTATCCTGGGTCTTGATGATGGTAAGATATACTCCGTCAGGGCACGCTAAAACTTTTGCCATTCGTCCTGTGATAAGGGAAAGTTTCCAATGACTACGCGCCTTTATACGCATGTATTATCCGTTGAGCATATTACACCACCAGGACATCCTGAGCGACCTGATCGTATCAAAGTGCTTGATGAAACCTTTGCACAACCAGCTTTTGATGCGCTTGTGCGTGTTGATGCTCCCAAAGCAGATACTGCATGGTTTGAAGTCGCACATCCAAAAGAACATCTAAAAATGGTGAAAGGCAATATTCCTGAAACGGGAATTGCTACCGTTGATGCTGATACCAGCGCTAGTCCCAAAAGCTGGGAAGTGGTTAGCCATGTTTGTGGCGCTGCCATGGATGCTGTGGATGCGGTTTTCAAAAAAGAAACCGACAATGCCTTTGTTTCCATGCGCCCGCCTGGCCACCATGCAGAAAAGACAACGGCGATGGGATTTTGTCTTGTGAATAATATTGCAATTGCAGCGCGATACGCTCAACAAACCCATGGCGCAGAGCGCATTGCCATTGTGGATTTTGATGTGCATCACGGCAATGGAACGCAAGATATTTTCTATGATGATCCAAGTGTTCTTTTTGCTTCAACGCACCAAATGCCACTGTATCCAGGTTCAGGCGCCTTAAGCGAAACTGGCGAAGGTAATATTTTCAATGCGCCTTTGTCTAATGGTGATGATGGGTCAAAATTCAAACAGGCATTTCGTGAGCGTGTCTTGCCAGCGCTTGATAATTTCAAGCCGGATCTTTTGATGATATCAGCCGGTTTTGATGCGCATTATCGCGACCCACTTGCAGGACTTAATCTGGTTGCTGATGATTTTGATTGGGTGACAGGCAAACTGATGGAAGTGGCGGATGAATGTTGCGATAGCCGCATTGTAAGCCTACTTGAAGGTGGATATGATTTAGAAGGGCTTGCACAATCTGCCTCTGCCCATGTAAACCGTCTTATGACAGGTTAAAAGCCTATTCCTTTTTGATGCGTAATCAAAAAGACAAGAATATGCGCAAAGAAGAGTGAATTTTAGAATGAGCGAAGATAACAGCGATATCAAAGACATGAATTTTGAACAGGCGTTAGAGCAGTTGGAAACAATTGTTGAAAGTCTGGAACAGGGCAATGTTGCGCTTGATAAATCGATTGCTCATTACGAACGCGGCGAAGCGCTTCGCAATCATTGCAGTAAACTTCTGAAAGTTGCCGAAGATAAAGTTGAAAAAATCAGGCTGGATGGTTCTGGCAATCCTAATGGTACAGAACCGCTAGACCCTGCGTAAGGCAATCTGCCGCAAGTTTTAACGCCCAATTGATTTGTTGAAGCTTGCCAATAGCTCTACAACTAACCCAAGTTGAATATTTCTCAGGTTAGAACATGAAAACCCTTCGTCTGATTTTATGGATTGGTGTTGCTGTTGTTGCAGCAGCCGTTAGTTATGCGTATGTGAGCAAAAACTCAAAATCGAAGCAAACGCAGCAGGCCGTTACACCATTAGGTGCCCCTTTTAACCTGATAGATAACAAAGGCGAAGCGATCACGCGTGATAACCTGCTGGGCAATAATCATGCAATTTTCTTTGGCTTTACGAATTGTCCTGACATATGTCCCACAACACTTTTGGAAGCTGCCTCATGGTTGAAACAACTAGGGTCAGATAGTGAAAAAGTTGATTTCTACTTTTTTACAGTAGATCCAGAGCGCGATACGCCAGAAATTATGAATGACTACGTCAATGCGTTTGACCCACGTATTACTGGCGTTACAGGCGACCCTGCCGAAATGAAAAAGACGCTTTCCGCATACAAGATTTTTGCAAAGCGCGTTGATTTGGGGGATGGCGACGGTGATTACACCATGGACCATTCAGCCTTTGTCATGTTGTTTAATGCTGAAGGTCGTTTTAAGGGAACTATTTCATTTGGCGAAAATGATGACATCGCCCTTGAAAAACTTCGCCGTCTTGTAAAGAATAGCTGATACAAGTACCTAACTCATTGAGACGACGCATGTCTTTAACTGAAAAATCACTCCTTGCTACCGCTACAGGTCTTTTCTTTGGCCTGACATTTTGGTTGTGGGCTGATATGGGTGAGAGTGTATTTATAGCCAAAGCTCTGGCCTTTGCGCAGAGTTGTCTTTAACTTTTTGCTAACCAATTTCCTTTCCGCTTCTCTAACCCATAACCTGTAAAATTTAATTTAAATTACGGGATTAAAGGGTTGAACGGGTATGAAAAAAGTTACCTTGGCAGGCTTGGCCATTGCACTGATGACAAGTACATCTGCCTTAGCGCAAGAAGTGAAATTTGATGAAACTATTGCTAAAGCAGCAGCTGCCAAAGCAGGTGAAAAGTTAGGCGCATTACGCAAAAGAATTGATTACGATCAAACCCCAGAAATGGTGACGAAGGAAGACTTGAAAAAGAAGCCTGTCAATACAAGCTACCTTCCGCAACCAGAAGAAACAAATGACAATAGCTTGCCACCCATGACCTCATTGAAGTTTGGTATAGATCTCACCACTACTGGAAGTATCAGATATCCAAAAGCAAAAATCACCTGGGAAAAGTTTGACCGCTACGGCAATCCAATAAAATAAGTTGCCTTTCAATATGAACTGTTCCAAGGAACAGTATGGGAAAAATCAGATTAGATGAATGGCTGGTAGAAAATGGCCACTATGCATCACGTGCCAGAGCGCGTGATGCAATTTTGCGTGGCTGTGTCACAATGGGGGGCACTGCATCAATTAAACCTTCCCGCAATGTCTTAGATCCTGAAAGCATTATCGTCGACGATCCTGCAGCAAGACTTGTTTCTCGAGCCGCGATTAAGCTTGAGTTCGGCCTAAAAGAAACCGGCTACTCTCCAAAAGATAAAATCGCTCTGGATGTTGGCGCTTCAACGGGTGGGTTTTGTCAGATTATGCTGAATGCAGGTGCAAAGCGCGTTTTTGGTGTTGATGTCGGTCATGATCAAATGGATGAACGACTGCTCGATGACCCTAGACTTGTAAATCTTGAAGGGTTGAATGCGCGTGATCTCACACTGGAAGATTTGGAAGATACAGCACCAGAATTTATCAGCTGTGATGTCAGTTTTATATCCCTAACGCTTGCGCTTCCCCCTGCCCTTCAAATGGCAGCACCAGATACCCAAGGTATTTTTCTTATCAAACCACAGTTTGAAGTCGGGAAAGATGGTCTTGGCAAAGGCGGTGTTGTGCGTGATGAAACTCTAGCAGTACAAACAGCTCATAGTATTCGTGACTGGATGGATAATTTTCCAGGATGGAATGTCACGCACTTCATGCCTTCCCCGCTCAAAGGTGGCGATGGTAATAAAGAGTTCTTAATGGCGGCTATAAAAAATGACTGAACTGAAAATTGATTTCGTGGGACACAAGGGTGATGGCGTTGCGCATTTGAACAGCAACCCGATTTATGTGCCCTATGCTTTGAAAGGCGAGACTCTTACTGTTACAGGCAGCGGACCTCGACGGGAAATTGACACCATCATTGAAGCTTCCGAACATCGCGTTGAACCGGTTTGCAAATATTTTGGCACTTGTGGAGGCTGTCAGCTTCAGCATATGGGTGAGGCTGCATACCTTGAATGGAAAACGGGATTGGTGACAGAGCCATTGTCGCGGGTCGGCATCAATCTGGAGCCTGATACGCTTTTGATTTACCCGGATGCTAGCCGTCGCAAGTGTGTTTTTAATGCGCAGAGAACTGCTGAAGGCATGCAACTTGGCTTTACTGAAAAAGCCAGTAATGAAATAGTGGCGCTGGATGAATGTCCGGTTCTTGTTCAATCCATCAACGAACAACTTGATAAAATTCATGACCTTGTAAACTCTGTGCCAACGACAAAGCATCCATTGCGTGTTTCAGTGCTGGACACAAAAAACGGGCTAGATATTACCATTGAAGATGCAAAGCCCTTGTCAGAAACCGAGCGTCAGGTGTTGATAAAGAAAACCATTGCGCATAAACTTTCTCGGCTAACCGTTAATCTAGAAACCTTGATTAAGACAACAGAGCCACACATCAAAATTGCCAGCACAATTGTTGCGCCACCACCGGCGGCCTTTGTTCAAGCCTTGAAACAGGCAGAGGATGACATGTCTGAAATTGTTGCCAGCTTTTTAAAAGGCTGCAAACAGGTGGCTGATCTTTATTGCGGCATCGGCACCTTTGCTTTAAAATTAGCTGAAAATTCTGCCGTATATGCCGTGGAAGAAAGTGGTGAAGCCTTAAACAGCCTCGATCAGGCATGGCGTCAAACGGGTGGCAAGCTAAAACAGGTTATAACCGAGAAGCGAAACCTTGAACGTCGCCCGGTGACTTTTGGCGAACTCAAGAAAATGGATGGACTTGTATTCGATCCACCTCGCGCTGGTGCAGAACTGCAGTGCAAACAAATTGCCAAATCACGCGTCAAAAAAGTGGCTGCCGTCTCCTGCAATCCCAATACACTTGCCACAGATCTGGAAATTTTACTGGCAGGCGGGTTTGAGGTGAAGCGCATCATTCCAATTGACCAGTTTAAATATACGCCACATGTTGAAGTGGTTGTCCTGCTGGAGCGCTGAGATGAATATGCGTCTTATCTTTTTAGGTTTCCTTTCTGTAATCCTGGCCTTTTATCTTAAAACGCAAGCGGACGGATTTGACCTTTCAGATACAAATGAACAGTCGCAGCGTTTACTGCATTATCTATTCTCAATCCTGATGGGCTTGCTGGGTTTGTGTCTATTTTATCTTGCCTGGAAACCACCCACAAACATTAAAGAAACAATCCTCTCAAAGGCTGCTACAGCCGTTTATCTTTTGATACTGCTTAGCTTTATCGCGATTAATTATTTTTTGGGGGGAAGTTTTGGCATAGGCTCAGGCGCATGAAAACGTTGCGTATTAGGCATAATTTGAAACTATCTAGCAGTTTGTTTTTTTGCCTATCCTTAAGCGTTATAGCCAATGCACAAGGTGCCTCAAAATCTGTAGACCGAAAAAAGTATATAGAAGAAGTGTGTTTTCGTATTCAAACAGTTTCAAAAATGCAAAATATTCCCGAAGCATTCCTTGCGAGGCTCATCTGGAAAGAAAGCCGTTTTGATCCCAATGCTGTCAGCCCGGTTGGGGCTCAAGGCATTGCGCAATTCATGCCAGGTACTGCAAAACTGCGCGGCCTGAAAGACCCGTTTGAACCGCATCAGGCCATTGCAGCTTCGGCCAGTTATCTGATCGATTTAAAACAGGAATTTGGAAATTGGGGGCTTGCTGCCGCAGGGTATAACGCAGGGCCAGGCCGCGTTTCACAATGGCGTGCCGGCTTATCCGGATTACCTTTTGAAACCCAGGATTTTGTTGCCTCCATCACAGGATATCCGGCAGAAGCTTGGGCAAAACCTGATTTTAAAGAGCCTGTATTTTCACTCAGCAAAACGGAAGATTTTTTAACTGCCTGTCATAAATTCAGAACGCGGTATTCGCTTTTCAGAAACGTAGCAATTAATGCAACGCCACCCAAACCGTGGGGGGTACAAGTTGCTGCTCATTTTTCACGTAACCAAGCCTTGAAAATATATTCAAATCTTCAAAGAAAATATCCTTCATTGCTGAAAAGCAAAAAACCGCAAATCATTCGAAAACGAAATAGAAGCTTTGGAAACAGGCCACGCTATAACATTCGAATAGGCGCAAATTCAAGCACTGAAGGTCAGAATTTTTGTAATCGCCTGAAGCGTGTTGGCGCAAGTTGTATTGTACTGAAAAACTGAAAAAAGCTTTGCTTGATGCAATATTTTTCATCCACTACAGTGGACGTTAGTTTTCATAGCAAAAAGAATAACCAATATGATCAATGCGACGTTTTTTTATTCAATGCTGGCAGTTCTGGCTGGTGTTGCGGTACCCATTCTGGCAACGATTAATTCAGCTTACGGTCAAGCAATAGGCAACGTGCATTGGGCTTCCCTTACACTTTGCGTGGTTGCTTTCCTGACCATTCTCGTTGTCACATTGGCAAGTGGCGTTAGTGCCCCTGATATGGCGGTGTTTAAAAATGTTTCCTGGTGGCATTTTTTGGGCGGATGCTTTTTTGCGATTTACATCGTTTCCATAACGTTTGTCGCGCCCAAGATTGGCGTTGGTAATGCCATTATTTTTGTTGTCGTCGCTCAGATTTTCACCGCAGTTACCATAGACCACTTCGGCCTGTTAGGCGCTTCCATCCAGCAATTGGACTGGAAACGCTCGCTTGGTGTTATCTTCCTGATTATCGGCGTAGCACTGGCACGTTCAACACCATCATCCGGTGGCGATGCATAAATCGGCTAGCCCGCTTTCTGCGCACCTTTTTGCATAAAACTCATGAAAGCCTGTTTTGCTTCTTCTGACTCTAAACGCTCGCCGAACAAAATTGCCTCTTCACGCATTCGCTTCAAGATGTCCGCACGATCACCTCTGAGCATATCCCTTGAAAGTTTAAGCGCTTCTTGTGGTTTTGAAGCGATGTTTTGTGCAGCTTGCATTGCCATCATCTCCAGCTCACTAGAAGATGTAATCTTGTTCACAAAGCCAGCGTCTTTTGCATCTTCACTAGAGAAGCTCTCGCCCATGCCAAGCAGCGCGAAGGCCTTGTGATAGCCCATCATTTCAGGACCAATCACGCTTGAACCTGCTTCGGGTACAAGTCCTAAATCAACGAAAGGCGTTTTGAACATGGAAGTATCTGAAGCAACCACATAATCGCAGTGCATCAACATGGTTGTACCGATGCCAATCGCCAGACCATCAACACCTGCAATCAATGGCTTAGGCGCTTGAATGATACGCTCCAGAAATCCGAAGACTGACATATCTTCGCGATTGCCACTCATCGCAACTTGCATGAAATCACCGATGTCATTGCCAGATGAAAACGCACCTGTTGAACCCAAAATCAGAATGGCATTCACATCAGCATTCGAATTGGCTTCATCAAGCCCTGCAGACATACGCGAATACATATCACCCGTGAGTGCGTTTTTCTTGTCAGGACGGTTCATGCGAATGGTCATAACGCCATTGGCGATTGACGTTACAATGCGGTCAGCTACTTCGGTCATAGGATTATCCTGCTTTCAAGAGTTCACCAGCAGCAAGCAGACTGTCTGCACCACTTGTGACGGTAGATTTTAATGCGGCACATTCTGCTGCAAAATTTTCAGCGTAGAAACGTGCAAGGCTTGCCCTGTCTTTTTCGTTGTCAGCAAGTCCTGCCTTGGCAAGATAACAACCGCCTGCTGCCAAGCCAAATAGGCGCTGATATGGGGTAGCACCTGAAAGGGCTTCATCAAGTTTACCTTCAGACATTTGAGCCAGAAGCCAATCGGTTGCTTCTTCAACTTCGTTTAAGGCACCATCGAGCAGTTCGGCAGTTTTGCCAAACCCATCATGGTTTGCGCCACGCACATCTTCAACAATGCTACGAAGATCATTGATATAGGCTTTCACCGCATCGCCACCCGAAAGTGGTAATTTGCGAGTTACCAAATCAATCGCCTGGATGCCGTTTGTGCCTTCATAAATAGGATTGATTCGTGCATCCCGCATGTATTGGGCTGCGCCTGTTTCTTCGATGAAACCCATGCCGCCATGAATTTGCACGCCGATTGATGCAACTTCACAACCAATATCTGTTGAGAAAGCTTTTGCAATTGGCGTTAGAATGCCAGCGCGCTCTGCCCACATTTTAGCTTCTTCATCTTCAGTGCGGTGCTGCATATCAAGTGCATAAGCACAGGAATAACAAATACCGCGTGCCGCATTGGTCATGGATTTCATAGTCAACAAATTACGCTGAACATCAGGGTGATGGACGATCGGTGCCATGCCTTCGCCCTCATAGCTAGAGGCTTTGCCCTGTTTACGTTCATTGGCATAATTAAGCGCGTGTTGATAAGCTGCTTCGCCAATTGCCACCCCTTGCGTACCAACATTCAGACGCGCGTTGTTCATCATTGTGAACATACAAGCGAGGCCACGATTTTCTTCACCAATCAGATACCCAATCGCACCTGGTTCTGTTCCTTCAAAACCATCGCCATAAATCATCACGCAGGTTGGTGAACCATGAATGCCAATTTTATGCTCTATAGACTGACAGAATGCATCGTTACGAGCACCAAGTGTGCCATCTTCATTGACCAAAAACTTGGGCACCAAGAATAAGGAAATACCGCGTGTGCCAGCAGGCGCATCAGGCAATCTTGCCAGAACCAAATGACAGATGTTTTCTGTCATATCGTGTTCGCCATAGGTAATGAAAATTTTCTGACCAAAAATACGGTAACTGCCATCGCCAGCAGGTTTGGCTTGCGTCTTTAAAGCAGCCAAATCAGACCCGCAAGCTGGTTCTGTCAGGTTCATCGTTCCTGTCCACTCACCTGAGACAAGTTTCTCCAAATAAGTCGCTTTGAGTTCATCTGATCCATGTGTCGCAACTGCTTCAATCGCGCCAATCGTCAACAACGGACAAAGCGCAAAGCCCATGGAGGCAGAATTCCACATTTCTGATGCGGCAACAGCGAGCATGTTTGGAAGGGCTTGTCCGCCAAACTCTTCGGGACCAGAAATTGCATTCCAACCTGCTTCGCTCCAATCTTTATAAGTTTCAGCAAATCCAGGTGATGTTGTAACAACTGCGTTTTCTAACTTTGCACCTATTAAATCGGCATCACGGTTCAAGGGTGCTATACGGTCACTTGCAAATTTTCCAGCTTCTTCAAGAACGGCATCAACCAAGTCTTCGCTTAGATCACCTAACTTGCCGCTTTCAAGCGCTGATTTCATATCAGCAACCTGTTTGAGAGTATGAGAAATTTCTGCTACGGGTGCACGGTACATATTTATCCTCCAAGGGCTCGTTTGAGCTGTTATCCTGTTTGACCAAATATTGACGTAAACGTCAAATAAAAAGAAGCCATGCCAAGAATAATATCAGCTCATGAATTAGATCAAAGACTAGGCGAAGTTTGTGATGAAATCTACATCAGAAATTGCATCGGTCTACCAACTGAAACTGTCTATGGCCTTGCTGCAGATGCTTTTACGGGCGAAGCGATTGCTAAAATTTTTGAAATGAAGCGTCGTCCCAAATTTAATCCACTTATTATTCACATGGCAGATTTAGAAATGGCGCAAGCATATGGTCATTTCAATCCACTGGCGGAGAAACTGGGTGAGACATTTTGGCCTGGACCTTTGACAATCGTTGTGCCCAGAAAAGAAAATACGTCTTTGCACCCCCTGGCCTTTGCTGGTCTTGATACTGTTGCCATTAGATGCCCGCAAGGTGTCGCCCAGGAAATTATCGGATATTGTGGGCGCCCACTTGCTGCACCAAGTGCAAATAAGTCTGGCAGAGTTTCCCCTACCAACGCTCATTATGTTGCAAATGAGTTTTCTGATACAGACCTTATGATTATTGATAATGGACCATGCAAGGTAGGCCTAGAATCCAGCATTGTAAGTGTCGTTGATGATATGATTAGAATATTACGCCCAGGGGCTATCACTGCCGAAATGATGGAAGATGCTACTGGCGTAAAACCTGTTGTGAATCAATCTACAAAAATCGAGGCACCCGGCATGATGAAAAGTCATTATGCGCCCAATGCGAGTGTAAAACTGAATTGCAAAGAGTGCGATGAGGACGCAGCTTTATTGGCCTTCGGGGATCAAGAAGCAGAGATTATCTTTAATTTGTCAAAAACAGGCGACTTGCGTGAGGCGGCGGCCAACCTCTATCTTGGTTTAAAGAAACTGGATGATACTGGAGCGAAAACTATCTGTGTTTCTCCCATCCCCAATGAAGGTCTTGGCATTGCCATTAATGATCGACTACAACGTGCTAGCGCACCGAGGAACACATGATGGATAAAGACCTCATTCTTCGCTTTACCAGAATTGTTGGAGAACAATATTCACTGACGGAAACAGATGATCTCACTCATTATACGCATGAGAACCGAGGATTATTCATTGGTAATACACCGTTAGTTCTCAAACCAGCAACTACTCAGGAAGTTTCTAAAATAATGAAACTTGCCGCAGAGACTAAAACATCCATTGTACCGCAAGGCGGGCATACGGGACATGTTGGCGGAGCGGTTACAGATGAAAGCGGCACCCAGATTGTCATTTCTCTTGAGCGCATGAACAAGGTTCGTGAACTGGATCTTCAAGGAGATGTTATTGTTTGTGAGGCAGGCGTTATTCTGGAAACTATTCAAAAACTGGCTGATGAGAATGACAGGCTGTTTCCACTTGCACTCGGCTCCCAAGGCTCTTGTCAGATTGGTGGCAATATTTCGACCAATGCCGGTGGCACGGGAGTTCTTGCTTATGGCAATACACGTGCGCTTGTTATGGGACTTGAGGTCGTTTTGCCATCCGGCGACGTTTGGAATGGTCTTCGTCGCCTGAAAAAGGATAATACTGGCTACGATTTAAAAGACCTCTTTATTGGCGCAGAAGGCACGCTGGGCATAGTAACCGCAGCCGTTTTAAAATTATTCCCCAAACCACGTGGCAAGTCAGTTGCTTTCTGCGGGTTACAATCACCCAGCCATGCACTGCAACTATTTAATATCGCTTCACATCTTGCAGGGCAGAGTCTTACCGCTTTTGAACTCATGGCCAAAACTCCAGTTGAATTTACACTGACGCATATGGAGAATGTGCGTAATCCGTTGAGCCAGCTTTATTCTTGGCATATTCTTTGTGAAGTGTCCTCAAATCGCTCCCAAAAAGATGCAGATGAAACTTTGCAGGCAATTTTGGAAACTGCATTTGCCAGTGATATTATCAAGGATGCAGCGCTTTCAACGTCAATTTCACAGGTGCAGGATTTTTGGCGTATTCGCGAGATGATGCCTCTTGCACAAAAGCATGAAGGCGGTTCGATGAAACACGATATTTCTGTTCCGCTTCAGAAGATACCGGTTTTTTTGAGCAAGGCAGACGAAATTATTGAACGGGAAATACCTGACGCAAGGCTTTGTACATTTGGGCATCTGGGCGATGGCAATATGCATTATAATATTTCCCAACCAAAGGATGCAAATGCCAAAGAGTTTTTAAGCCGCCAGCCAGAGATTAACCTTTTAATACACGATCTTGTTTCCAGTATGAATGGTTCTGTTGCTGCTGAACATGGTGTTGGACGATTAAAGCGTGAGCTGCTTATACGCACTAAAGAGCCAGTCGCACTCAATCTTATGCGATCAATTAAAAACACGTTGGACCCGGATGGAATCATGAACCCGGGCAAAGTGCTATAATTACTTATATTACAAAGATAGATAAAAATTTAGGTTAGTACATAATCAGAATTTAAAAGGTCTTTGCTATGCTAATTATGTTATGCAAAGCCCCATAGATAAGCTACTGGAAAGATTAAATCTTTCTTCGCCCTTATATTTCTTTTTAACCCTTGCCGGATGCGTTCTGGTGACGTGCTTCTTATCAGACATCATAAGCACGATTGCCTTTAATATTAGAACACCGGAAATGATGGCAATTTATGAATATGAAATTCGTGAACAAACATTAATAACGACATTTTTGTTGTCTACAGTTTTTTTCGCACTTCTCTTATACATCCTGAATTATGTCAACGAAGTTAGACATGCCCTATCACGGCAAGTCAGATACGACAGTCTCACAGGCCTTCTTACAAGAGAAGCATTTCTTGGTGACTTTAAAAAACAAAAAGTCCAAAAGAAAAATGATGCGTTTTTGATTATTGATGCAGATCTATTCAAAACGATTAACGATACACATGGCCATCTTGCTGGCGATCGTGCGCTTATCCAAATCACAGAGGCACTCAAGAAGGGCATTCGCAAGACAGATACGATTGGCCGAATTGGTGGCGAAGAATTTGCTGTCCATCTGAAAGGTGTCAACTATCAACTTGCGGTAGATATAGCAGAACGCTTGAGAGAAAATGTCAAAGCAGCAAACGAAAGCTTTGATCTTGAAGATGTGGATTTAAGTGTCAGTATTGGCGCAGTGATTTACAAAGAGAAGATTGATCTTCCTACACTGATGACTAAAGCTGACAGGCTGCTTTACAAAGCCAAAGAAAACGGTCGCAATCGTGTCGAGCACAATCGCATCAATAATACAGCAATAGCCTAGGGTCTGAACCCAATTGGGAGATGGATTTTTGTAGGAGACAATTTGCTCGACAGAAAGGCGTAAAACGTGAGGCAAACCGTCTGGTTTTCCAAGCTTTACAACGAAGTCTGTCGAGTAAATTGTCCCTTTCGCGAAGCGACGCGGCAAAACGATCCAAATCCGTCGGCAGCGCTTTTGACCGTAGAGGAACTACGCTCTGCAAGCACTTTCTAGTCTTTAAACCGTTTTCCAAGCGCAAAAACCTTCTCCTAATTGAGTCCAGACCCTAATCGTAGGTACTGACTTCAATCAAATTGTGATCCGGGTCTCTGAAATAAACAGATGTTATTGCCCCCATTGCTCCAGTGCGCGCTACAGGGCCGTCTTCTATAATAACATCACATGATTTTAGATGTGAAATAACATCTGTTATTGGCGTTTCTGTAATCAAACAAAAATCGCCTGCTCCACTTGTAGGTTTTTTGGCCTTTGGCTCAAATTCCTTACCTACTTGATGCAGGTTTATTTTTTGGTTTGCAAACATCAAAGCTTTACGTCCTTCCCCAAAAACTTCAACTTTCATGCCAAGGGTCTTTTCATAAAAGTCGCAGGTTGCTTCTATTGAAACGACTGTGAGGACAAAATGATCTAGGTTTTTGATTTTCATTGATGTTCCTGCCCCAGAAAACTGGGCTTTGAATTTCTTAGAGTTAACAAAAAGACTCCAGTAAACATTTCAATAACCAAACAAATAATCAAGCTTTTGTTTACCACACAAATTAAGCAGTTTTGGTAACCTCGCCTGTATATTCATCTCAACGCCGCAACAAAAACAAGAACAATAACCACGGCGAATTCAGAAGCACCAACGCTAAAAAGATTGGGCTCTGAAAAGGGACAGAGAGGCACTTCTTATGGCGCATTTAGCCAAGCAAGAAACGGGATCAGGTCGCGGCCTGCGACTTGATCCTTACCACACTTCACACTTGTTGAACGTGGGTGACAAATCATACAAAATCAGCCGTAACGGTGTTGTTGTCAAAAAGACGATGACCATGGGCAAAGAGATTGCCATGGCCGTACCTGCCAAAGCCTTTAAAGGCGTAGCAGCACGTGCGATTGAAGATGAAAACGGTCTTGTAACGGTGACACTGGAATTGCTTCATCACGATCCCGAACTTTGTGTGCCACTACTTTATGCAAATAACATGGATGACATTGCAGCAGACTGGCACTCATGGAGCCGCTTGATGAAACTGCCTATGTTGGTGGTTGATATGGAAAACAATCCAACAGCAGTGACCAAACAGCTGGGCGCATTGATGGTGGAAGATCCAATCGCACGTCGTAAGCGTATTACCACTGTAAGGCATCGTCCAAACTTTCTACGTCGTCGCAAGATGGGTATTGTGGGCAAAGTTGAAAAACTTACAGCGGCGGAGTTGATTGCCCGTCGTTAATCTTAAATCACTTGAAGCAGGGCTGAAACAAAAAGCCCTGCAAACAGGATCAATCCGAACCTGCTGTTTGACTTGAATAGTTTCAAACATTGATCGCTATTATGGATATCAAGGTTTTTGATCTGCCAAAACATCTGAAAGGCGCATGCTGCCAAACCAAGATAAGTTGGCGCAACCTCCATATTGTTTGGCGGAATTGCCAAG
>CALHIB010000015.1 GCA_938030595.1 uncultured Rhizobiaceae group bacterium | reverse complement strand
CCAGCGCAGGACGTTTTCTGCCATGAATATTGCCAGCATTTTGGCTTTAGGCGTTCTGTTGATGGTGGCCACAAACATCAGGCCATCTGGTTTTACCATTTTGGCACAAGAAGTCATGAAAAGATTTACGTCTGATACGTGTTCAACGACTTCCATGTTCAAGATGACGTCGAATTTTTCACCAGCCGCTTCCAGCGCTTCGGAAGTTGTTGCGCGGTAGTCAATATCAAGGCCAGATTGTTCCGCGTGGATTTTGGCAACTTCGATGTTGACTTCGGATGCATCTGCGCCAACCACATCTGCCCCAAGTCTTGCCATGGGTTCAGCTAAAAGACCACCACCGCAACCGATGTCCAGAATGCGCAGGCCTTTAAACGCTTTGGGGTCTTTTACATCGCGGTCGAAGGTTTCACATATTTTTTCCTTGATGTATTCTAACCGCACAGGATTGAATTTGTGCAAGGGTTTAAACTTGCCTGTTGGGTCCCACCATTCGTCTGCCATGGCAGAGAAACGGGCAACGTCTTCATTATCAATTGTGGTTTTTGCGGTGTCAGTCATCATTTGATCCTTTGTACAAAGTATAGGTCGTGCGTCTTTGGCAAGAAGTCAATAACGCGGCCTTGCGACAAAGTAGATTTTTAGTTACAACGCACACAACTCGCTCTAGAACGTAGGGCGAATTTTTTTGTTCGAATGAAAATTCAGATTTAAGAGAAGACAATTGGCCAGACTGGTAATGAAATTTGGTGGCACTTCGGTTGCGGATATTGAACGCATCCGCGTTGTTGCGCGCCATGTTAAACGTGAAGTTGATGCAGGTAATGAAGTTGCTGTTGTCGTCTCGGCCATGTCCGGCAAAACCAATGAGCTTGTTGCATGGACGAAAGAAATTTCACCCATGCACGATGCGCGTGAGTATGATGCGGTTGTGGCCTCTGGTGAACAGGTTACTTCGGGTCTTCTTGCTATGGGGCTTCAGCATATCGGCGTTGATGCTCGTTCATGGCAAGGGTGGCAAATACCACTTAAGACAGATGCATCTCATGGTGCAGCGCGCATTGATGAAATTGATTCCGATCTTCTGATTGAGCGTATTTCAGGTGGGCAGGTTGCGGTGATTGCAGGGTTTCAGGGTATTGGACCTGACAATCGTATAGCGACGCTTGGTCGAGGTGGCTCTGATACATCTGCCGTTGCCATTGCGGCAGCGATTAATGCAGATCGGTGTGATATTTATACGGATGTGGATGGGGTGTATACCACAGACCCACGCATTGAACCTCGCGCCAAACGTATGGAAAAAATCTCGTTTGAAGAGATGTTGGAAATGGCGTCCTTGGGTGCGAAAGTTTTACAAGTACGTTCTGTTGAAATGGCGATGATTAATGGCGTTCGAACCTTTGTTCGCTCCAGTTTTGATGAGCCTGAAAGCATAAACCCGGATCTGGCAGTTGGTACGCTAATTTGTGATGAGGATGAAATTTTGGAAAAAGAAGTTGTAACAGGCATTGCCTACACAAAAGATGAAGCTCAAATTTCTCTGCGCCGTGTGCCAGACAGACCAGGTATTTCGGCTTCCATTTTTGGTCCGCTAGCAGATAGTCATATTAACGTTGACATGATTGTTCAAAGTGTTTCGGAAGATGGCTCCAAAACTGATATGACCTTTACAGTTCCAGAAGGGGATGTGGAAAAAGCGGTTAAAGTACTTGAAGACGAGCGCGATGATATTTCATTTGAAGCACTTCAAAGTGATACAGGTTTGGCAAAAATTTCTGTTATTGGCATTGGCATGCGCAGTCATGCTGGTGTTGCTTCAACAGCGTTTGCTGCATTGGCTGACAAGAATATCAATATCCGTGCTATAACCACTTCAGAGATAAAGTTTTCGCTTTTGATTGATGCTGATTATACAGAGTTGGCAGTGCGTACCTTGCATGCAGTTTACGGTTTAAATCAATAAAAACACTATAATCGTTCAGTAGTTTTACGAGTAGAAACCTGGGCAAAAAGCCCGTATTGGGAGGCATTATGAGCTCTCAACCAAAAGGCCCTAGCGTTCTGCTTCGCCGCTTGCGTGAAGTTATGGCGGCGCCACATGATCCGCAGACGCGGCTTGATACCATTGTTGCCGATATCGCGGGCAATATGTCAGCGGAAGTGTGTTCAGTTTACGTGTTGCGTGCTGATGGTATGTTAGAGCTATATGCGTCACAGGGTTTGAATTCCGAAGCTGTTCACGTCTCTGCCTTGCGACTTGGTCAAGGTCTTGTTGGTACGATTGCAGTATCCGCGCGTGCTTTAAATTTAAACGATGCGCAAAAACACCCCGCCTTTGAATATCTGCCAGAAACGGGTGAGGAAATTTATAATGCATTTCTGGGGGTTCCGATTTTGCGTGCGGGTCGCGTGCTTGGTGTTCTGGTTGTTCAAAATAAATCCAACCGTGTTTATATGGATGCCGAAGTTGAAGCACTTGAAACGACTGCAATGGTTCTGGGCGAGCTTATCGCAACGGGTGAGTTGGAAGAACTTTCATCCAAAGGTGTAACCCTTGATTTAAGCAGACCTCTTACCGTTGACGGTGTCTCGCTTTCTTACGGAATTGGTCTTGGGTACGTGATTTTACACGAACCACGAGTTATTGTGACTAACTTGTTTAATGACAAGGCTGATGAGGAAATCATACGTTTACGAGAAGCGCTTGTTAAGGTTCAGGTCTCAATTGATCTTCTCTTTCAAAACCGTAATGTTCCAATCGAAGGTGAGCACCGTGATGTGTTGGAAGCCTACAGAATGTTTGCGCATGATCGTGGTTGGAATCGCCGCATGGAAGAAGCCATTATGAATGGTTTGACAGCGGAAGCAGCCGTTGAAAAAGTTCAAAATGATAATCGTGCTCGCATGATGCGTCAGGCAGACCCTTATCTTCGCGAGCGGTCTAACGACTTTGATGATCTTGCTAATCGCCTGTTGCGAGAACTTGTTGGCAAAAAACATGGGGCTGATGCTACAATCGTAGAGGGCGATCATGTCATTGTTGCGCGCAGCATGGGTGCAGCTGAGCTACTTGATTATAATAGTGACAAGTTGCGCGGGCTTGTTTTAGAGGAAGCCACACCAAATTCACATGTTGTCATTGTTGCGCGCGCGCTTGGTATTCCTGTTGTTGGTCAGTTGGCTGATTTTGTTTCTTATGCAGAACAAGGCAATGCCATTATTGTTGATGGGGAGGCGGGATCCGTATCACTTCGCCCGCCTGCAGATATAGAAACGGCTTATACAGAAAAAGTAAAATTCCGAGCAGGACGCCTTAAGCAATTTGAAAAGCTTCGGGACAAGCCTGCTAAGACAAAAGACGGTTTGGATATAAACCTACTGATGAATGCTGGTTTGGTTATGGACTTAAAACAGCTTGAAAGCAGTGGCGCTGAGGGTGTTGGTTTATTCAGGACTGAATTACAATTCATGGTGTCTTCAACATTGCCGCGTCCTGGCGAACAGGAAGAACTTTATCGGCACGTTTTAGATGAGGCTGGTGAACGGCCAGTTACTTTCAGGACACTTGATATTGGTGGTGACAAAGTTCTGCCATATCTAAAAAGCTTGCAAGAAGAAAATCCGGCAATGGGTTGGCGTGCCTTGAGGCTTTCGCTTGATAGGCCAGCATTACTGCGCTCGCAAATACGGGCTTTGTTAAAAGCCTCAGCAGGTAGAAATTTAAGATTGATGGCGCCCCTTGTGACCGAGGTTTGGGAGATTAATCTGGTACGTGACCTGATTAAACGTGAAGTGGAATTGCAAACTCGATTTGGTCATGAAATGCCTCGAACTCTAGAGCTTGGTGCAATGCTTGAAGTGCCAAGTTTGCTTTGGCAATTGGATGAGTTGATGCAGGCCGTTGATTTCATTTCTATAGGTTCAAATGATTTGTTCCAATTTTTCATGGCAAGTGACCGCGGTAATGTTAATCTTGCAAATCGTTACAGTTCCGTGAATAAGCCTTTTTTGCGTGCATTGAAGCAAATTATTGATAAGGGTAACGAGCATGATACGCCTGTTACGCTTTGTGGTGAAATTGCAGGTCGCCCCTTATTTGCGATGGTATTATTAGCACTTGGGTTTACAAATATTTCCATGTCACCGATTGCTATTGGACCTGTAAAGGCAATGTTAATGGCTCTGGATGTGGGGGCGCTGCAAAAAGAATTGTTGCCCGTTATCGAAGATATTTCAGAACAGACAACAATTATGGAATTATTGACTGACTTTGCTGATAAGCATGGTATTCCATATTAAAATATAATCTATAAAAGACTTACAGATACTCGAATGCCGTTTTGCAGGACAAACCTTTTATGCTCGTACAAGAAAAATTAGATCAACTACTTAATCGTCATGCTGCTATTGAAGCGGAGATGGTTGAGGGGCCAGACCCGGAACAATATGTAAAACTGGCGTCGGAACATTCAGAGCTTGAACCTGTTGTTGGTAAAATACGTGAGTTCATGCAGGCACAATCAAATCTTTTAGACGCGATTGAAATGCTTGAAGATGCTGAAACTGATGCAGAGATGAAAGAACTCGCGGAGCTTGAGAAAGAAGAAGCCACTCAAACTATGGCTGAGTGTGAGGAAGCGCTTAAATTATTACTTATTCCAAAAGATGTCGCTGATGATAAAAGTGCTATTTTGGAAATTAGAGCTGGCACTGGTGGTTCAGAGGCAGCTCTTTTTGGAGGAGATCTATTCCGGATGTATGAGCGTCATGCATCGCTAAAAGGTTGGAAAGTTGAAATTCTTTCTGAAAGCGCTGGTGATGTTGGTGGTTATAAAGAAATCATTGCTTCGATTACCGGGCGAGGTGTATTTGCGCGTATGAAATTCGAATCTGGTGTCCACCGTGTTCAGCGTGTGCCTGATACAGAATCAGGTGGGCGGGTTCATACGTCTGCAGCCACGGTAGCCGTGTTGCCGGAAGCAGAAGATATTGATATTGAAATTCGTAATGAAGATATTCGCATTGATACAATGCGTGCGTCTGGTGCGGGGGGGCAGCATGTCAATACTACGGATAGTGCTGTTCGGATTACGCATTTACCTTCTGGAATTGTGGTGCAGTCATCAGAGAAATCCCAACACCAGAACCGTGCCTTTGCGATGAAAGCACTACGTGCAAAACTTTTTGATATGGAACGTCAAAAAGCAGATCAGGAACGTGCTGATGCTCGTAAAGGCCAAGTGGGTTCAGGCGACCGATCAGAGCGAATTCGAACCTACAATTTCCCGCAAGGACGGATGACGGATCACCGAATTAATCTCACACTTTATAAGCTTGATCGGTTGATTATGGGTGAGGGGCTTGATGAGGTTATTGATGCGTTGGTGACTGATCATCAAGCCAACATGCTAGCTGCGATGGAAGAAGATGCCTAAAGCTGAAATGTTATCCAAGCTTATGGCAAAGGCTGCTTTTCAATTTTCAAAAGCTGGATTAGAGACACCTGAA
This sequence comes from uncultured Rhizobiaceae group bacterium, assembly GCA_938030595.1. Taxonomy (GTDB): domain Bacteria; phylum Pseudomonadota; class Alphaproteobacteria; order Rhizobiales; family Rhizobiaceae; genus JAALLB01. Next base: position 8,429 of record CALHIB010000015.1, on the reverse strand, counting down.
CTTGATGCAAAACTATTGCTTCAATATGTTAATGGCTATTCAAGTCCGGAGCTGATTTCAAAGTCCAGTGATATTCTTGATGTTGATAAAACCGTTGAGTTTTGGAAGTATGTTGAACGTCGTTTGAACCATGAACCTGTGCATAGAATTTTGGGGTGTCGCGAATTTTATGGTCGAGAGTTTTGCTTATCAGATGATACTTTAATACCTCGCCCAGATACTGAAACCTTGGTTGAGGCAGTCATTGACTTGAAACCTTCTTCAGTGCTTGAAATTGGAACCGGGTCTGGCGCTATTGCTGTTAGTCTTGCTGCAGAATTGGTGGATGTGGCGGTTACCGCAACTGATATCTCACCAGGTGCATTAGAAACGGCCAAAAAAAATGCGAATGCGCTTGGAGTTAAAGAACACATTCACTTCTTGAAATCAGATATCTACGAAGATGTTAAAGATAAATTTGATCTCATTGTTTCAAACCCGCCATATATTCCAGCTGCGGATATACTGACATTGCAAAAAGAAGTTCGTGTTTTTGACCCCATGCTTGCTTTGGATGGCGGAGAGGATGGTTTGGATTTTTACCGAAGAATATTGGGCGAAGGGCACAATTATTTGAAACCAAAAGGTAAAGTTTGTTTGGAGATTGGAATTGATCAAGAAAAAGATATCTCAGCTCTTGCGGTAGCTGCAGGCTTTTCAGATATCATTGTAATTAAAGACTTAAATCAAATAAATAGAGTGATTATAGCCACTCTTTGAAATGCATAATTGTTACAAAATTGCACTTTTAAGTGATAATTTAGCCATGTGATAAGAAAAGACTTGGCATATTGTCATGAACCCGCTAATCATATGTCACGAAAGATCGTTAATTACGAAGATTCGTACTTCCGCTCATATTAATATGATTTCTGTCAGGGGGCAGGGCGGATTGCCGATATTGAAGGGCTTTTTCGGGAAATCTTAAAATCTGAATTCAATTCAAAATCCTGTTTGCAGGAAAAATATGAATAATGTGTAGGGCATAGGTAGTCCATGAGACAATCAAACCAAAAATCAAGATCACGCGGCAGAGGCCGTAAACCACAACATAACACGAACCGTAACTTTGAGAGCAATGGTCCTGATGTGAAAATTCGTGGTAACGCTGCTCATATTGCTGAGAAATACACAACGCTAGCGCGTGATTGTTTATCAAATGGCGATCGCGTGATTGCAGAAAACTATTTGCAGCATGCAGAACATTACAACCGTATCGTTGCTGCGGCGCAACAACAGTCTGAGGCACGCGCTGCCGAAATGGCTGAAAAGAGACAGGCTGAACAAGAAGCTTCAGGCGAAAATACTGATGATAATCATGACGCAGATGTTGAAGCTAAAGCTACTGAAGCTCAAGATGCTGGAGATGAAACTTCAGAAGTAGAATCTACACCAAAGGAACGCAAAAATACGCGTACACGCAGACCTCGCAAACCAGTTGCAGCGGACGCTTCCAATGGTAACGGTGCTGAAGAAACATCAGCTCAATCTGATGACAAACCTACGATTGATCCCGAGGTGATTTCCGAAGATGCAGCGAAACTGCCTGATAGTCTTTTAGGTGCTGTAGCTACTGAAGAAGGCTGAGTATTTTGTAATGCTTTAAAACTCAAGGGAGCAGATGCTCCCTTTTTTTATGCGTAATGAAACTTTGAACCTGCTCTTTAACTGTCCAAAATAATTCCCATATCTATCGAAGCAGCATGCTGCCTGGCGGGTGCTGAAATTTCATAATGATTTTCTTACGCTGCAATGCGGGTGAGAAGACGAAGGAGTTTAACGATGGATATCGAAAAATATACAGATCGGATGAAAGGGTTCATTCAATCTGCTCAAACATCAGCCTTATCACAGGGGCATCAACAATTTATTCCAGAACATATATTGAAGGTCTTGCTTGATGATAGTGAAGGTCTTTGTGCCGGTTTAATCAAGCAATCGGGTGGTGACATCAAAGCCATTCGTCAATCAATGGATAAAGCACTCGCATCACAACCCAGTGTTTCTGGTGGCGGTGGTCAGCTTTATTTATCCAGCGACATAGCAAAGCTGTTTGATCAAGCCGAAAAAGCTGCGACCAAGGCTGGTGACAGTTTTGTTTCCGTTGAACGCATGTTGCTTGCGATGACACTGGATGCAAAATCTCCAACTGCCAAACATTTAAAAGCAGGTAATGTTGAGCCCAAGGCTCTTAACTCTGCAATTGAAGAAATTCGCAAAGGTCGTACTGCTGACAGTGCGAGTGCAGAATCTGCTTATGACGCTTTAAAGAAATATGCGCGTGATTTAACAGCTGATGCAAAAGAAGGGCGACTTGATCCTGTTATTGGACGTGATGAAGAGATTAGACGTTCCATTCAGGTGCTTTCGAGAAGAACAAAAAATAATCCGGTGCTGATTGGCGAGCCTGGCGTTGGTAAAACTGCAATTGCGGAAGGTTTGGCGCTTCGCATTATCAATGGCGATGTTCCTGAATCTCTTAAAGACAAGCAACTTTTATCACTTGATATGGGCGCATTGATTGCGGGTGCAAAATATCGTGGTGAATTTGAGGAACGTTTAAAAGCGGTTCTTTCAGAAGTGCAATCTGCGAGCGGTAAAATTATTCTCTTTATTGACGAAATGCACACTTTGGTTGGCGCTGGTGCTTCTGAAGGCTCGATGGATGCATCTAATTTGTTAAAGCCAGCACTTGCGCGTGGTGAATTGCATTGTGTGGGCGCAACGACACTTAATGAATATCGTAAGCATGTCGAAAAAGATGCAGCACTTGCACGTCGCTTCCAGCCTGTCTTTGTCAGCGAACCTGATGTTGCTGATACGGTTTCAATCTTGCGGGGTATTAAAGAGAAATATGAAGTGCATCACGGTATTCGTATTAGTGATTCTGCACTTGTATCTGCCGCTAATCTTTCAAATCGTTATATCACTGACAGGTTTTTACCAGACAAGGCAATTGACTTGATGGATGAGGCTGCGTCGCGGCTTCGGATGCAGGTGGATTCCAAGCCAGAAGAACTTGATGAGATTGATCGTCGTTTAATCCAGTTAAAGATTGAGCGTGAGGCCTTGTTGAAAGAAACAGACAAAGCGTCGAAAGAGCGATTGACGTCACTTGAGGATGAACTGGCACAGCTGCAAGAAAAGGCTGATGTACTGACTACACGTTGGGAAAGTGAGAAGAATCGACTTTCAGGTGCGCAAAACCTGAAAGAGCATTTGGATCAAGCGCGTAATGAGCTTGAACAAGCACAACGTCAAGGTGATTTGGCAAAAGCAGGTGAACTGGCATATGGCACTATTCCTGCGCTTGAAAAACAAATTGCTGAAATTGAAGATGCTGAGGCTGATGATCAGGTCGCTTCCATGGTCGAAGAGACTGTGATGCCGGATCACATCGCTCATGTTGTATCTCGCTGGACAGGTATTCCTGTTGATAAAATGCTGGAAGGTGAACGTGATAAACTGCTTCGTATGGAAGATGAACTTGCAAAACAGGTTGTCGGACAAGGTAAAGCGGTTCAGGCGGTATCGAAAGCAGTGCGTCGTTCGCGGGCCGGTTTGCAAGATCCGTCCAGACCGATTGGTTCATTTATGTTCCTAGGGCCAACAGGTGTAGGTAAAACCGAGCTGACAAAAGCCTTGGCTGATTTTCTGTTTGATGACGAAAGCGCCATGTTGCGTATGGATATGTCTGAATATATGGAAAAACATTCGGTTGCGCGTCTTATCGGAGCGCCTCCAGGTTATGTTGGTTATGATGAAGGCGGTGCGTTGACAGAAAGCGTGCGTCGCAGACCTTATCAGGTGATTCTGTTTGACGAGATTGAGAAAGCACATCCCGATGTTTTCAATGTTCTTCTTCAGGTGCTTGATGATGGTCGGTTAACCGATGGTCAAGGTAGAACAGTTGATTTTTCCAATACGATGATTGTCATGACATCCAACATGGGTGCGGAGTTCTTGGTTGCGCTGAATGATGATGAAGATGTGTCTTCTGTTCGTGATAGTGTTATGGAAGTCGTTCGAGCCAGTTTCCGTCCGGAATTTTTGAATCGTCTGGATGAAATTGTCTTGTTTGAACGCCTCAAGAAGGCAGATATGGCTGGAATTGTTGATATCCAATTGCGCCATTTACGCAGTTTGCTTGAGGATCGTCGTATCGACCTTGAGTTGGATCATGATGCAACTAACTGGTTGGCTGAGCGAGGTTATGAACCTGCATACGGTGCAAGACCATTAAAGCGCGTTATTCAGTCCGAGCTACAAGATTTGCTGGCAGAAAAAATTCTGTCTGGTGAAATTGAAGATGGTTCTTTAGTTAAAGTTGTTACTTCTAATGATCGTCTAATGCTTAAGTCCAGTAAGCGAGAGACAAATAAAAACAGCTAAAGTCCAATGTCGTGATTGATGTTCATTTATGCTTGTCGTATCTTTTGTTTGGGCAAATGATTTGATGGGCATAATATGATTACTTATTTGGAGTTTAATATATTTTGCTCCTCCCTGCCAGCGACCAATAAGGTTATTCAGTGGGGTGGAGCGCATGTATGGAAAGTTGGCGAAAAGGTTTTCGCCATTGGTGGTTGGTCGAAAGATGATGACCCTTATGTGACTTTCAAATGTTCACCACACAGTTATGAAATCATGAAACATCAGCCAGGGCTAAGACCTGCGCCATATTTTGCTTCGCGAGGCATGAAGTGGATACAAATGTTTAGTGATGAAAGCTTGAGTAAAGATGATTTAAAACTCTACTTGCGAGAGTCTCATAAACTCGCCGCACTTAATCTAACAAAAAAGCGCCAAAAAGAATTAGGCTTGGACGAAGCAATATAAGCTTAGCCTGTATATTCAATCATTATAAGCTGATTTATGAGGCTTAAGGCCTAATTCAAAGCGGCGGTTTCGGATGTTTCAGGATTTACCAATTGATCAATGCGGGCTTTTTCAGATAAGAATTGATCAAGTTCTGCATCTTTGAGAACTTTTCCTTTTGGAAGTCTGATGCGCATTGGATCTACCCGGTTACCATTTACTTTCACTTCGTAATGCAAGTGCGGGCCTGTCGAATAACCTGTTGAGCCGACATAGCCAATTACTTGCCCCTGACGAACTCTTGCGCCAGGTCTTATGCCTTTTGCATAAGCGGTTTGGTGCGAGTAGCTGGTCTCATAGCCATTAGCGTGTTTGATGATGGTTTGTTTTCCGTAACCACTGCCCCAACCTGCTTTTTGAACAACGCCATTGCCAGCAGAGATAATAGGGGTTCCGCGAGGTGCTGACCAATCAACGCCACCATGCAGTTTCAAACGTCTTGAAATAGGGTGGCGCCTCATGCCGTAGGGAGAACGGAACTTGCCATTTGGAACTGGCTTTCTAAGAAGAAACTTTTTAGAGCTTTTGCCTGTTTCATCATAATAATCGACGACGCCAGTTTTGCTATCGCCAAAGCGGTAGTATCTGCGCGTTATTTTGCCAAGTTTTACGGCTGCATATAGAATTTCAGATTGGTCAGTTGGTGTTTCTTTGCCATCTTCTAAAGACAAGAATACTTCTAGTGAGTCAGTTGGTGAAACGCGACTTCTGAAATCAACATCAAATGCCATTATCTTAATGAGTGAACCTGCCAGTTCCGGAGTAAGACCTTCATTTAATGCAGCTCTATATATTCCATCGTAAATGGAAGGCAGTTTGGAAGCTGCTATGATGGGTTGCTCTTTTGTTTCCTCAAACAGTTCCTCGGGGCTTTCTGGCTCAATTGCATAGACGAAATTCGCTTGAGCGCTGCCTGCTTCTTTTATTGCTGGTTCATCAGGTCTGGCGATGCTTACCAAATGGGTCGTGCCTCTAAAGATACTTACCCTTGCGAGCGTTTTAAGTTTTTCACCATTTGAAAGCGTCTCATGCTGAAAATAAGCTTGAAGCGTATCCCCCTGTTTGAGAACGTCTGTGCCTAGATCGCTTGATAAAACCTGGACAATTTTAAAAATTTCTTCATTGTCCAATCCCTCAGACTCGAGAACCTGAGCAATGCTTGCGTTTGCTCGAACTTCAATCAAGCGATCTTCGTACCATACACCTGAATACGTATCATAATTGATCTTACCCAAGATTGTTACGTTTTCAGCGGTTATCGTGACATCGCCCGTTTGCAGGTTTAAATTGCCAGCACTTGAAAATCTTTCAGAATCGAAATCAGAAATGGCTGTTATATTTGCTGTTGTGCTATCCAGATTAGTTGCAAACAGCTGGACTTGTCTTTTGATGTCCCTAGAGTTCTGACGGGGCTTGAACTTAAGCCCTACTTCCTCATATGGGAAATCTGAGATATTGAGTGCAACTTCACTTTCAACATCAGCACCATACATAAAGTCACTGCTTTTTGCGATTATCTCTGACTTTCCCGATTCAGAAAAAACGGCCAATGCGTTAAATGCAGGGTATTTTGTTGTTGGGCGAGGGGCGGTCGCCATGGATGCCTTGATTGTCATGAAAGGCTTTGCCTTGACAATAACCTGCTCACCCTGACGCGTAGAGGTTGATGCCATAATAATATTAGAAGGTTCGGATTCCTGGAGTTTGGTAAAGAAGCTTGGGTGATTGCCTTTTAAAGCCAAGTTCCCACTACTGTCATCAGTATTTGATCTGTCATATGTTTCAGCTGGTAGTGTTAATTGCTGACGACCCTCAAGGGCAGCAAACAAGGCGCCCCCCATTAGGAAGAAAGAAGTCACACCTACAAGAACGGAACTTGCCAACCATCTTTTGCTGACCTGACGCCTTTCCGGACGTTTTGAATGCTTATGTATGAGTAGCGCCGGCAATTCTCCAAGGAATTGTGTCTCTGTATTTACACTATTATTCATTTTAAGATGGAATTTCCCGTTCAATGATGCGTAGTTTTACCTTTAATATCACCTTGCTGTAAAGCAGACTGTATAAACGCCTATATAAAAGTGTAATCTTGTCATTATAATGGAAAAAAATTAAAATAAAAAATATGCTGAAACCAGCCAAAAAGGCCTGTTTTTTAAAGAATCTAGGGGTTTCAATGCATTTAAAATTTGCTGCTAAAAAAAACTTTAAAAAAAATGCATTTTTTTCAAATTATTCGTTGACAGTTGGCGTTAACCCAGACTATATACACAAACAACGAGGGCGCGGCGCCGCAAGCGGCAAATAACTTCGCTCTCTAGTTACCCTAAGAGATTGGCACATTAAGTGCTCAACTCAGTGGTTGATTGATAAGACAAACGGATTGTCTTTCAGCCATCGAAACGGCTTCGGTTGTTTCAGTTCTTTGACAATTGAATAATTAAAGAAAGAGAAACGTGGTTGGCGAATACCTGCTGGATACGTTGCTGTAATCCTTTGCAGCATCGATATCGAACAGAGACTTCGGCGGACACGTTTTTCGAGAATGTTACAAATACCAAGAATGACTTCGGTTGTTCTAGGTGTGTTTAAAAAATGTTCTCGTCAATTCGTTGATCATACCCATGATCAACAAATAATATATGCAAATATATGCGTGACCAGATCAACATTGAGTGCCTTACTTGTAAGGTTTTGTTGATTTATTAAAGCCGATCAAAAATCTCAATATCAAACTTGAGAGTTTGATCCTGGCTCAGGACGAACGCTGGCGGCAGGCTTAACACATGCAAGTCGAACGCTCTCTTCGGAGAGAGTGGCAGACGGGTGAGTAACGCGTGGGAATCTACCTAGTACTAAGGAACAACAGTTAGAAATGACTGCTAATACCTTATACGCCCTCCGGGGGAAAGATTTATCGGTATTAGATGAGCCCGCGTTTGATTAGCTAGTTGGTGAGGTAATGGCTCACCAAGGCGACGATCAATAGCTGGTCTGAGAGGATGATCAGCCACATCGGGACTGAGACACGGCCCGGACTCCTACGGGAGGCAGCAGTGGGGAATATTGGACAATGGGGGCAACCCTGATCCAGCAATACCGCGTGTGTGAAGAAGGCCTGCGGGTTGTAAAGCACTTTCAGTAGGGAAGAAAAGTTGGAAGTTAATAGCTTCTGAAATTGACGTTACCTACAGAAGAAGCACCGGCTAACTCCGTGCCAGCAGCCGCGGTAATACGGAGGGTGCAAGCGTTAATCGGAATTACTGGGCGTAAAGCGCGCGTAGGCGGCTTGTTAAGTCAGATGTGAAATCCCCGAGCTCAACTTGGGAACTGCATTTGATACTGGCAGGCTAGAGTATGTTAGAGGAAAGCGGAATTCCGGGTGTAGCGGTGAAATGCGTAGATATCCGGAGGAACATCAGTGGCGAAGGCGGCTTTCTGGAACAATACTGACGCTGAGGTGCGAAAGCGTGGGGAGCAAACAGGATTAGATACCCTGGTAGTCCACGCCG
>CALHIB010000014.1 GCA_938030595.1 uncultured Rhizobiaceae group bacterium | reverse complement strand
CCTGCAAGATGAAAATTCATAGAATTTTGCATCATGATAAATCTTTTTTCTTTTAACCTTAAAACTTGCTCCCATGCTGCCTTCGCCCTAAAACAAAGTAGAATATAAAAAGGAAGATTTTATGCGATTTGAAGGCACTTCATCTTATGTAGCAGCGGACGACTTAACAACGGCTGTTAATGCAGCAATTGCGCTCGAGCGCCCATTATTGGTAAAAGGTGAGCCTGGTACGGGTAAAACAGAACTTGCCAAACAGGTTGCAGGTTCACTTGGACTGCCTTTGATTGAATGGCATGTAAAGTCCACCACAAAAGCCCAGCAAGGCTTGTATGAATATGATGCTGTGTCACGCCTGCGCGACAGTCAACTTGGCGATGAACGGGTTAACGACGTTAAAAACTACATCCGCAAAGGCAAGCTGTGGGAGGCTTTTGAAGCGAAAGAAAAAGTCGTTCTGCTAATTGATGAAATTGACAAAGCGGATATCGAATTCCCAAACGACCTTTTACAAGAGCTCGACCGCATGGAATTTCATGTCTACGAGACCAATGAAAACATAAAGGCTGACAACCGTCCTATCGTTATTATTACTTCTAACAACGAGAAAGAATTGCCAGATGCTTTTTTGCGCAGGTGCTTCTTTCACTATATCAAATTTCCTGAAGTTGAAGTCTTGGAGCAAATTGTTGATGTCCACTATCCGGGCATCAAGAAGAACCTGGTGCGTGAAGCGCTTAATCAGTTTTATGAAATTCGTGAGACACCAGGCTTGAAGAAAAAGCCTTCAACCTCTGAAGCACTTGATTGGATTAGACTGCTTGTTTCAGATGATATTGATGGTGTTGATTTACGCGGTGATGCGAGTGATGCCCTTCCTCGTCTCCATGGCGCATTGTTAAAAAACGAGCAAGATGTGCACTTGCTGCAACGCCTTGCTTTCATGGCGAAACAACAAAACAGGTAAACGCCTGCTTCACAGTTTTGCGAGGCCATTGATATTGTGATGCTAGTGATGTGAAAGTTTTCAAATAGTTTTGGAGATTTCTATGCGTTTCTTTTTTATCATAATTGCATTCCTGATTGGTTTTTCTCATCATGGTTACGCAGATCAGATTTGCGGGCTTGGTGAAAACGACTGCAAGATTGAACTTGGCAACTATAATATAGAGTTGCCTGAACGCAGCGACCCCACGGTGGAAATTCCTGCCATGCTCTATTTTCACGGTGCAGGTGGCTCTGGTCAACGCTCCTTGAAAAATCGTGAGATGGTAGAAACCTTTCTTAAGCGTGGATACGCAGTTATTGCACCAAGCGGCTTAAAGCGACCTAATTCCAAGTTCGGGCCTGGCTGGTCATTTCATCCTGATCGTAAAAAGCGCCGTGATGAACTTGCTTTTACAAAAGCTATTCTTTCTGACGCATCTCAAAAATTTAACATAGATCGTGATCGCATTTTAATGACAGGGTTTTCAATTGGTGGTTCCATGGCGTGGTATTTGGCTTGCCAAGATTCAGACGTTGTTAAAGCCTTTGCGCCAGTAGCAGGTGCCTTTTGGCGCCCTCACCCGGTTGCAAAAGACTGTGCTGGCCCTGTAAACCTAATGCACACGCATGGCTGGGTAGATGGCACTGTTCCGTTGGAAGGTCGCCCTATTGGACCGGTTGATAATCCCCGAATTGTACAGGGTGATGTTTTTTATGGCATGCAGTTATTGCGCGAGATTAATGGATGTAAAAGACTTAAAGCAAACAAATTTGATACTTCGGGCAAATTCTGGAAACGTTGGTGGACAAAGTGTGCATCCGGGCGCGCATTGCAGTTTAACCTTTTTCAAGGTGGGCATAGTGTACCAAAGGGATGGGCTACAGAAGCCATTAACTGGTTTGAAGGACTGGATAAATCACAATAAGGTTAGTTCAAGAAACATGGAATTGACGTTTTCTAAATTTGAATTTATGAGTGACACACTCGTGGTGATTTAACCAAATTGCGACCACGTTAAAAAATTAGCTAAAGAGGAGAGTATTCCCATGCCAATTAGAATTCCAGACGGATTGCCTGCAACCGAAACACTTTTAAAGGAAGGTGTTCAAATTCTGCGTGAAGCAGATGCCAATCGCCAGGATATCAGACCGATGCAAATTGGCTTGCTAAACCTCATGCCCAACAAAATTCGTACTGAAACACAGATTGCGCGGTTAATTGGAGCCACTCCTCTACAGGTTGAGCTTTCGCTTATTCGCATTGGTAGCCACAAGGCCAAGAATACAAACGAAGAGCATCTTATTGATTTCTATAATACCTGGGATGAAATTAAGCATCGCAAGTTTGATGGTTTTATCATTACAGGTGCGCCCATAGAAACGCTTGAATTTGAAGAAGTGACCTATTGGAAAGAGCTTTGTGAAATCTTTGAATGGACGACGACCAATGTGCATTCGACGTTTAACATCTGCTGGGGTGCAATGGCTGCTATCAACTATTTTCATGGCGTACCCAAACACGAATTGGATCAAAAGGCTTTCGGCGTTTACCGCCACAGAAACTTACAACCAGCCTCTCCTTACCTAAGCGGCTTTTCTGATGATTTTTCCATTCCCGTTTCAAGATGGACTGAAGTTCGCTCTTCAGATATCGAGCCAAATCGCGGGTTAAAAATATTAATGGAGTCTGAGATTACCGGCCCTTGCCTCATTCAAGAAGAGGCTGGTAATAGACTATATATCTTCAATCACATTGAATATGACACGCTTTCACTTGGCGAAGAATATCTACGCGATCGCGAAGCTGGTAAAGAAATTCAAGTCCCGCACAATTATTATCCAAGCGATAATACAGATATTCCCCCACAAAATCGCTGGCGCTCTCATGCCCACCTTTTGTTCAGCAACTGGATAAACCAGATGTATCAAACCACGCCATATTATATGGATGAAATCGGGCAACATAGGTGAAATTGACTATTTTAGCTAATTTAGGTATTATAGCTAATATCAATAGGAGCTAATCATGAATATTCGCGTCATTACATCAACTGAAGCACAAAACCAATTTGGCAAATTAATAGAAGATGCCCAGAAAGAACCTGTCATGATCCAGAAGAATGGTCGTGACCAGGTGGTTATTATTTCTGCTGAGGAATATGAAGCGATTAAGGTTAAGGCAGTTTCTAATCCGCTTATCAAAGAAGCACATAAACGTAGCATTGAACGTCGCCGTTCTGTTTATGAAGCGTTAGCTAAATAAGATTTCGATGTATTATTTAACAATCGATGACGTGATCGAAATTCATGCTGACCAGATTTCAGAGTTTGGTGGCGCCGAAGGTGTTCGTGATAAAGGCTTAATTGAAGCAGCCCTACTTAGACCTCAAACAGGGTATTATAAAGATATTATTGAAGAGGCTGCTTCGTTATGGGAAAGCCTTACTATGAATCATGGGTTTGTTGATGGTAATAAACGAGTTGGCTTGGCAGTCATGGAAATATTTCTCGAAGTAAATGGCGTTGATCATACGCCTGACAATGATAGCCTGATTACGTTTATCTATTCAAATCTCGAAGCAGGTACTTTCAACAAAGACAATCTTGATGCATGGTTGCGGGAGAATACTGCGCGGAGATAATTTATGGCAATTGAAGTAAGAGCAATAACGCCTGCTGTTGGTGCTGATATTTATGGTGCCAATATCAACAAAGAAAACGATATCGTAGATATCAAGCAAGCTTTTACCGATCACTCAGTAATTGCCATTCGCGGTTTGAAACTCACTCCAGAACAGCATCTCAACTTTGCCCGCAAATGGGGTGACATCAATGTTAATCGCTTTTTCAAACCCGTTGATGGTTATCCTGAAATTGCAACTGTATTAAAAGAAGCCGATCAAACCGCAGCAATTGGTGAGACTTGGCATACGGACCATTCCTACGACCTCGCTCCCGCCATGTGCTCCATGCTTTATGCAGTTGAAACGCCTCCTGTGGGTGGTGATACTGCCTTTGCTTCCCAATATGCAGCCTACATGGCTTTATCAAATGGTATGAAGGAGATGCTGGAAAGTTTGAGCGCATGGCATTCATCACGCCACGCTTTTGGAGTGACCAATACTGATGAAGAAGCACATGCAGATGGTCGTTTGGCGAATGAAGCTAATGCAACACAAGACGCGCTTCATCCTGTTGTCATCACGCATCCTCTATCAGGTAAAAAATGTCTTTATGTTAATGGGGATTTTACAACACATTTTGATGGCTGGACAAAAGAAGAATCCAAACCACTGCTAGATCAACTTTATGCACATTGTTCACGGGCTGATTTCACCTGTCGCATTAGATGGGAACCTGGCACACTAGCGATATGGGATAATCGCGCACTTCAGCATATGGCTATTAATGATTATGCGGGGCATAGACGTCTTATGCACCGCATAACAATTGAAGGCGTACCTCTTTCTTAGAGAGCGTTTATGCACTAAATAAAAGAAATGTTTTTACCGTTTTTTCTAAAGCTCAAAGAAGCCAAAATACCTGTAACCCTAAGGGAGTTTTTAACGTTGCTGGAAGCCATGGAGAAAAACCTGGTCGTCTACGACATTGAAGGGTTTTATTATCTGGCACGTGCAGCCCTTGTAAAAGACGAACGTAATCTCGATCGTTTTGATGTGGTCTTTTCCGAAAGCTTCAAAGGCGTGGAGCGGGTTGCAGGAACAGAGGGCATAGACCAAGTTGATCTACCTGAAGAGTGGCTTCGAAAAATGGCGGAGAAGCATCTTTCCAAAGAAGAGATGAAAGAGATTGAATCGCTCGGCGGCTGGGAAAAGCTGATGGAAACGCTTAAAAAGCGTTTGGAGGAACAGCACAAGCGCCACCAGGGCGGCTCCAAGATGATTGGTACGGCAGGCACTTCACCGTTTGGCGCTTATGGTTACAATCCGAAAGGGGTTCGCATCGGCCAGCATGAAAGCCGCCATCGTCGTGCAGTAAAAGTGTGGGACAAACGAGAGTTTAAAAACCTTGATGACAGTGTTGAACTTGGTACACGCAATATCAAGGTGGCGCTTAAACGTTTGCGGCGCTGGGTTCGCGATGGTGCATCCGAAGAACTTGATCTGAATAATACCATCAAGGCAACTGCGGAAAACGGTTATCTTGATGTAAAAACCAGACCGGAACGACGCAATGCTGTGAAGGTTTTATTATTCTTGGATATCGGCGGATCAATGGATGACCACGTTAAACTGGTTGAAGAGCTTTTTTCTGCAGCAAGAATTGAACTTAAAAACCTGGAATATTTTTACTTCCACAATTGCCTATATGAAGGTGTTTGGAAGGACAACAAACGCCGCCACAATGAACGCATGTCAACCTGGGATGTTATGCATACTTATGGTTCAGACTATAAGGTCATTTTTGTAGGTGACGCAGCCATGAGCCCTTATGAAGTGGTTTATCCGGGCGGCTCTGTTGAACATTGGAATGAAGAATCAGGCGAAATCTGGCTTCGTCGTGTCTTAGACAAATGGAGCAATGCCATTTGGTTAAATCCGGTCGAAGAACGTGTTTGGAAATATACACAATCAACACAGATGATCAACAAGCTGTTTGCTGGTCGTATGTTCCCCATGACCTTATCTGGTTTGGATCAGGGCTTAAAAGAGCTTTCTCATTAGAAATAAAAAAACCCGACACATGGCCGGGTTCTTACATCATAATTTATGAAAAAGCTTAGCGTTTCATCAAACGGCTAATTGCAGGTACCAATGCCGCAGCCAAAGCCATTTTGACCAAGTCACCCAGAATATATGGTGTCACGCCTTTTGCCCAAGCAATGTCAGCGCCTAATGTATTGCCGCTACTTGTTACGAAGAAATATGCAAGCCATACAAAACCAAGGGCAAATACAACTACATCACCAACAAGCATTGCACCAAAAAGGGCAAATGGATTTTTAGAAGCTGTCTTGTCAGCAACATAACCAACAATAGCAGTTAAAACCACGAAGCCTGCCAGGAAACCTGCTGTTGGCCCAAAGAAATATGCGGGGCCAGCAAGAGGGCCGGCAAAAACCGGTGCGCCCATATAGCCTACGGCCAGATACGCGATGATTGTTGCAAGGCCAAGACGAAAACCATAGGCAGCAGCAATACCTGCAATCGCAAGTGTTTGAAGCGTCATAGGAACCGGCCAAAATGGAATTTGAACTTTCGCTGATAAAGCGATAAGTGCAACGCCAAAGGCAACCATGACGGCAAGCGTTAGACCTTTTACGGATGAATTGCTGATTGAGCTAGGTGCAAGTGCGTTTACTGACATTATTTGTTTCCCTGAAAATAATATTGGTTGCTAAATGTATATTAGTTAATACGATTGGGTTCAAGCATTCAAAATTGCATATTCGATATTGCACAAAGGGATTTCATGGCTTCACCATCTTTTCGTATTAAATTTGACCCTGAACATGGCAAAGCTGTTACAATTGCAGATGGCATACAACGTATCACCGCACCCAATGAAAGCGCCTTTACCTATCGTGGCACTAACACCTATATTTTAGGTGGGGAAAGTGTTGCCGTGATCGATCCTGGCCCGGCAATTGATAGCCATTTTGATTTATTGCTTGATACTTTAAAGGGGCGAACCGTTAGCCATATTGTCGTGACCCATACCCATATGGATCACTCTCCATTAGCCTCACCCTTGAAAGAAAAAACGGGTGCATCAATTTTTGCAGAAGGCCCTCATCGTAATTCACGTGACTTGCATTTGGGAGAAGTCAATTCATTGGATGCCGCAGCTGATCGTGACTTTAAAGCTGATGTAACACTTAAACATGGCGACATGATAGAAGGTAAGGATTGGGCTTTAGAAACTATCCTGACGCCTGGACACACACAAAACCATGCATGCTTTGCAATCAAAGATACAGACATGCTTTTTTCCGGTGATCATGTAATGAGTTGGGCAACATCAATTGTGGCTCCGCCTGATGGTTCCATGGCGGACTATATGAATTCACTTTCGATCATGATGGAACGAGAAGAAACAATCTATTTCCCTGGTCATGGTGGGAGATTGGAAAAAGCACCTGAGTTTGTTCGCGCACTTCGGGCGCACCGAAAAATGCGAGAAACTGCTGTACTATCCCGTATTCGTGCTGGCGATAGAACCATTCCTGATATTGTAAAAGTTATTTACAAGGAAACAGACCCTCGCCTTCATGGTGCAGCCGGGCTTTCCGTTTTTGCACATATTGAAGACCTTGTTCTACAAAACAAAGTTCTTTGTGACGGACCACCGGCCCTTAATAGTATTTACACCGCAACTGCTGTTTAGCCCTCACCCGCAATCCCAAGAAGTGCTGCATCCAATTGCTGCAAAAAGCCTTCGATTAGTTTTGCGTTGTAGCCAAAGTCATGTTTACCCCAACGCGCAGATGAGCGCACATCAACCAGCGTATTACGATCTTCGCTGACGATGCGTATAACGATATCATTTTCAAAACCGAACACCAAGGTTCTTTCCAAAGCCTCTATATAGATATCATCAGGCGTTTCAACGATATCTTCCAATTGCTCATCTTGCGTATCATTATCAACAAGCTCAGTTGTATTTTCTGTTTCGCTATTACTCTTTAGTTCTGGAATTCCAAGTGAGCCGGTTAGCAACCATTCATTGTCATCTATGATTAAACGGACAGCTTCCAAGACACGTTCAGGCCCTGCAGGATAACGTCTGGATTGCAATCTTGGATAGGCCAAAATCATCTTCTTGGCGTATGCTTCGTCGTACTCGATTACGGGGTTCATTCCCTTGTCTTCATTACTTGCTCGAAGATTAATCGCGTTAATATATTCAGGAGGATCTAACATGTCTGTTGAAACATCATTTGCCAATGGGAACTGAATTGCCAAAAATGCCTGATAACCAAATGGCAAAAGAACCAAAAGCGTTATCATCATGCCGCGAACGACTTGAGAACCGCCTCTATAGCCCTTCGTCCAGAGTTCACTGATTGCCTTGAACGCAAAAATTAATGAAAGCAAAGCTATTAAAAGACCAAATGCTACCAATATCAGCATTTGAATGGTGTCGATCTTTGCAAAACGATAGAGCAAAATGACTAGTACAAAGAATGGGATAAGAAACAAGGATAGCCTTAGACACCAGATAGCTGCCTTGGAACGCCGTTCTTCAAAATATCCTGCCATAACATTTTCGCTTTATTTTTTAAAATTACCTCTATTTCGCCCCATTAAGGCCACGGGGCAAGTCTTTTCTTAGTCTAGTTATTTTGGGGCTGTGTAAAATAGGAGTATAAAATGCAAACCAATAATTTTTCGCACCCCTCTCGTAAAACATCTGATGCCTTGATGTGCCAAGCTGACTATAAAAACCAGCATGAATTTAACAATGCCGTTTTGGAAGCTGCTGATAATGCTGGATGCCAGTTTTTGTTTGAAGTACCCGCAGAGTTTTTTGGCATGGAAAACAGTAGAGCAGCGGCCATTAAACTCAATGCGTATCACGAAGCAGATCAACTTGCATTTATCATGTGTGATACTGACACAGGCGTCATCCATGTTCTCAGCAATGACGAAGCGCCTTCTAGAGTACTTCGCTTTGTTGAATCTTATGCGAACGTCTTAAGTATGTTGCATAACAGCAATATTACGTCACACTAAGAGCATTGGGTAATTCTGTTATTGAGGAAAGCACCATGTCAGCATGCGGCAAAAGTTCTTCACGGCTTGCTGGCCCTGTTTCAACCGCGCAGGTTTTTACACCTGCAGCTTTGCCTGCTTGCATGTCATGAACGCTATCGCCTACCATTAAAACCTGTTCTGGTTTTAAGCCCAGAGCATCGACAAATGCATCAATCATTCCACTACCGGGTTTTGCACCATAGCCGGAATCTGCGCCAAAGATATGTTCAAACAAATGGTCTATATCAAGCGCTTCCATTTGGTTTATCGCATTTTCTTCTGAATCGTTCGTTCCAACACCCAAGCGAATATTTCCGGTATGGAGTTTCTCCAAGGCTTTTGCAGCGCCAGGCAAGGCTTCAACCATATTAAGACAAATTTCACCGTACATTTCGTCCAATACTGCGCCAAAATCCTCGATGTCTTCTATTGGGAAAACGGTAGATAATGCTTCTGCGATATCAATACCGGTACCTGCGATAATAACAGATTCCTTACCGATTAGATTAGTGGACAAATCATAATGAAGAGCGGCAGCCGAGCGCTCCATTAAATCAGGATCACCATTACAGATTTCATCGAGCACCAGTTTTGTTGCCTTGTTAAATGTGACACCAAAATCTGCAATGGTTCCGTCTTTATCAAAAATGATTGCTTTAATGTCCATTCTGTTCCCCAATTTTTATTTCAATTATCTTTGACAGTTTTCGACGTCTTTGACAAACATGAAGCTTAATTGAGAAAGTGGAAAAATGGGTGAAATTTTTGTCTCTATGGCTGGCACGCCAGAAGGTGAAGTGCTGGCACTCTTTCTGGCGCTGATGTCTGCGCTTGCCCATGCAATTTTTGCAGCAGTCAACAAAGGTGGGATTGACCCTTATCTCAATCGTGGTGCAATCAATATTTGCTACTCAATCATGGCAGCACCCTTTGCGCTTTTTGTATTCCCATTGCCAACACAAGAACTTATTCCCCTACTGGGTCTGTCTTATCTTTTGCATATTGGCTACGAATGGTTTCAGGCAGGTGCGTTTTCGCGCGGCTCGTTTACGCTCGTTTATCCAATTGCCAGAGGCATAGGGCCTGTTGTGACTGCTTTTCTTGCTTTATTTGTTTTTAGCGAAACACTGGTCTTTAGTCAGTGGCTTGGATTAGTGTTATTGTCTGGAGCAATTTTTTCACTTGCGTTTATCAACCTTGGAGAAACCAAGCTTGATTCTGAAGCAAAACGCGGGCTGCTGATATCAATCATGCTGGCAGTTGCTGCAGGTATTTTTGTAGCCCTTTATACGACAGTCGATGCCTTTGGCATTCGCAAGGCTACAGACCCCTTTACATTTCTTGCCTGGTTTTTCTTTCTTGGAGGTTTTGGTTTTCCGGCAATCGCTTATGCACGCTGGCGGAAAATGGAGGATAAACCGGAAGTACAACCGCTCATTGCAAGAGGTATTTTTGGCGCTTTAATTGCGTTCTTTTCTTTTGGCACACTCATGCTTGCAACACGTATTGGCAAGGTTAGTGAAGCGGCAGCTTTGCGCGAGACATCTATCATTTTTGCAACAGGAATTGGTGTATTATTCTTTCATGAGAAAGTCGATCTCAAGCGCATGTTTGCAATCCTGCTGATTGCCGTTGGCGCAATCATGATAGAATTTCACTAATGCTTAAGCTGACTCGCGCAGTTTTTCTGCCTGTTCAAGATCAACAGAAACCAGCTGACTGACGCCGCGCTCTGCCATTGTCACACCAAACATGCGATCCATACGCGCCATTGTAATCGGGTTGTGCGTAATCAATACAAACTTGGTATCTGTTGTTGCTGACATTTCATCCATAAGATTACAGAAGCGCTCCACGTTGTGGTCATCCAATGGTGCGTCAACCTCGTCGAGTACGCATATTGGTGCAGGGTTTGTGAGGAACACAGCAAAGATCAAAGCCATTGCCGTGAGCGCCTGCTCACCCCCTGAAAGAAGCGTCATGGTCTGTGGTTTTTTACCTGGAGGGCGAGCCAGAATTTCAAGGCCAGCTTCCAATGGATCGTCTGATTCAACCAATTGTAGTTCAGCTGTACCACCACCAAAAAGGTGCGTGAAAAGACGTTTGAACTCGGTGTTTACAACCTCGAACGCTTCTAGCAAGCGTTCACGGCCTTCCTTGTTCAGGCTTTGAATACCAGAGCGCAGCTTGGCAATTGCCTCGATCAAATCATCACGTTCAGTAACAATCTCAGTGCGTTTTTCTTCAATTTCTGTTTGCTCTGTATCAGCACGCAGGTTGACTGCACCAAGACGCTCACGCTCTGCCTTTTGGCGCTCCAGCTTGCTTTCGACTTTATCAACTTCCGGCAATTTATCATCTGGTTTTACTTCTGCCATCGCCATTGTATCGGCCGGGTGGCATTCAAGCTCTTCCCTGATGCGGGCTTCGACTTCTGCGCGACGTTCTTTGGCAGCGTTCAAACGCTCTTCAGCACGGCCAACTTTCTCACGTGCATCCGCCAAATCATCAATGGATTGACGTGCTGCACGAGAGGCTTCTGCAAGTGTTGTCTCGGCTTTGGCTAAAACATCAGCTGCTTCACGTCTTGTTGCTTCTGCATTTTCCAGTTGGTTCATCAAATCACGGCGCTTAGCATCGAACTCCTCTGGTGCATCCGCAAGCTTTGCAATTTCTGCGGTCGTTTCATCACGACGCTTTGCTAATGTTTCAATTTGTTTGGCAGCATTTTTTAGACGATTTTGCCAATTTAATCGTTCCGTTTGAATGACTTCCAATCGACGACCGCGTGCCTCGGCATCCCGTGACAGGCCTTGAGATGCTGCCCTTGCTTCTGCCAGTCTTGCACGGTCTTCCGCCACTTTCATGCGCAAGGCTTCAAGCTCTGCATCAGATGCACTCATATCGACCATCGCAATCAAGGCTGCATCTGTTTCCACAACGCGTTTTTGTGTTTCCTGCAAATCATCCGCAAGACGATTTTTTGCTTCCTCAAGCGCTGATCGTTTTGCAGCTAATTGGCTAACCGAACGTTCTGCAATTGTTAATGCCTCACGTGCATCTCCCAGCGATCGTTGATGCGCACGAATTGCATCCCTTGCTGCAAGTTCTGCTTCAATCAAATCCGCAGTTTTCTGCTTTCCATTATCATAAGCTTCTTGTGCAGAAGTTACTTTCGCGCGCGACTCTACTGATAATTTATCAAGTTCTATCAAGCGGTTCTTTTGAGCAAGTCGCAGCGCTGCAGCAGTAGGCGCTTCCGCGCTTGCAACAAAACCATCCCAACGCCACAGATCCCCTTCAACCGAAACAATACGTTGCCCAGGTTTAAGTTGCTTGGCGATGTCATGCCCACGCGATTTATCAACAACACCTATTTGAGCCAAACGTCGGGAAAGCTCCATTGGCGCTTTTACGAGCGCGCTTAGCGGTTTAACACCTTCTGGCAAGCTTGCATCCTGTGATCCATCACCAGCAATACCCCAATGCACGGGGGCTGTTTCTTCAATTGAAATATCGAGGTCTTCACCCAGTGCGGCACCAAGTGCTGCTTCATAGCCAGGTTCAACATCCATGCGCTCGACAACTGCCGGGAACAGATCCTCACCACCACGATTTAACATTTGTCGAAGCGTGCGCGCCTCGGTTTCAATCTCGCGTAAATTACCTTCAGCAGTTTCCAGCGGCCTACGCGCTTCCTGTTCATCGCTACGTGCTTTTTGTGTTGCCTCTTCTGCTGCTGTTAGTGCTAATTCAATTGATGTCGTAAGGCCTTCTAATTTGGTGACTTCTTCCTGTTTTGCCGCAGGCCCTTCTAGGCCGGAAATCTCTGCAATAATTTCAGCTAGGTCTGCTTCAACAGACTTTGTCTGATCTTCAATTTTTGCTTTTCGGGTTTGTGCTTCTTCAAGGGTGCGTTGAAGCTGGCTTCTTCTTGCATTTTCATCGGCCAGTTTAACTGTCAAATCAGAGAAAGCTGCTTCACTTTTGCCAAGTGCTTCAGTTGCCGCTGAAAGTTCTTCTTTGGATTTTGCTTCCGTCTCACCAACTCTGCGGCTTGCTTCTTCAAGTTCCGCCTGTTCACCATCAAGATTGACAATCGTCAATTCATTATCAGCAACAATATGTTCTTCTCGTTTTAAATCATTTTCCAGTTGTGCGAGACGACTTTCAAGCTCGTTTTTTCGACCTTCAAGTCTTGCAACTTCTTCTTCAACCTGGCCTTTTGCAATTTGCAGGCGCTGAAGGACAGCTGCACTTTTTGCTTCTTCGTCACGCAGGCTTGGCAATTTTTGTGCGGCAATGGCTTCAAGCTTGGCAAAATTTGCCTGAATTTCTGCACGTTCACCCATTGCAAGATTAAAGGCAGATAAAGCACTTTCAGCTTCAGCTTCGCTTGTTTTTGCAGCAACCCATCGTAGATGGAATAAAAGTGCTTCTGTTTTACGGATATCGCCAGATAAATTGCGGTAGCGATTAGCCTGTCTTGCCTGACGCTTCAGGCTTTCGAGTTGGCTTTCAAGTTGACCAACAACATCATCCAGACGTTCAAGATTGGTTTCTGCAGCACGAAGGCGAAGCTCTGCCTCATGGCGTCTGGAGTGTAGGCCTGAAATACCGGCAGCTTCTTCCAGCAAGGCACGACGCGCAACCGGTTTTGCTGATATCAGTTCACCAATTCGCCCCTGCCCCACCATGGAAGGTGAGCGCGCACCCGTTGAAGCATCTGCAAACAGGAGTTGCACATCCTTAGCGCGTACATCCTTGCCATTGATACGATAAACAGACCCTGATTCGCGCTCAATACGGCGGGAAACCTGCAACTCATCAGCATCGTTGAAGGCTGCAGGTGCGGTTCTGTCCGCATTATCTAAGAAAAGCGAAACTTCTGCCGTATTTCTTGCGGGGCGATTTCCAGAACCTGAAAAAATAACATCATCCATCGCGGATGCACGCATGTTTTTGTATGAGTTTTCACCCATAATCCAGCGCAGCGCTTCAACCAAATTGGATTTGCCACACCCATTGGGACCAACAACCCCTGTTAGGCCGTTTTCAATAAGAAATTCAGTAGGTTCAACAAATGATTTAAAACCAAGGAGGCGGAGTTTATTAAACTTCATAACGCCGCCTCAGAATTAAAAAAACGGACAAGTACGAATGACTTGTCCGTTGACAGATTTAAATAGCGAGTAAAGCTGCTTGCAATTAGGCGCAGTTGATTAAACGAGAGAGTCGATGACTTCACCCATTGCTTCTGCAGACATATTGCCTGAGTACTTGGTACCATTGATAAAGAATGTTGGTGTTGAGTTAACCCCATAATCCTCGGCCGCTTTCTTTTGTATTGATAATACATTGTCGAGAAGTTCCTGGTTTTTCAAGCAGGCGTTGAAGGACTCCTGTGTAAAACCAGCAAGTTTTGAAATTTTAAACAGTTCTTCAACCACTTTTCCGCGCGCCCAAGTAGATTGCTTTTCATATAGAATATCAATCATGGAAAAATATTTATCACCAGAACATTCAGCCAGCATGGTCGCTGCTGCTGCAGATGGGTCAAAAGGGAAACCTCTAAAATAAAGTTTTGCCTTACCCGTATCGATATATTTCTCTTTTATGGTTGGATATACATCTTTGTGAAATGCACGACAGTGCGGGCAAGTCATTGAAGCATATTCAATGATTGTAACGGGTGCATTTTCATCGCCAACAATGCGTTCACCCAGAGGACCTGGCTCCATCAGAGTTGAAAGGTCTTCTGCCAATGCCTTAGGGCTACCAATAATTGGCAAACCACTTAATGCTCCAGCGGCGGTAACGCCACCTGCTGCAAATACGGGAAGTGCTTCACGACGTGTGATTTTCATTTTTAACTCCGAAATAATTTTTTATAATACCGACAGTATAACTTTAACCTGAACATATCATGACAATCGCGTTCATATAATGTCGCAGTGGCTATTTTTAATAACATCTGCGTTATTATTTTTGTCCCCTGGAAAATACACCACGCCCCAGCTTTTCTAATCGTTCTTTAAGTTCCGGATCATCAATATTGTCCAATATAGAGTCTAAACGCAGCTCATCATTTTTTGAAATTTCATTGGATTGATGTTGCTTTTCTGGCTTGGAGCTGACAACCGCCTTTTGAAGTATGGTGATGCGATCTATCGCCTCAAATCCAAAAAACATATTTACGCGCTCCAAAATGGCTGGTTGCTCATGTTGGAAAAAAAGTGCAGCAGAATTTTCACATGCAACAACCAAAACCGCAGGCTTAAACGGATCATCTTCGTGCGCGCGTCGGGGCCAGTTGATTTTCTCTGGTCGGGTTGTTTTATCAAACTCTTCCCCAACAAGATCAGGCCAAGCTTTAATGAGATCGAGCGTCATCCCTGTACGGCGTGCCAAAACCGGTTCAAGAACCTTTCCCACAATCTCTGAAACAGAGCGAGGGCCAAAATTCTTTCCACGTTTATTTTTGGACTTTGACGTTGGTTTCTCTGACATGACTTGATTTTTATTCTCAATCGAGTTCCTTGGAACAATGAATAGCACTGAAACGACAAAACCAAAAGACGCGGCATCTTTCGCCCACCGACTTCTTGAGTGGTACGATGTACACGCGCGGACCATGCCTTGGCGCGTACCGCCACATGACCATTTACAAGGTGTACGAGCCGAGCCCTATCATGTTTGGCTGTCAGAAGTGATGTTACAACAAACACAGGTTGCTACGGTGAAGGCTTATTTCCTGAAGTTTATTTCAAAATGGCCAACCGTGTTTGATCTTGCCAATAGCGACCAAGAAGATGTTTTAAAGGCATGGGCTGGTCTGGGATATTATTCACGCGCCAGAAACCTGAAAAAATGCGCTGACGTTGTTGTTGCAGATCATCAGGGCAAATTCCCGCAAACATTTGATGAACTGAAGAAATTACCCGGGATTGGTGATTATACAGCCTCTGCCATCGCATCAATAGCGTTTGATCAGCCTGTTGCAGTTGTGGATGGCAATGTTGAACGGGTTATGTCACGCCATCAAGGCATTAAAACATTTTTTCCCGAGGCAAAGGCTGAAACAAAAGCCATGTTAGCTAAAATTCTGGATAGAGACCGTCCAGGTGAATTTGCACAGGCGACAATGGACTTAGGTGCCACCATTTGCACCCCAAAAAAACCAACTTGTAGTTTGTGTCCTATCAATGAAGATTGTCTTGGTTTTAAAAACGACAATGCAGAGCTTTTTCCGTACAAAAAACCAAAAGCCTTAAAACCAACGCGAAAAGGCGCTGCTTTTGTTATACAGAATGACAATAATGAAATATTTTTGTGCAAGAGACCAGAAGCTGGTCTTCTGGCAGGTATGACGCAGGTGCCTACGAATGCATGGAATTCAAATCAGGATGCAAATGAAGATACAACTGACGCACCTTTTGTAGCTGATTGGACGCATGCTGGTGTTGCCAAACATACCTTCACCCATTTTCATCTGGAGCTTACTGTCTGGAAAACTCATCAAATCATGACACCCAAAATTGCTGGTTGGTGGTGTAATATCAACAACATTGCTGAAGAAGCTATCCCTAAAATCATGCTAAAAGTTATCAAAACAGCCTTATAATGTGTTGATAAACACCGTTTGCTATAAATTTGAGTCATAATATCACCTATTTTTGCATTAGCTTGTCTTAACGTACGTAAAGTTCTCTTAGGCGGAAAATTTTGTGATTATTGGCAGATTAAGTTCATCACAAAACAAATTTGTTCAGAATATTAATCGAAATGTTTTAATAGGCTTTTCGGTATCTGCCGTTCTGTATACTACAGTAGCATTTGCAGCCGACACGTTTTATCGATGGGATGATCGCCCAAATACAAATTTTGTTGCAGGTGCAACAGATACAGGTACAGTCGATGGTGTTTCTGTAACGGCATCGGGCACCTCTGCAGGTTCAACAAGCCAAACACCTCAAAACGGTATTTTTAATGCAGCAAGTGTTGATGGTTTTGTTGGCATCATAGGCACAACCCTCAATGCTACGACTGATAATGGCAGTGTCAGCAACACTATTAATCTGAGTTTTTCTGAACCTGTCTATAATCTTCAATTTACAATTGTTGATGTCGATGGTGGTCCTGCGGGCGTCTTTAACGATCAGATTAATTTAAATTCGGATGCTGGTCCACCCAATGCAACGACTGGGTCAAACCTGATTTATAATGCTGTTACCGGGATAACCTCTGCACAAGGAGAGTTTTGCTCAACGGGTGGCGGCAATGTTGCAAATTGCTTGATAAACGTTACCTATCCTGGGCCTGTAAATAATATCAGCATTCAACATATCGCAGCAAATGCAGCTGGAACAGATCCGGCATTCCAGGTTACAGCCGTTGACGATCTGACTTTTAATACACCACCTGATGCAACAGATAATTCCAATACAGTGGATGAAGATAATAATGTTTCAGGAAACCTGCTTACTGACAATGACGGTAATGGTGTTGATAGCGACCGTCAGGATGCAATTGGTCTACTAACGATTGCATCGATTAACGGAACACCCGTTTTAGCGGGTGGTACAACCATAACACTTACAAATGGAGCAAGCCTTACTGTTTTTCCAAACGGTAATTATACTTTTAATACGAATGGTGCTTACGACGATTTAACCACCGGGCAAACAGCCTTGGAGAACTTTACCTACGTTGTGGAGGATGAAGAAGGCTTATCAAACATAGATGGATCAGCAACGGACTCTGAAGCTATCTTGGCAATCACAATTACTGGCGATCCTGATCCACTGTTTACAGTGGGAAAAGTTGTAGACATTACAAATATAACGACCTTGCCAGCAACACTGACATATACAATCACTATCGAAAACACAGGTGATACAACCCTTACCGGGGTAAACCCCGTAGATACATTGTCCCAAAACGGAGTTAATACTTCAATTGCACTTTCTGGACCATCAGGTGATACAAATGGCAATAACCAACAGGAAACAACAGAAACGTGGGTATATACTGGCACTCATCCCGTAACTCAAGCTCAACTTGATGACGCGAATGACTTGGTAAATAATGTATCTGTAACAACAGCAACTACTGGCGCTACAACACTAACCTCCAGCGCAACTACTACCGTATCGCCAAATCCTTCAATCACCGTCACCAAAACAGCTTCGAGCAATACAAATGTACCAGCGGGCGTGACAGTGACTTACACATATATTGTAACCAATAATGGCAACCAGACGATTACCAACATTGCCCTAACAGATGCGCATGGTGGTTCAGGCCCAACCCCAATACCTGGCAACGAGATTTTGACCACTGATGTTGGTGTGACCGGAGACTCATCGGACTCTTCCACTAATGGGATTTGGGACAGTCTGGCACCTGGTGATCAGGTAACTTTCACAGCCAATTATATTGTTACCCAAAACGATGTAGACACATTGCAGTAGATTGTCATTTAAGCGCCAGCAGCCATAACTTCAGAGCGATAAACCTTACGAATTTCATCAATTTGTACAAGCTTTTTGCCTTCAACTGTGTGCCAGAAAGTCCAACCGTTGCAGGCGTCCAAACCTTGTACTTTTGCACCCATTTTATGGATTGATGCCGTTTCACCTTCATGTTCCAATGAGCCATCGACACGAACCTTGGCTTTCCAGCGCTTTTTCGTATCGGTCAAGACTGTACCTGGTTTCAGAAGGCCAGACTCAAGCAAAGCGCCAAAGGCTACACGTGGTTCTGCACGTTTACCTGTTGTAACAATCAACTGGGGTGCTTTTACGACTTCGACAGCATCAATACGTTTTATGGCTGCTTCAATATATTTATCTTCGCGGTCGATACCGACAAAGTTACGACCCAAACGTTTTGCAACAGCACCTGTTGTGCCTGAACCAAAAAATGGATCCAGAATGACATCGCCTGGCTTTGAAGAAGACATGATCACGCGATGCAAAAGCGCTTCAGGCTTTTGGGTTGGGTGAACTTTATCACCGTTTTCATCTTTAAGTCGCTCGCCGCCATTACAAATTGGAAATAACCAATCAGAGCGCATTTGCACTTCATCATTTGCCATTTTCATAGCGTCATAATTAAAGGTATACCCTTTGGCTCCTTGTGTCGGAGATGCCCAAATCATCGTTTCGTGCGCATTGGTAAAGCGACGGCCGCGGAAGTTTGGCATCGGGTTTGATTTGCGCCATATAACATCGTTCAAAATCCAGAACCCCATGTCCTGTAAGGTTGTACCGACACGAAAAATATTATGATACGAGCCAATCACCCAGATCGTACCTTCTGGCTTTAGGACACGGCGTGCTGCCAAGAGCCAGGCACGTGTGAAAGCATCATAGGCTTCAAAGGTTGCAAATTGATCCCAATGATCATCAACCGCATCGACTTTGGATTGGTCAGGACGGTGCAAATCGCCATCCAATTGTAGATTGTAGGGAGGATCGGCAAAAATCACATCAACAGAATTTTCTGGCAATTTCTCAAGAGCTGCAACGCAGTCACCCTTGATGATGGAATTTAACCAAGACGGATTTTTAGAATTTACAGATTTCAAATCTGCAAGCTTAACAACGCTCATAATTACGACCCTACGCAAAACAAAATGGGACTTCGACTGGTTCTTATAGTTACCGAATAGGGTAAATAATGTTCTAACGATTCGAATAAAGATTTAATGGAAGCACTCATGAGCGAAATTCAACTGGTCATTTTTGATTGTGATGGAGTTTTACTGGACTCTGAAATTGTCGCTGCGGCGGGAGAGCTGGAAATATATTCCAAATATGGCGTCAATATTGAACCACAAGAGTTCTGCGAACGTTTTGCAGGCATGGACTCATACGCTGTGAAGGCTGGCATTGAGCAGGAACTGGGACGAGAGCTTCCTGAAAAGGTCATCGCTGAAACGCGCACGGCAGTGAATGAAAAAGTCATCAACGAAGCAAGGATCATCAAAGGTGCAGATACGGTTTTGGATATGCTGGATCAGGCAAGATGTGTATGCTCAAACGCGCCACCTGAGAGATTGAAAAAGGCACTTGGTAGGGTCGGTCTATATGACAAATTCCGCCCTTATGTTTTCTCAGCCCAGGACAGCGCCCCACCTGTTTTCAAACCAAAGCCAGACCTTATTTTACGAGCTGTTGAAGAGTTTAAGCTTAAGCCTGATGAAGCGATTGTTGTTGAAGACAGTGTACACGGTATCCAAGCAGCAAAAAGTGCAGGTACGCGTGTCATAGGTTTTACTGGTGCATCACATACCTATCCAACGCATGCGGATGAATTGATCGATGCTGGAGCAGAAACGGTTATCTCACGCCTGTCGGAGTTACCCGCAATCATTGAAGCTTTTTCCGCATGGAGCGGTTTGGAATAGTAAGTTCTAGCTCGGTGGGCCTTCGTCGAAACCTACAAAGACTGTCAGGTTATTTTTGTCAGGGACAGGAATATTAATATTGCTGTCAACAAAACTGAATAATGCATTTGAACCACCCTCTGGAATGGTCACTGGCACTTGATGAAGCTGCGAATAAAGAACTTCCTTGTCGGTTGTGGCAACAGCTACTCTGATTGGCACATTTAATGTTCCAGTTAAACCTGTTGGGCCATTAATCACCCGCCCTTTTATGCCGACACGCATATTAAGATTAGCTGGCGAATAATTACATTCACGCGCAACGTCTGTAATGGTCGATTGAAACTGCAATGAGTTTAGTGCATTCGGATCGTCTTTTTTGACGCCACCTTCAAATGTACGATAACTTTCGGTTCCAGCACGCAATACTGTTCTCGGACAAAATGCGCGCAGATTGGTTGAAGGATCAACAGGCTTTGCTTCTGCAACTTCTTGTTGATCAGTAATGCCCAATGTGTCTTCAGTCTGATTTGTTGTTGCAGTATTACAGGCTGCTAATATTAATGCTGCTATACTCAAACTCAGCAATTTACCTGCTTTATTATATTCCCAGTCCAACTTCATAGTACCAACTCATCAAATGATTTGCCATTATGGCTTAGTTATATATTGCCAGTAGCTCTTATAAGGGGCTAAAAGACGGCAATCAAATATTCCTGTGCAAAAAATGCAAGAAAAGCAAGGATGAATAGTAGTGAAATACGTCAGTACACGTGGTGAAGCCCCTGAATTAGGCTTTCAAGATGCACTTTTGGCAGGCCTTGCCCGCGATGGCGGACTTTATGTGCCTGAGATTTGGCCGCAATTAAGTAAAGAAGAAATTCTCTCAATGGCTGGTAAGCCCTATGCTGAAACAGCAAAAAAAGTTCTTGCTCCGTTTGTTGAGGGCGAAATTCCCACTGCAGATTTTCACAAGATGGTGGATGAAGCCTATGCAAGTTTTCACCATCCTGCCGTCGCTCCGCTCGTCCAGATTGATGACAGTCATTGGGTGATGGAATTGTTTCATGGGCCAACGCTCGCGTTTAAAGATGTAGCCATGCAGCTACTTGCCCGAATGATGGACTATGTTTTGGCACAACGTGGACAAAAGGCAACCATCGTGGGCGCTACTTCAGGCGATACAGGGGGCGCGGCTATTGAAGCGTTTCGTGGACGTGAGAATACTGATATTTTTATTCTTTTTCCAAAGGGAAAAGTCTCCCCTGTTCAGCAAAGACAAATGACAACCGTTGCGGATGCCAATGTACATTGTTTGGCGATTGAAGGTGATTTTGATGATTGTCAGGCGCTTGTCAAAGAGATGTTTAATCATCTGGAGTTCCGTGACCGCCTACAACTTTCAGGCGTAAACTCAATTAACTGGGGCCGCATTATGGCGCAGGTGGTTTATTACTTTACCACTGCTACCGCCCTTGGAGCACCTGATCGCGAGATTTCGTTTACCGTTCCAACCGGGAACTTTGGTGACATCTTCGCAGGCTATGTTGCCAAACGTATGGGGCTACCCATCAAAGACTTGGTGATTGCCACAAATCAAAATGATATTTTGGCAAGAACTCTAGCAACATCACGATATGAAACAGCAGGCACCTCACCTTCGATTTCTCCTTCAATGGATATTCAGGTTTCATCAAACTTTGAGCGTTTGTTGTTTGATGCGTCTAAGCGTGATGCTTCTGTCATACGAAATCAAATGGCAAGTCTAAAACAATCTGGTTCTTTTGAAGTTTCACATGCAGCAATGAATAATATTTCTGCTGAGTTTGCTGCAGGTGCTTGTGGCGAAAAAGAAACTTCTGCACAAATTGAAAAAAGCCTTACCGAGTGTTCTTATCTGGTTGATCCCCATACTGCGGTTGGCCTTCATGTTGCAGAAAAACATCTTTCGAGTGACACGCCAATGGTAACGCTTGCAACGGCTCATCCGGCAAAATTCCCTGATGCGGTTAAGGCAGCAAGCGGTGTTTACCCTGAATTGCCAGCACGCATGGGTGATATGATGGAACGTGAAGAACGTATGTCCATTTTACCGAATGATATTGCGCAGCTAGAAGCCTTTATCGAAAAGCATTCACGCGCTGCAAGAGTCTCATAATTGTGTTCGTGACATTTCCAGTACAGAGTAATATGTTGATCCAATGACCTTAAATATTTCAAAACTTGATAATGGCTTGACCGTTGTAACAGATTCAATGCCGCACCTTGAAAGTGCGGCACTTGGAGTCTGGATTAAATCTGGCTCACGCAACGAGACACAAGACCAGCATGGCATAGCGCATTTGCTAGAGCATATGGCATTTAAAGGCACTAAAAACCGCACTGCGCTTCAGATTGCAGAAGAAATTGAAAATGTAGGTGGCGAGCTAAACGCTGCAACAAGCACAGAAACAACCGCATATTATGCCCGTGTCTTAAAGCCAGAAGTAGGCCATGCAGCCGATATTTTGTATGATATTTTAGCAAATTCAACTTTTGATGAGCAAGAATTAGCACGCGAAAAACATGTTATCTTACAAGAGATTGGCGCTTCACTGGATTCACCCGATGATCTTGTTTTTGACAGTTTCCAAGAAACCGCTTTTCAGGACAACCAGCCAATAGGCAGACCAATCCTGGGTACGCCAGAGACTGTTAAGGGATTTTCAACTGACCAAATCCGTGAGTATTTATCAGGTCATTATCATGGCCCCAACATGGTTCTTTCTGCATCTGGTGCTGTTGATCATGACGCATTGGTAAAACAGGCTGAAACAACTTATGCCAACTTTAAAGATACTGTTATCGAAGAAGCAGCTCCGGCAAGTTATGTTGGTGGCGAAAAAATAATCGAGGATGATTTCCAGGAAGCCCAGATGGTGCTTGGCTTTGAAGGTCGTGCTTATCACGTCAAGGATTTTTATGCTTCGCAATTGCTTGCAACCATTTTAGGCGGCGGCATGTCTTCCAGACTTTTCCAAGAAGTGCGTGAGAAGCATGGGCTTTGCTATTCGATTTCTTCTTTCCATTGGGGGTTTTCCGACACAGGTATTTTCGGCATCCATGCCGCAACGGGCCCAGAAGACCTACAAGAGTTGGTTTCACTTATTTTACAAGAATTACAACGTTCGAGCGATGACATCATGCAAGGCGAACTGGATCGTGCCCGTGCGCAAATCCGTTCTGGTCTATTAATGTCCATGGAAAGCCCTGCCGCACGCGCAGGCCAAATTGCCCGACAGATTTTATTGTTTGGAAGACAAATCCCTAATGATGAATTGATGGAAAGACTGGATGCATTATCAGTTGAAAGAGTTCGTGACCTTGCAGGACGTATCTTCCACGAAAGTACGCCTACTTTAAGCGCTGTTGGTCCTGTTCAAAACATACCTCGACTGGATGAAATCAAAAACCGTCTAGGCATCAAACAGCCGCAAGCTGCGGAATAAAAATG
This sequence comes from uncultured Rhizobiaceae group bacterium, assembly GCA_938030595.1. Classification (GTDB taxonomy): domain Bacteria; phylum Pseudomonadota; class Alphaproteobacteria; order Rhizobiales; family Rhizobiaceae; genus JAALLB01. The sequence continues at coordinate 10,807 of CALHIB010000014.1, read as the reverse complement.
CAACTGCGCCTGCTATCAAGATTTTTTAATCAAGAAATCGATATAGCTACTGGTGAACTATATTTGCGTGCACCTGCCAGTTCAGATTTTGAACAATGGATCAAACTTCGAAGCGAGAGTAAGGACTTTCTCAAACCGTGGGAACCGCTTTGGCCTGACGATGACCTAACTCGTATTGGTTTTCGTAGACGTTTAAAATCTTACAACCTGCAAAGACAAAACGGGTCAGCCCGAACATATTTCCTGTATAAACGCGAGAATGATCAACTCATTGGAGGCATTAGCCTTACGCGTATTTCTTACGGCATAACAAGGTCTGCAATGCTAGGTTACTGGATGGGTGCGCCTTATGCTGGACAAGGATACATGCGAAAAACTGTTCCAGCGCTTTTAAATTTTGCTTTCAAAGAATTAAAACTAAATCGAATAGAAGCAGCTTGTATACCTCGCAATACAACTTCAATAAATCTCCTTAGAAATTGTGGATTTGTAGAAGAAGGTTACGCAAGAGAGTATTTGGAAATCAATGATAAACGTGAAGACCATATACTTTTTGCCATCCTGGCCTCAGAATTCACTTAAGAAAATTCCAAATAGATTTTTTTGTCTGGAAATATGCCTTGCTGTATGGTGTAAGTAGTTGAGGATAATGTCTTAAGTCGATGTTAGCCCAAGCCAACTGGGTAGTGGCTTTGATGCGGGAATATAGTTTGAAGTTTTTTAATACCATAACACATAGCATAGCCAGTATTCTGCTTAGTAGTATCGCGTGGCTATGGATTAGTTTTTCCGCATTTGCTCTAGAGCCTGTTAGTGTTTCTGTTGACGATATCGCACTGGATCTTACAACTGCAATTGAGACCTATAAACGCCAGGACGGCACGCTGAAAATTTCAACAGCTCCTGATGCAGAGGGCATTGTTCGCCGAATTGAAGTACGATCAAAAAAAGCAGAAGGTATTTCGCATTGGGCAGTTTTCTCACTTGCCAATACGAGTGACGAGCAAATTGATCGACTTATTGTTGCACCCCATTACCGCATGGTTGGCTCAGGCATCATATGGCCTGATCTTGATACCAATAGAATTGTAGCGATCACTCCTAGTGAAGGCTTTGCACTGGATAGACAAAACGACACTGAATCAGATGTGTTTTTCCTAACACTTGATCCAGGTGCTGTGATAACACTCATCGCTGAACAGAAAACCGCCAAGCTTCCCAAACTATATCTATGGGAACCTTCTGCTTATAAAGATACGGCCAATAGCTACACACTGTATTATGGTATTGTGCTGGGTATTTCTGGTTTATTGGCTGTGTTCCTGACCATTCTCTTTGTTGTAAAGGGATCTGCAATGTTTCCTGCAACTGCAGGTATTGCTTGGGGTGTGCTTGCATATATTTGCGTTGATTTTGGGTTTTGGAATAAAGTCATTGGCACTGAAGCTTCAAACGAACCCTTTTGGCGGGCAAGCACAGAAGTGTTTTTGGCCGTCAGTTTAATAATCTTTGTTTATGCTTATTTGAATATTGTTCGCTGGAACAAGAAACTGTCATTTTTAATGATCGCATGGATATTATCACTCATTATCTTGATGGGCGTTGCATTCTTTGAACCCGAAATTGCGGCAGGTATCGCAAGGATGTCAATTGCGGCAACCGTTGTCTTGGGCGTTGTTTTATTAGTCTATCAAAGTTTCAACAAGTTTGACCGTGCTGTCATGCTTATTCCAACCTGGATATTGCTAATCATCTGGCTTGCCGGTGCGAGTATTACAGTTACCGGAAAAATCTCGAATGATGTTATTCAACCGGCTCTGGGTGGCGCTTTGGTATTGGTCGTTCTGCTCTTGTGTTTCACAGTTATGCAGCATGCGTTCACAGGTGGTGCATTTGCGCAGGGGCTTGTTAGCGACTCCGAGCGGTCTGCATTAGCACTTACAGGAGCTGGTGATATTCTTTGGGATTGGGACATCAATAGAGATAGAATATCTGTTGACGACAAAGTTTCTTCGCTCCTAAAGCAAGATAACAAACTTTTTAATACCAGCCCAGCAAACTGGCAAAAACTTCTACATCCAAATGATAGAGACCGCTTCATCTCAACGCTTGCTGCAATTATTGAACATAAACGCGGCCGGATTTCGCAAGCTTTTAGAATGCGAGATGGTGATGGACATTACCAATGGTTCCAATTGCGTGCCCGCCCAATGCTTGATCTCTCCGGCGAAGTATCAAGGTGCATTGGCGCTCTTACAGACATTACTGATCAGAAAAAATCTGAAGAACGTTTGTTACAGGATTCTGTTCGCGATCATTTAACAGGCTTGGAAAATCGAGGATTATTCTCAAGCAGATTAGAAACTCTTATTCATCTGGCTAATCAAAAAGATGATATACGACCTACCGTTTTTTATATTGATATAGACGGATTTCATGAAATTAATTCCAATCTTGGTTTTGCCGTAGGCGATACAATTTTGTTAACGCTTGCACGTCGCCTTAGCCGTTTGTTAAAAAACGGGGATAGTATGGCTCGCCTTTCAGGTGATCAATTTGCTATCTTATTGTTGTCGGAAACAGAGCCAAAGAAAATCGCCGGCTTTGCCGATGCTATTCGAAGAACCGTGAAAGCCCCTATAGATTATAATGAAAAGGAAATTGTTCTTTCTTCTTCTATTGGTCTGGCAAGTTGGAGCCCTGAACATACGCTTCCTGAACAACTGATGCGGGATGCAGAGCTTGCCAAGGACTTTGCAAAACGTGAAGGTGGCAATAAAACAGAACCCTTCCGACCTGCATTCAGACAGTCGAAAGATGACTCAGTCATTCTATTGGATGATTTGGGTCGTGCCATGAAACTCGGGCAGTTGGAGCTATTTTACCAGCCAATAATTAATTTGAACAATAGACAGACTGAAGGCTTTGAAGCCTTGCTGCGTTGGAACCATCCCAAGCTTGGCAAATTAATGCCACCAGATTTTATTCCAATCGCTGAACGTTCTGGCCTTATTAACGAGTTAGGGTATTATGTTCTGAATACTGCCACGAATGATTTTGCTGCTTTAAACCAAAAATTGGGTAGCAACTGTTTTGTCAGTGTGAACGTTTCCAGTCGTGAGTTGCTGCGCAATGATATTATTGCAGACATTGAAAGCTCTCTTGAAATCAGCGGCCTTGCGCCAGATAAACTTCGAATGGAATTGACCGAAAGTATGGTCATGGAAAATCCAGAACACTCTACTCAAATTCTGTCACGCATCAAAAACCTGGGTGTTGGAATTTCACTTGATGATTTTGGTACGGGTTATTCAAGCCTATCATATCTCCTCAAAGTACCTTTTGATGTAATCAAAATTGACAAGTCTTTCGTGCAGGCGCGTCAACAAAATGAACGCTTGATTATTTTGAGATCAATAATCGCATTGGGTCATGGCCTCAACCAGTCCATCATTGCGGAGGGCGTTGAATATGAATCTGATGCAACAGACTTGATGCAATTAGGTTGTGAATATGCACAAGGGTATTTATTTGGTGAACCAATGACGATAGATGCAGCAGCGCAATTGATTGAAAATGAACCCTAAAGATTAAGCGTGGCCGGAAGAACTGGACAACAGCGCTTCATCAACACCCAATAGTTTGAGACTTCTGGAATATTTCGTATTATTGTTTTTATCAAAAATAATGCCATCCTCGGCATCTACAACCAGCCAACCATTTGATACAATTTCATCTTCCAGTTGACCTGCCGACCAGCCTGAATAGCCCAATGCTATCATGTTTAATTCTGGCCCGTTCCCGATCGCGATTGCTCTTAATATTTCCAATGTTGCTGTTAAATGGACATTTCCTTTTACTTCAACCGTGGATTCACTTTTATAATCTGGTGAGTGAAGTACAAATCCCCGACCTGGCTCTACTGGTCCGCCAGAGTGCATGTTTTTGTCCATAGTATCCAGTGATAGCGCATGACGCTCACTCTCGTTTATAATTTCGAGCTGGCATAAAAAATCAGGGACTTTAGGATTATCCAAAACCTGATTGATGATAAATCCCATCGCACCTTCATCGGAATGGGCGCAGATATAAATCACGGCTTTTTCGAACCGTGCATCACCCATACCAGGCATTGCAATGAGAAATTTCCCGCATAATGATGGAAAGGATCCCGCTGTCATTACAAGGTTTCTCCAAGAGTCATATTCTTAGTCATTTTTCAATCACCGCCTACTCACCTAAATATGATATAAACGACCATATTGTAAGTCGATTAATGTGAAATTTTACATTATGGCTATGGAATGATCAGAACTATGGAATCAATCTTTGCAAACTGTGTAAATCCAGCGACTTGTTATCGACGCTTGGCCAGTTTTTTTGGCGCGTTTGTTGTTTTGTTTATTGTGCAACTTACCGTTTCAAATGCGGCCTCAAGCCAATGGCATGATCTTGGTGGTGGGCAAGTCAGACTCTTGGCAGACTTGGATCCTTCTACAAATAAAATATCTGGCGTCGTGGAGATCAAACTAAAAAAAGGATGGTCAACCTATTGGCGATATCCTGGCAGCTCTGGGATTCCACCCCGTTTTGATTTTTCCAAATCCTTGGCCTATGAGGCGGGCGAGACAAAATTTCCTGCTCCCAGCTTAATCACGCAGGAATATGGCAGTTACGCCGGTTATAAAAACAAGGTTATGTTTCCTTTTGAAGGCAAATTATTGGCGACAACGGGTGCCGAGATTAACCTGGATTTACTGATTGGTATTTGTTCAGAAGTATGTATTCCGGCAACAGCTCAACTCACGATCAAAAATAACCAACTGATGCAAAGTGATCCTGAAGCCGTTATGGCCGTTTCATTTGCCAAGATTACAGTTCCGAAAGTGCGTGATGCAGAAGACATAATCATCAGTCGCGAACAAATTGATGAAAATGATATTTACATTAAAACCAAACATAAAAAAAGTTTTGGCAAACCGTCGATGTTTGTTGAAGGTCCGCATGATTGGTATTTGACACCTGCAGAACTGGTCTCCCAGGAAGAAAATACGGCGACCTTTAAACTTGATGTTTCGAGAGCACCAAAAGGCACTCACGTTTTCAAGCATGAGCTTCGGTATACAATCGTAACAGGCACATCTGGAATTGAAATACTGCGTTGAAGTTGACTGCCAAAGCCTTATATATCTATCTAAGTAATTCAAACTCTGGAGATATTTTATGACAATTGCAATTGGCGATACAATTCCTGATACACCATTCACAGTTATGGCTGAAGAAGGCCCTAAAGAAATGAAGTCTGCCGACTTATTTTCTGGTCGTAAAGTTGTTCTTTTTGCAGTTCCAGGCGCCTTCACACCTACGTGCCATAATGATCACCTTCCTGGGTTTGTTGAGAATTCTGAAGCAATAAAAGCTAAGGGGGTCGATGAAATTGCCGTGGTTTCTATCAATGATGTTTTCGTCATGGACGCCTGGCAAACCGCAACTAATTGCGATGATGCAATCACTTTCCTTGCTGATGGCAGTGGTGCGTTCACGAAAGCCGTCGGCATGGAATTGGATCTGACAGAACGCGGTCTTGGCCCTCGTTCTTTACGCTATGCAATGATTGTGGATGATGGCAAGGTCACTGCATTAAATGTAGATGATGTTCCAAGTAATGCCACGGCTTCTAGTGCTGAAAATATTCTAAGCGCTCTTTAAGCTACTTATAATCTTCCATACCACGGCGGGCGAGTTCGTCCGCCTTTTCATTTTCGGCATGGCCTGCATGGCCTTTAATCCAATGCCAGTTCACCTTATGGCGTGATACTGCTTCATCCAAAGCTTGCCAAAGTTCAACGTTTTTTACAGGTTTTTTATTGGCAGTTTTCCAGCCGTTTTTCTTCCAACCAAAAATCCAACCCGTCATACCGCCTTTTACATATTGGCTATCCGTGGTCAGCTCTACTGTACAGGGTTTTTTAAGCGCATTGAGAGCTTCAATTGCTGCCATAAGTTCCATTTGATTATTTGTTGTATCTGCTTGGCCGCCAAAGAGTTCTTTTTCTTTATCCCCATGACGCAATAGCGCGCCCCAACCACCTGGGCCTGGATTACCTGAACAAGCACCATCCGTCCAAATCTCTACAGTGTTCATTAAACAGATGCTCCGTATTCTGAAGCCTTGTTTACCGACTGATGGAACTTTAATTTCGCAATGTATTCAGCTGGATTTTTCGGCGTAACCATTGCGCCTTCAGGAACATTCAGCCAATCGTATAAACGCGTCAACAAAAACCGGAGCGCTGAACCGCGACATAATACTGGTAAAGCAGCTACCTCATCATCACTCATTTCACGCATTGAATTATATCCTTTCAACATCGCCTGAGCTTTTGTCACATTAAACGAATGATCTGCTTCAAAGCACCAAGCATTGATGCAAATCGCAATGTCATAGGCAAGTACATCATTGCAGGCGAAATAGAAGTCTATAATACCAGACAATTTATCCTTGAGGAAAAATACGTTGTCAGGGAATAAATCGGCATGAATAATACCAGTCTTAAGATCTTGAGGCCAATTTTCCTCAAGATGTGTTAATTCATCTTCTATAAGCTTTGAAAGGCCTTCTGCAACAGTATTGGTGCCCTTGCCTGACATTTCGTACAAGGGTCGCCAATTTTCTACTGTAAGCGCATTTGGGCGCTCAATCTCAAAGCCCTCGCCAGCAAGATGCATCTGTGCCAGGGCTTCACCCAATTGGCGGCAATGAGAATTGGAGGGTCTGCGAACGGAATTACCATCCAAATAACTAATGATCGCGGAGGGTCTGCCTGCAAGCTTTGATAATTGCTCGCCAGTTTTTAGTAATATCGGCTGCGGGCATTCAAGACCATTTTTGGCAAGGTGCTCCATTAGACCCAAAAAAAATGGAAGATCATCCACATTCACGCGTTTTTCATAGAGCGTTAGAATGTGCATTCCTGCATCAGTTGCAAGAAGGTAATTGGAATTTTCGACACCCTCAGCAATGCCTTTTAATGAATGTAGTTCGCCAATATCATATTGCTTTAGATACTCTATTAATTCAGCATCCGGAATTTCTGTATAAACGGCCATTCTTATTCTGCACCATTCACAAAAGCCATGTCCTGAACCGTAAGTTCAGTGTCGCGAAGATCTCGAGCAACCAAGAACTCTTCATCTTCCTTGACCGTCTCAACAAGGTTTAGCGACATATCAAACCGCTCACGGAATGCTTCGATAATTTCGTTGACCAGAATTTCCGGAGCAGAAGCACCTGCTGATAACCCCACGGCTTTTGCACCTTCAATTTCATCCCAGGGAATATCTGCTGCCTTTTGAACTAGAATAGAATTCTTGGCGCCAGCCCGTGTTGCGACTTCGACCAAGCGCTTCGAATTAGATGAATTGGGAGCCCCCACAATTAAAAAATGATCAGCCCCTTTAGCTGCAAGCTTGACCACTTCCTGACGATTGGTTGTTGCATAACAAATCGATTCAGCAGCTGGTGCTTGCAAGTTAGGGAACCGCTTTGTAAGCGCATTAATCACTTCAGCAGTATCATCGACCGATAGAGTTGTTTGGGTCACATAACCCAAGGCATCTGCATCTTTGGGGTCATAAGTTTCAGCTTGTGAAATATTCTCGATTAAAGTCATTTCAGAAGGTTCAACCTGCCCCATTGTGCCAATGACTTCCGGGTGTCCTGAGTGACCAATCAAAAGCACGTGACGCCCCTGTCTGATATGTCTAATGGCTTGTTTATGTACTTTTGAAACCAGGGGACATGTTGCATCCAGATAATGCAGATTTAAGCTTTCTGCATTTTCAGGAACCGAGCGCGGCACACCGTGAGCAGAAAAAATAACAGGCTGTTTTGTTTCAGGAATTTCATCCAGTTCTTTGACAAAAATAGCGCCTTGTTGTTCAAGTCCTTCAACGACATATCGGTTGTGAACAATCTCATGGCGAACATAAACAGGGGCGCCATATTTTTTGAGTGCCAGCACAACCATTTGGATTGCGCGATCTACACCTGCGCAAAATCCACGCGGACCGCACAATCTTAATTCCAGTTTTTGTTTTGTATCAGTCATGTTAACTCAATTATTGTTTTGGCGACGTGAATATAAGAAGTAACTCCCTACCCCAAGCAAAGCCAGTGCCAAGCCGTACCATGTAACGGCATATTGCAGATGGCTATTTGAAAAAGCAATGATTGTTGTGCCCCCTTTTGGCAAATCGCCTGGAACTGGTGCATTATCTGCATCCACAAAAAATGGAAGAAACTCACGCTTCTCATCGCCACCCATCAAACTGATAAATGCATTTAAGTCACGCCAGTAAAGTTCACGCTCAGCCGGATTGTTTTCCGGAAACCAACCATTAGGTTTCTCGGTCTCTGGAACACGCAGCAAACCTTTAACAGATTGCTTTTGTGTAACTAGGCCTTTTTGCCTTAGTGATTTATCCCGCATATCGTAAGGAACAAATCCGCGATTTACGATTAGATATTTCCCACTATCAAGCAACATAGGCGTGTGGACGTTCCATCCAGAGCGCCCTTCAATGCTTGTTGTGAAAAAATACACTTCATTGGCGTGATCGTACACCCCTTGTGTTGTGACAGGTCGGTATGGCCATTCAGTTTTTGGTATGTCAGCTTGCAGGAATGCATCAATGTCTATTGGTTCAAGAGCAGTACGTTGCTCAACTTCTTCAATCAGTGCTTCCTTCCAATAAAGCCGCTTAACCTGCCAAGTTCCAAGCGCACATAGAATAGCGATACCGACAATCATCGCAACAAGAATAGCAACCGTTGATAATCTCATATTATTTGCCCAAACTATCAAGAGCACCCTGCTCTGCTTTGGTTTTATATTGAAGTGCAATCATAATGCCCTTGGCAAATTGCAATCCCCAGGTTGAAAGTATGATAATCATGGGTATCCATAAGAGCATATGTACCCATATAGGTGGTGCATATGAGCTTTGCAGAGCCATCGCCATGGCCGTTACCAAAAATCCAATGATTAAAATTACAAAGACTGCAGGCCCATCCCCTGAATCAATGAATTCAAAATCAAGATCGCAATTCATACAGGTTTTTGCTGGCTTTAGAATACTAGCAAAGAGCTTTCCTTGGCCACATCGAGGGCAACACCCACGCAACCCCACTTGCGAAGGCGTGGGTTCTAGGTAAACCGCTTGATCATCTGTTTTCTTTGTATGTGCCATATGTTTCTTATAAATGAAAAAGGCGGCCAATGTGACCGCCTTTTTTATGAATTTATATGCAGTTTCTAGTGTGCTGCAATTGTAGCGCCCGCGCTTGCCCATACATAAATTGCACAGAACAAGAACAACCAAACAACATCAACAAAGTGCCAGTACCAAGCAGCTGCTTCAAAGCCAAAATGCTTTTCTGGTGTGAAGTGGCCAGCCATTGCACGGAACAGACATACAGCAAGAAAGATCGTACCGACCAATACGTGGAAGCCGTGGAAGCCAGTCGCCATAAAGAAAGTTGCACCATAAATTGATTCTGAGAATGTGAATGGTGCGTGTTGGTATTCATAAGCTTGAACATAGCTAAAGAAGATGCCTAAAGCGACAGTGATGAATAACATCCACTTAAGCGTTTTGCGATCGTTTTCAATCAACGCATGGTGCGCCCAAGTAACCGTTGTACCTGATAAAAGCAGGATAACCGTGTTAAATAGAGGTAAGTGCCAAGGATCAAGAACTTCAATACCCTGTGGAGGCCAAATACCGCCTGTATGCTCTACACGCGCATATTGAGCTGCTTCTCCTGGGAACAAACTTGCATCAAAAAATGCCCAGAACCAGGCAACAAAGAACATCACTTCTGACGCGATGAATAATAGCATGCCGTAGCGAAGGTGCAGAGATACAACCTTTGTGTGATGGCCTTGATGGCTTTCCTTAACGGTATCAGCCCACCATGCATACATCGTATAAAGAACAAGTGCGATGCCAACATAGAAAATCCAAGGTCCCGCAGCTGCCAAATTAGCGCCAGCAATGACAAATTCGCCTTCTGCCAGAGAACGCATCCAGGCAATAGCGCCAATTGCAGTTACCAAGCCACCAATTGAGCCAAATAGTGGCCATGGGCTAGGATCGATGATGTGATAATCGTGATTTACGTTATGACCGTCAGCCATTTTATGCTCCTGAATTCGAATCCGTTATACGGACTTTTCTTGGTTATATCTTCTCATTATTGGTTTGAATAGACGCTTCTTCAGCTTTTATTTCAGCTTCAATAGCTCTTTCAAGATTTAGTTCTTCCAACGCTTCTTCCGGTGAAGTTTCACTCTCGTAAAAAGTGTATGAAAGGGTAATAGTATTAAGTGCCTTCATTGCCTTTTCCTGATCCATTTCCGGATCAATATAAAAGGTAACTGGCATATTTAGTATGCCACCTGGTTCGATGTATGTATCGGTAAAACAGAAACATTCGATCTTGTGGAAAAAGACGCCTGCTGCTTGTGGCGTTACGTTGAAAGACGCCATCCCGACAATAGGTTTGTCAGACAGGTTTTTGGCTACATAATTGATGATCATCTGTTCACCCATTTTAAGGGTAACCTGACGTTTTTCCGGAGCGAAATCCCAATTTAGAACTGACGCGGTATTGGCATCAAAACGCACGTTTATATCACGGTCAATCACACCAACGCCCGCAGCAGCTTCTGCATCAACCTGCTGGGTGGTACCACCATAACCGGTAACCTGACAGAACAGTTCATACAAAGGCACTGACGCA
>CALHIB010000013.1 GCA_938030595.1 uncultured Rhizobiaceae group bacterium | reverse complement strand
GTCGGCTTCAACCCGTTCTTCTGCTGCCAGTCGCCAATTGAGCGGCGTGTCTTAAATCCTGCCAGCCCATCTGCCCCACCAACATCATAGCCTTTTGAAATCAGCACTTCCTGCATGCGTTTTACCTCATGGCGTTTTATGCCAGAGACTTTTTGCCATGGGGCTTGAAACGGCTTGTTGGAATATTGAATGCGGTCTGCCACATTGCCGACGAAGAGTGCGTAGAGATCTGAGTTATTGTATTTTTTGATGACGTAAAAATTGGGTGTCGCGACAAACACCGGGCCGCCGCGTCCTGCGGGGAGGAGCAGTGCGCCATCCTTGTTTTGTTCGTTTGCGGGAAAGGCCTTGCCGGAGATGCGCTTAACGCCAGCTTGCGCCCATTGTGAAATTTTGCGCATTTGGTCTGGCCCCTCAAACGCACAAGAAACATTGTTTGGAATGCTGGCTTCAAAGCCCCAATCGCGCCCCGTTTGCCAGCCGTATTTTTTCAGGTAATTGGCAATCGATGCCAGCGTATCAGCGGTTGAACCCCAAATGTTGCGCTTGCCGTCACCATCAAAATCAACCGCATATTCTAGGTATGATGAAGGCAGAAATTGCGGCTGACCCATCGCACCTGCCCAGGATGATTTCATCTGAGAAGGCGAAGCATAGCCCTTATCAATGATAACCAATGCCGCCAGAACTTCCTTGCGGAAGAGGTCTTTGCGCGTCGACATGAAGGCCTTGGTTGCCAAAACTTGGAACGCATTATGCGGAATGCTGGCGCGGCCAAAGGCAGATTCGCGTCCCCAAATGGCAAGCAGGATGCTGCCCGGAACGCCGTATTTTTTCTCTATGCGTGAGATTAACCGCTTGTGCTTGCTAGCAAGTTTTTTGCCGGAACTCACCACGGAGTTCATATTGTTGGGATTAAAATACCGCGCAGGTGATTTAAATTCTGTCTGTACCTGTTTGCGCTTGGCCTTTGGCTTTGAGCCAGGTGGCACAAGGTCAGGCAATTTCCAATTAAGTGTTACACCCTTGAAAGCAGCATTAAAATTACGCTTGGAAACGCCATTTTGTTTTGCCTCAAGCCAAAGATCATTTTGTAGCCAAGCCTGAAATTGCCCTTCAACCTTGGCAGTGTTTTGTGCCGAAGCGGAAGTAATGAAGCTCAAGAAAGAGCATGTAATGATAATAAGAAAACGAGTCATAATTCAAACTTAGTAAAATTTACGACCTTTCACCAGCGAATCCTTAGATTTAAGTTGAAAATGGCCTTTAAAAAGCCGTGCGTTGAAATATATTTTTTGTGAAAATATTTTCATAAAAAATATATTGAAAAAAATTACATAATGAAGTGTTATCGAATTGTCCCCAAATTGGGGTTGGGGGCAGGCACCCTTGATATCGCTCCAGCCAATAGGCGGTTTTGAGGGTGCTACTTTCATTTCACATTTTTGATTTAATACGGAATGGGGAAGTCTTTATAGACCGAAAGAATATCCGCCATAATATCTTCACTGAGTTGTAATTCAGAAGATTTAATCGAGTTTTCAAGTTGCCCCATAGAGGTCGCACCAAAAATAACTGAAGCCATAAACGGGCGAGTAAGACACCAGCTTAAGGCCATCTGTGTCATGTCTATGTTATGCTTCTTTGCAACCGCCGCATAAGCTTTAATGGCGCGGTGAGCAGTATCATTCCAGCGCCCGCCAAGGCTTGCATTTGAAACATCTGCTCTGGAACCTTGAGGGCGATCGTCGCCTTTACAGTCAATATATTTACCAGTTAGTAGCCCGCAAGCTAATGGAGAAAAAGATAAAAGCCCAACGTCTTCATGGTGGCAAAGTTCAGCCATGTCGAGATCAAAATAGCGGCACATCAGCGAATATTCATTCTGCACGCTGGCCATTCTCGGATAGCCTTTACTTTCGGCTATTCTCAACCAGTTTGCAGTGCCCCATGCGCTTTCATTGGAAAGACCAACACTTCGTATTTTGCCTGATTTTATATGACCATCAAGCGCATCGAGAACTTCTTCCATATGCTCAAGTGTTTGTTTTGTGTCTTGCCCTGTTGGATCAAACGTCCAGGATTGACGAAACGCATAGGAACCACGGTTCGGCCAATGCAATTGATAAAGATCAATATAATCTGTCTGCATCGATTTAAGGCTTGCCTCCAGGGCCGCTTTTATAGTGTCTGGAGAAATTGGCGCGCCGTCACGGACATTTTGATACCCGGAACCGCATACTTTTGTTGCAAGAACCACATCACCACGGCGCGATTTATTGTTGGCCACCCAAGACCCAATCACGCGCTCCGTATCGCCTTGCGTTTCTTTGGATAACGGCGTGGTTGGATACATTTCGGCCGTATCAATGAAATTAATGCCATGGTCGAGTGCGTAATCAATTTGGCTGTGACCTTCAGCTTCGCTATTTTGTGTACCCCAAGTCATTGAGCCAAGGCAAAGCTCACTCACCATAATGCCAGTTCGGCCAAGTTCATTCATTTTCATAGAAATTTATCCTGTTGGGCGAATGCGGTTACAGGAGAATATATCAGCGATTTTCAATTTTTCTATAAAGTTCAGTAATTTTATTGCTTGCAGTTTTTTCACAAAGACACGGAATGATCGCGTGAACAACCGCTGCGCCGCCCGCAATGAAAAGTCCAATCGCAAAGCTGGATGCAAAGCGCATATGTTCAAAATAACCTTCGTTTACTGATGAAGGGTGCTCAAATAAAATTTTATTCATAATAGATTTCATGGTGTTTGCTCCTCTTTGTGGACAATACATCTGTGTTGAAGGGAATAATTCCGAAAATATCTTGATATAGAATTTATTATTGGGATATTATCCCTAACATGAATGATATTTTAGACGAAATTGACCGTAAAATACTAAATAAGCTCCAAAGGGATGCTTCGATAAGCGTTGAGCAATTGGCTGATGCCATCAATCTCTCCAGAAATACCTGTTGGCGCAGGGTTAAGCGATTGGAAAGTGATGGCGTGATTAGCAAGCGTATTGCGCTGGTTGATCCTGACCGTGTTGAGCTTGGATTGGCGGTCTTTGTAATGATCAAGGCCTTTGGTCACAACCCCGATTGGCTTTCAAAGTTCAAGAAGGCGGTTTCTTTGATGCCTGAGATTATTGGCGCGCATCGTATGTCGGGCGACTTGGATTATGTCTTGCGCGTGCGCGTTAAAGACGTCAAAGCCTATGATGATTTTTATCAGAGTCTCATAGCAAAAGTGCCGGTCGCTGATCTGTCGGCAAGCTTTGTGATGGAAGACCTAAAAGATACAACCAGTTTGCCGATTTAACGTTAGCTAAAGATATTCCAAGCAAGCAGTCCGGCAATCACCCAAAGAGCGATATGCCCCCAACGATTGTTCTTGGCTTCTGCCTTGCCAATGGCTTCGGTGGTTTCAGGGTCAAGCTTCATGCCGTTTTTGATCATGCCTTGCATATGTTCAGAAAGTTCTTCTGTCCGCTTGGCAAGTTTTGGCATTTGATGAACCAGCCGCAACCCAGCCTGTAACCCATCTTTTGTGTCTTCCAGTATTCCAACTGGCCCAAGATTTTTTGCAATCCAGCTTCCAACCACTGGTTCGGCTGATTTCCACATGTTGAAACTAGGATCTAATGTGCGTGCAACCCCTTCAACAACAACCATGGTTTTTTGCAGTAGAAGCAGTTCTGGCCTTGTTTGCATGTCGAAAATCTCGGTCACTTCAAATAGCAGCGTCAAAAGCTTCGCCATGGAAATGGTTTCGGCAGATTGCCCGTGGATGGGTTCGCCAATCGCACGAATAGCTTGGGCAAAACTATGAACATCATGATGCGCAGGCACGTAGCCTGCATCAAAATGAACTTGCGCAACTTTCAAATAATCACGCTTGATGAAGCCGTATAGAATTTCTGCCAAAAACCTGCGCTCATCTTTACCCAGTCGACCTGCAATGCCCAGATCAACAGCAACAACATCTCCCTTGGGATCAACAAACAAATTGCCTGGGTGCATGTCTGCGTGGAAAAATCCGTCGCGAAGCGTATGGCGTAGAAACGATTGAATAAGCGTTACGGATAAGGCTTCAAGATCATGGCCTGCTTCACGTAGAGCTTCAACATTGGAAAGCTTGATACCATCGACCCAAGACATGGTAATACAGTCACGGCCAGTATATTCCCAATTTACTTCTGGAACACGAAAGCCTTCATCGTCTTTTGTATTCTCACCCATTTCTGAGAATGCTGCTGCTTCAAGACGTAAATCCATTTCTATCTTTGCAGATTGATCAAGCATATCGACAACAGACACAGGTTTGAGGCGTTGCGCTTCTTCTACCGTTTTGTCCATGAAGCGCGCTGCTGCATAGAAGGTCTCCATGTCTTTTCTAAAGCGTGCTCTAACCCCTGGGCGTATAACCTTCACTGCAACCGTTTCACCTGTTTCTTTTAGTACGGCCTTGTGAACTTGGGCCACAGAAGCGGCCGCAATCGGTTCGCTGAGTTCAGAAAAGATTTCATCAAGAGGTCGATTAATCGATTGTTCAATGCGTTTCTTGGCTTCTTCAAGTCCAAACGGCTCAACACTGTCATGGAGAAGTGATAAATCAAGCGCAGTTTCCTTGCCTACAACATCAGGTCGAGTTGCCAAAAACTGGCCTAGCTTAATCCAGCTTGGCCCTAGTTTGTTAAGTGCAATGGATAAACGTTCCGATTGTTCGCGGTCAGCGGCCTGTCTCCTTGCAATAATACCGGCTAAGCGATGTACAAATTTTGCAGGTGCAGGCATGCCGTCTGAGGGCAGTTCGGAAACAACCCCTTCACGGGCAAGAACCCAGCCTGCATGGGCAAGAGATAGGAAAGAACGGATGGTACCCATAATCTATGTTAAATCTTCCATCCTGAGTGCATGGCAACAATGCCGCCTGTGAAATCACGCCAGCTTACTTTTTCAAAGCCCTGGCCGCGAATGGCATCTGCAAATTTTTCCTGATTAGGAAACTTGGCAATGGATTCGACCAGATATTGATAGCTTTCGCCATCACCAGTAACTGCCTTGCCAATCTTAGGAATAGCATTCATCGACCATTGCTCATAAAATTTATCAAGCAGCGGTACTGTCACTTCTGAAAACTCAAGGCACATGAATTTACCACCCGGTTTCAATACGCGGTAAGCCTCACCAATGGCTTGTTCCATCTTGGGTACGTTTCGAATGCCAAAAGCGATAGTGTAAGCATCAAAAGAATTATCCTCAAAAGGCAGGACTTCCGCATTACCTTCAACGAAGGTCAATTTATTGGAAAGTCCATTTTTGATGGCGCGTTGTTCGCCCACTTCCAGCATCGAGGCGTTGATGTCAAAGACGGTTGTGTGAACTTGCTCACCGCCGCGTTCTACAATGCGGAAAGCAATGTCACCAGTGCCGCCAGCAACGTCGAGCGACTTCCAGACTTTCGTGTCATTGCGAGGCGGAGCCAGAGACGAAATCATCGCATCTTTCCAAAGGCGGTGCATGCCCGCAGACATGAGATCATTCATAATGTCATATTTATCTGCAACCTTGTGAAACACATCATTGACGAGCGGTTGCTTTTCACCCGGATTTACACTTGAAAACCCAAAAGAGGTTTCCATCTGATCTGCAGCAGTGGTACGTGAGTCTGACATTATTAGTGGCCTTCAAAATATTGGGCTTTACATACATTATATATAGGCGAAGCCAAAGGGCTTTTCACTAGGACATTTTAGACAAGGTTAAAGAGATGCCTGAACTGCCAGAGGTAGAAACCGTAAGACGAGGTCTCCAGCCTGTTATGGAAGGTGCGGTGATTGAAAAAGCAGTGATAAATCGCCCAAATCTGCGCTTCCCATTCCCTGATAATTTTGTAGCAAGATTAGAAAACCAAAAGATATTGTCTGTTGGCAGGCGCGCAAAATACCTTGTTCTGGATTTGGCAAGCAACGAAGTGCTCGTGATGCACTTAGGCATGTCGGGTTCTTTTCGCATTGAAATGGCTGAGAGTATTAGCGCCCCTGGTGTTTTTCATCATCCAAGATCAGACGCGCAAAAACATGATCATGTCATTATAAGTGTAAACGGTCCCCATGGGCGTGCAGACATTATATATAATGACCCGCGCAGGTTTGGTTACATGGATTTGGTTCCACGCGAAGCCATGGAAACACACAAGCATTTTGCAGGCGTCGGCATTGAACCAACAGGCAATGCGCTGGATGGTGCGTTAATCTCACAACTCTTTGCAGGAAAGGCCGCGCCTCTTAAGGCTGCTTTGCTCGATCAACGGCTGATTGCAGGGCTTGGCAATATATATGTCTGTGAGGCCTTGTGGCGTGCGGGGCTGTCACCACAACGCAAAGCCACAACCATTACCAGAAAAGATGGCAAGGCGACCAAACGCACTGAACTCTTGGCCACTTCAATTCGAGAAATTATTGCAAGTGCCATTGAAGCGGGCGGTTCATCCCTGCGCGATCATAAGCAAACAGATGGTACAATGGGCTATTTCCAGCATACATTTAATGTCTACGATCAAGAGGGAAAACCTTGTAAGGCGCCAGGTTGCAAGTCCACAATCAAGCGTATTGTACAATCCGGTCGCTCAACCTTTTATTGTCCAACATGTCAACGCTAACCCTATAATCCGATCAATCGGATTATTCGTTGACATATAGGTAGATTCAATGTAGCTAAACCTCAAAATTACAGGCGGTAAATCCAGCCTGTCTCTTTCCCAGTCAAAAATGACAAGGTTCGCTTGAGACAGTAGCTTAAAACTGGTTTTGCTTAAGCCAAACAAGATAGGAAGTTCAAGTATGGCTAATACACCATCAGCGAAAAAAGCAGTTCGTAAAATTGCTGCTCGCACAGAAGTAAACAAAGCTCGTCGCTCACGTATGCGTACTTTCATCCGTAAGGTTGAAGAAGCAATTGCTGGTGGCGATAAAGAAGCGGCAAATGCAGCGCTTAAGGCAGCTCAGCCGGAAATCATGCGCTCAGTAACAAAAGGCGTGATGAAGAAGAATACTGCAGCGCGCAAAGTGTCTCGTCTGTCTGCAAACGTCAAGAAAATCGGCGCATAAGCGCTTTCTTAAATTCAGTTATCGTAAAACCCGGTTCAAGCCGGGTTTTTTTATGCCTTGTAAAAAATGTGCATAAATTTTTTTGGTAAAAAGTCTCAAAAACAGCTCCCGGAAAAATTATTTATATGAATCAAAGGCTAAGTTCGAATGCAGGAAAAATTGTTTAAAAACAATTACTTATAGGGTGGTTGATTTATTTAAATAAAATTTGATGCTAAATCGCTGTCAATAGGGGTAAGAGCAAAAAAATTTTCCAAAATCGAGAAAAAATACTTGCATAAGCAAATTGAAAAACAAACGCATTGATTCGTAAACGATTCTTCGAACGAGTTACGTAAATGTTTTTATGAAAAAAAATCCAAATTTAATAGTTAACGAAACTTTAAAAAAAACGTGTTGCACGAGTTGCACCTGTTCAGTAGTTTCAAACTCGAAAGACAAGAGGGATTGATACTCTGAGCTAAAAAAATAAGAAAGCTTCATGGGTATTAATCAGGTTCATGTTTTAGAAGGCTAAATTTCTAGTCAGCTAAATCAAGACAATAAGTTGTAGCTAAACTACAGATAAATTGTTTGAACTTGAACTGTATAGGCTGTCATTCAATCGGGGGTCCCCGGGTCCGTTTTGGACACAAATAAATTAGTTTTTTTAATTTTCACGCTGAAATTTACAGTTTCAGCGAACGGAGAAGGTTTGTCATGTCGTACGCGGGGGATGTTAGTTGCAAGGATTGTTATTCAGCTCTGCAACACAAGAAATCCTCTCAACTGATAGATGTTCGAACTGTGCCTGAATGGATATTCGTAGGCGTGCCCAATCTGGGTGAGATCGAAAAGCAGGTGCATACAGTTGAATGGCAGCAATTTCCGTCAATGCAAATTAATACGGGCTTTGTAAGTGAGGTAGAAAACATCTGCGCTGATATAGATGCAGAAATCTATTGCATATGTCGTTCAGGTGCCCGCAGCATTGCTGCTGCACAAGCCTTGACGATGGCAGGGTTCTCAAAAGCTTTTAATGTGCTGGGAGGATTTGAGGGTGATCATAATAGTGAAGGAAAAAGGGGGATGGTATCAGGTTGGAAATTTGACAACCTGCCATGGGCGCAAAGATAAGCACCTAATTTAAGCGGATGAAATCATCCAGTGAATTCAAACAAACTAAAATAAATATAAACAGGCAGTAAGCGGCAATGAACCAGATGAAAAATACAGACCATAACAATAAGAACAAAAAAGACACTTGGTCACAAATATCTGGTCCAGATATCTCAAAAATGAACTTTAAGATTCAAGATGAAACCAATCATGAAGCGCAGGGCAATGCAGCAAGTGTGAGACAAGAAGGAAAAGGTATTGTGGGGGAAAACAAGAAAAAATCTGGAGCAAAATCACCAGAGCAACAGTGGGTCAGAGTCAAGAAAAAATTACAAATCAAGCTGGGTCAGGATGTTTTTGATAGCTGGTTCGGTCGTTTAAAAATTTACTGTGTAGAAGGCGGCGTTGCTTCTCACAGTGTTCCAACGGCATTTCTTAGAAGTTGGATCCTTTCCAAGTACCGCGATCTTTTGCTTGAGCTATGGCAGGAAGAAGATAAATCTGTCTTGCGTGTAGATGTTGCAATCCGCAAGCCGAATGTACAGCCGCTCGCTTCCCAGGAGGCGATTGAAAAAGCCGAGGCAAACAAGAAGAAAACTGGTGACGCAAATTCAAACCCAATGCTTCCGATGCGAACATTTGGTGCCAGAAGCTCATCTCGTAATCTGGAACAAACATCAGGCTTCTCAGGCTCGCCTTTGGACACAAAACATACTTTCGAGACTTTTATTGAAGGCAGCTCCAATCGCATGGTTCATGCGGCAGCTCGTACGATTGCTGATGATGTTACTGCATCACATTTCAATCCGCTTATCATTCATGCAGGCGTTGGCTTGGGAAAAACTCATATTCTTCAAGCGATCGCCTGGCGTGCAAGAAACCGTAACCCGAAAGCACGAGTGCTGTATTTAACAGCTGAATATTTCATGTGGCGTTTTGCTTCCGCTATCCGCGATAAAACAGCGCTGACTTTGAAAGAGTCCCTGCGTGATATTGATGTTCTTTTGATTGACGACCTTCAGTTCCTGCAAGGCCAAGCCATTCAAGCCGAGTTCTGTCATTTGCTCAATGAGTTAATAGATAGCGCACGTCAGGTTGTGGTTGCTGCTGACCGTCCGCCAAGTGAGTTGGAAAGCCTGGATGAACGCGTTCGTTCTCGTCTTAAAGGTGGCGTGACTTTGGAAATGAAAGCGCCTGACTATGAAACACGCAAGGAAATCCTAAACATTCGCTACAAAGAAGCAAAAGCAGAGCAACCTAATCTGGATATCCCAGAAGATATTTTGCATTATGTTGCGCGTCAGGTTTCTTCAAGCGGTCGCGATATTGAAGGCGCGTTTAATCAACTTCTAATCCAACATCAGTTTTCTGAAGGTGGTATGAGCCTGGAAGAATTGGATAAAATTCTCGCCCACCTCATCAAGTCTGTCGAAACAAAGCGTGTGCGGATTGAAGACATTCAGAAGATTGTAGCACGTCAGTTTAATGTCAGCAAAAATGATCTTCTTTCAAATCGTAGAACTCGCGTAATCGTGCGTCCAAGACAAATCGCCATGTACCTTGCGAAGGTCATGACACCGCGCTCCCTGCCGGAAATTGGCAGACGCTTTGGTGGCCGCGATCACACAACCGTACTTCACGCTGTTCGCAAGATTGAGTCCATGACGTCGGATGATCAAAAGCTTGCTCATGAAGTAGAATTACTAAAGCGCCTTATCCTGGAATAGGCGCTTTACGGAGGCCGGGGCGAGGGGAAAGTCGTTATAGGGGGCTTGTAGGGCTTTCGGTTTTCCCCAAAAGCTTTTGGCACCAACCTTGAAAAACATACCGTTTTTGCCCAATCTATATTATAGAGCTAAAGGTGCAGTCAGTATCCTATAAATACGGCTAGAATTTCCCAGGAGTCATGCAGTAATGCGCGTTACGATCGAACAATCTAACTTATTGAAATCGCTAGGGCACGTGTATCGTGTAGTAGAGCGACGTAATACAATTCCAATTCTGTCAAATGTATTGCTAAGAGCAGAAGGTAGCGACCTCCACCTCAAGGCAACAGATCTTGATCTGGAAATTTTTGAAAAGACACCGGCGGTTGTTGAACAAGCTGGAAGCACTACGGTTCCAGCGCATATGTTATACGAAATTATTCGCAAGCTTCCCGGTGGTTCAGAAGTCATGCTTTCGATCGACGCAGATAGCTCAACGCTGAAAATTGCATCAGGCCGTTCGCAGTTTACCTTGCAAATGCTCCCTGTTGAAGATTTTCCTGATATTTCCGCTGGTGAGTTTAGCCACAGTTTTGCCTGTGCAACAGGTGAGATTAAAAAATTAATCAGCCATACCCAGTTTGCGATTTCTACAGAAGAGACGCGTTATTACCTCAATGGTATTTTCCTTCATACAGTAGAAGATGATGGTGAAACTGTTTTGCGTGCGGTTGCAACAGATGGCCATAGGTTGGCACGCTCCCAAACTTCTGCACCAGATGGTGCCGATGGCATGCCAGGTATCATCATTCCGCGCAAGGCAGTGGGTGAAATCCAGCGCCTCGTTGAAGACCCTGATGCGGCGGTAAATGTTGAATTATCGGACAGTAAAATCCGTCTAAGCGTTGGGGAAACCGTTCTGACATCCAAGCTGATTGATGGAACCTTTCCGGACTATAACCGTGTTATTCCTGCTGGAAACGACAAGGCACTTGTTATGGAGCGTGCAACCTTCGCAAGCGCAGTTGACCGTGTATCAACGATCTCATCAGAGCGTGGCCGAGCCGTTAAACTGGCCTTGAGTGAAGGGCAAATGGTTTTATCGGTTAACAATCCGGATTCAGGAACAGCGGAAGAAGAAATCGCAGTCAATTACACATCTGATGATTTGCAAATTGGCTTTAACTCACGCTATCTGCTGGACATCACAAATCAGCTGACAGGCGATGAGGCAACTTTCATGCTGTCTGATCCTGGTTCGCCGACATTGATCAAAGATTCAAACGAAAGCGGCGCGATCTACGTTCTTATGCCGATGCGTGTTTAATTTTCAAATACACCAAAGGCGGTGACCTTTGAACTCCGTCTATATTGAAAAGCTTAAACTCACATCATTCCGAAATCATTCGGCAATGTCAGTTGACCTTGGCGCTTCTCATGTTGTTTTAACAGGTGAGAATGGCGCGGGTAAAACCAATATCCTGGAGGCTATTTCTTTTCTCTCTCCAGGGCGTGGTCTGCGACGTATGTCATATGACAAGGTAGGACAAGCAGGAAAAAGTGGCGCTTGGACTGTTTTTGTTCATATGCAAGGTGCACAAGGTGAAGTAAAAATCGGCACTGGTTTACAAGAAACAGCCTTTGGCGTCGAAAATTCTCGTAAAGTTCATATCAATGGTGCTCAGGCAAAAACGTCTGATGCGCTTTTGGAGCATTCACGTATTCTCTGGCTTACTCCTTCAATGGATGGTCTGTTTACAGGGGCGACGAGTGATAGAAGACGGTTTTTAGATCGCTTGGTATTGGCTGTCGATCCAACCCATGGTCGCCGTGTTGCTGATTATGAAAAATCGATGCGAGCAAGGAATAAACTCTTAAGTGAAGACTATCCTGATCACACATGGCTGGATGCAACGGAAGCACAACTAGCAGAGCTGGGTGTTGCGATCGCTTCTGCCAGATACGAATTAGTTACATTGCTGTCAGAGGTGATTATCAGAAATAATGATCCGGTAAGCCCGTTTCCTGATGCGCTTGTATCGATTTCCGGTAGTTTGGAAAATGAGATTGGCGAGATAAGCGCTACCGATCTGGAAGTCGAATATCTGGATCGTTTGCGTAACAACAGGCGTATTGATGCAAGAGCCGGCAGGACGCTTGAAGGTCCGCACCGCTCAGATTTGATTGTGCAACATCGACCAAAGTCCATGCCTGCTTCACAATGTTCAACAGGAGAACAAAAAGCACTCTTGATTGGTTTGCTGTTGGCGCATGCAAGGTTGGTTGGAGAAATGCATGATGCAACACCTATTTTATTGCTTGATGAAGTGGCAGCACATCTGGATGAAGGAAGGCGCGCTGCGCTTTATGACATGATTGATGATTTGGGTTGCCAGGCCTGGATGACAGGCACCGATAGGGATTTGTTCAAAGCGCTTGATAATCGTGCGATATTTTTAACGGTTGAGGATGGTACGATCGTTTCCTAAATACCACCTGCATAAAATATGCGCAAAAAATTTTATAAACTTACGTTTTACCCCTGCGACAGGGTGGTCTATTGTGCGTCAAATGATTTATACCCATATCTATAAAAATACAAAAAAGAATGTAAGTCCATGACTGTAGAAACACCGCTTTTAGATACGATCAATCTCCCAGAGGATTTGCGTAAAGTAAGCGAAGATCAATTGCCCCAAGTTGCTGACGAAGTTCGCAAGGAGATGATCGATTCTGTATCACAAACAGGCGGACATCTGGGCGCAGGGTTAGGTGTAGTCGAGCTTACAACAGCTATTCACTATGTATTCAATACGCCAGATGATCGTTTGATTTGGGACGTAGGCCACCAGTGTTATCCGCATAAAATTCTCACTGGTCGTCGTGATCGCATGCGCACTATTCGTCAAAAGGATGGCATATCAGGTTTTACCAAACGTGCTGAAAGTGAGTATGATCCTTTCGGCGCAGCGCATTGTTCTACCTCGATTTCAGCAGGCCTTGGCATGGCCGTTGCCCGTGAACTCAAACAAGGCGACAATAATGTTATTGCCGTTATTGGCGATGGTTCAATGTCTGCCGGCATGGCATTTGAAGCCTTGAATAATGCAGGCGCGATGGATGCGCGATTAATCGTTATTCTAAACGACAATGATATGTCGATTGCCCCGCCAACAGGAGCCATGTCTGCTTATCTGGCGCGCCTTGCTTCTGGTCGCACCTATATGGGCATGCGTGAATTAGGCAAGAAAATGACAGCCTATCTGGGCAAGACGGTGGATCGTGCCATAACGCGTGCCGTTGAACATGCACGTGGTTATGTAACAGGCGGCACCATGTTTGAAGAACTTGGGTTCTATCACATTGGGCCAATTGATGGGCATGATCTTTCAACGCTTGTGCCGGTGCTGAGAAATGTTCGCGATAATGCAAAAGGCCCAGTGCTCATTCATTGCGTAACTCGCAAAGGTAAAGGCTATGCCCCTGCCGAAGCTTCCGATGACAAATATCATGGTGTTTCAAAATTTGATGTGATTACAGGTGCACAAGCCAAGGCAACACCCAATGCGCCTTCCTATACAAAGGTATTTGGGCAGTCTTTGGTTCAGGAAGGTGAGCACGACGACAAAATTGTTGGCATTACTGCGGCCATGCCAGGTGGCACAGGGATTGATGCGTTTGGAGCAACCTTTCCTGATCGAACCTTCGATGTGGGCATCGCAGAACAACACGCAGTAACCTTTGCTGCCGGATTAGCGTCTGAAGGCTATAAGCCGTTCTGCGCGATTTATTCAACCTTTCTTCAACGTGCTTACGACCAGGTTGTGCATGATGTTGCCATTCAAAATCTTCCGGTAAGATTTCCAATTGATCGCGCTGGTTTTGTTGGTGCTGATGGGCCAACGCATGCAGGTTCTTTCGATACAACATTCTTGGCAACACTGCCAAATTTTGTGGTGATGGCAGCAGCCGATGAAGCAGAGCTTAAGCATATGGTTCGAACGGCAGCAGATTATGATGATGGGCCAATATCATTCCGCTACCCGCGTGGTGAAGGCGTCGGTGTTGATTTGCCAGAGCGTGGTGAAATTCTTGAAATTGGTAAAGGCCGCATTGTTAAGGAAGGATCGCGCGTAGCGTTATTATCTTTCGGCACGCGCTTGCAAGAATGTATCTATGCCTCGGAAGAGTTGGAAAGTTTTGGTCTTTCAACAACGGTTGCAGATGCAAGGTTTGCAAAGCCGCTTGATAGAGAACTCATCGACCAACTTGCGCAAAATCATGAAGTGCTTATCACAGTTGAAGAAGGCGCGATTGGCGGGTTTGGTTCGCACGTTGCTCAATATTTAAATGAGGCAGGTCATCTGGACGAAGGTAATCTACGTTTCCGAAGTATCTTCATGCCAGATATCTATATGGATCAGGCGAGTCCGAATGATATGAACGAACAAGGCGGTCTAAACCGCGGCAATATCGTTCAAACCGTTTTCAATGCTCTTGGAAAAGACGAAGCCGAAGCAAAAACCATTGCTTGAGATTAGCCTTACATTAAGCTCTTGAGTTCGATTGATTTATCACTTGCCTGTTCAGGGGTGATGTTTTTGCCAGCTTCCAGTATTTTCTTGCCCACCATATAAGTGCGCGGATCATTCATCGCGTCTACTGCAATAAACTGATCACCTTTAAAGTAAAAATGCGCCATGGAACCTTCGCGGTCCCCTGTTCTGGTAATGATGTTGTCGTAACCACGGTTAAGACCTGCGATTTGCAGTTTCACATCATATTGATCTGACCAGAACCACGGATAGGGATGGTAGAAGCGCGCTTCACCAGCAATATTGTCTGCCGCACACTCAGCCTGATCAATCGCATTTTGAACGGATTCTAGACGTGTAAGCTCACCCTTATATTGAAATGCCGCGCAGTCTCCCGCTGCATAAATATCGGGGTGCGATGTTTGACAATGTTCGTTTGCAACAATCCCGCCATCAACATCAAGACCCGCATCAATCGCCAATTCAGCATTAGGAATGATGCCGATACCCACGAGCACAAAATCAGCTTCAAGGCGCGTTCCATCGCTCAAAATTGCAGCGTTGACTTTACCATTTTCTCCTTCAAACTTTTTTAAACCAACACCTTCATGAATTGTAACGCCATTCAAGGTGTGCAGATTTCTAAACCAGACTGAAGTTTCATGGCAGGCAACGCGTTGCAAAATACGCTCGGATGCTTCTACGAGAGTAACTTTCAAGCCGCGTGATGCACAAACCGCTGCCGCTTCCAAACCGATATAGCCGCCGCCCACGATCACAACGCGTCGGTTTTCAACCAATTCATCAGAGAAATTGTCAGCGTCTTTTAGCCCGCGTAAGAGATAAACGCTTTCAAGATTGCCACCGATTGCATCAGGCAGGCTTCGGGCACGTGAACCTGTTGCAAATACCAACTTGTCCCAATGTTGCACTTCACCATTTGCGAGTGTGATGTTTTTTGTTTTCGTATCGACCGTGCTTACCCGCTGATCTGTGATGCATGAGATTTGATTTTGCTCATACCAGTCTTGTGGGCGCAGTAATAATTGATCAAACGACATATCGCCTGTTGCATATTTTTTCGATAGCGGAGGTCTTTGATAGGGAAGATGAGGCTCTTCCCCAATAAGTGTTATTTTGCAGTGCCGATCGTTTTGGCGGAGCCGTGCTGCAAAAGAAGCCGCTGCTTGCCCCGCGCCTATAACTATAATTGAATCTGACATGCTGACTATCTTCTATCTTTGGTATGCTTGCTTGGGATATGCAATGGATTTAACATTCGAATATCCCTAAGTGCCATAATTCATGTTTTTCAGTCGTAATCAATCTCATTATTAATTAGTCTAAGACTGTTGCGCAAAATTCAAAACCTGAATACCATTAGTCTCCATATAAAACGTCTTTTGCAAAATTGATTGCTTCATATTGCAAATTTACACATCGCAATTTTTCTGCAAAGATGATTTAAATAATTTATTGAACGATAGTTCAAATAATATGCTGCATGGAGGTGGCATATTTGCTCAAAAAATTTGAACCAATCAAATTTAGGGCACTGGGAGGAGAATATATGTCTGAAAAAGGCACGGCGTCTATCAGCGGGCAGCCATCAACATTTGCGGATTATCTAATTCTAAACGCGTCGCGTTTCGCGGATCGTCCAGCCTTTCGTCATAAAGATCACGGAATTTGGAAAACATGGAATTGGGCTCAGGCGCTTGAAGAAATTCGCGCCTATTCCATGGGCCTAAAAAAGCTCGGTTTAAAGCCAGGTGATAAAGTAGCCATTGTTGGTCAAAACCGTCCACGCCTCTATTGGACATTTTGTGCTGCTCAAGCCATTGGCGCTGTACCTGTGCCTGTCTATGCAGATTCTGTCGCTGAAGAAATGTCTTTTGTTTTGCAGCATGCAGAAGTTACTGCTGCAGTTTGTCAGAACCAGGAGCAAGTCGACAAAATTGATTCCATTAGAAGCGAGCTTAAGACCCTAAAGTATGTTTTCTACGATGAACCACGAGGACTTCGTGATTACGAGATGAAAAATCTTCACGCAATTTCTGATGTACAAGAAATGGGCAGAAAAGTTTTTGCTGAAAAGGGTGATGATGCCTGGCGCAAGGGTTTTGAAAAGCTTGGTGGGGATGATGTTGCCGTGATGCTTTATACATCTGGTACAACAGGTCGCCCCAAGGGCGTTATGCTGTCTTATGACAATTTGATCAAATCAGCAGAGAACGCCAATAAGTTTGATAACCTAAATGAACATGATGAAATCATTGCTTACCTGCCTTTGGCTTGGGTGGGTGATCATGTGTTTTCCTATGCGCAATCTTATGTTGGCGGCTATTGTGTATGTTGTCCTGAAAGTCCGGAAACAGCAGATCATGATAGGCTGGAAATAGCCCCAACCTATTTCTTCGCGCCACCGCGTGTTTTTGAAACCATGCTTACAAACATCAATGTGCGCATGCAGGATGCAAGCAATATGAAGCAGAAAATGTTCTCATATTTCATGGATCACGCCCGCAAGGTTGGGGAGCCTATGCTAAATGGTGACGATGTTGGTTTTATGGACAAGCTTAAATACAAGCTGGGTGAGTTTCTGGTATATGCGCCTTTGAAAAATCGTATGGGCATGTCGAACATGAAAGTTGGTTATACGGCTGGCGAAGCGATTGGTCCTGAGATTTTCAGTTTCTATCGATCTCTGGGTTTGAACCTGAAACAGCTTTATGGTCAGACTGAAGCCTCAGTTTATATTTCTGCTCAACCAGACGGTCAAATCCGCGCTGATACGGTTGGAACGCCATCTCCAGATGTTGAAATCAAGATCGCAAAAAATGGTGAGGTTTTATATCGCTCACCTGGCGTTTTTGTAGGTTACTTCAAAAATGATAAGGCAACCAAGGAAACCAAAACCAAAGAAGGTTGGGTTCATACCGGTGATGCAGGCTTTATCGATGGCGAAGGCCACTTGCGAATTATCGACCGTGCCAAGGATGTGGGCAAGCTAAAAGACGGAAGTCTCTTCGCGCCAAAATACATCGAAAACAAATTGAAGTTCTTCTCAAATATTAAAGAAGTCGTGGCCTTTGGTGACGGTCGCGATCAATGTTGCGTATTTTTAAACATTGATCTTACCTCTGTCGGCAATTGGGCAGAACGCAACAATGTTTCTTATGCTTCATATCAGGAATTAACCCAGCACCCGGACGTAATCAAAATGATGGGTGATCACGTGGCAGAAGTGAACAAGGACTTGGCGTCAGAAGAAATGATGTCTGGTTCACAGATTGCTCGCTTCCTGGTTCTTCACAAAGAGCTAGACCCGGATGATGGTGAAATGACTCGCACCATGAAAGTGCGCAGGCCATTTATTTCGGAACGCTACGGCGATCTGATTGAAGCGCTTTACGATGGTTCAAAAGAAAAATTCATCGAAACAGAAGTTGTTTTTGAAGATGGTCGCAAGGGCGCTATCTCTGCAACTGTTTCTATCATGGATGCAGAAATGTTTGAACCAACGCATGCGCTGAAGGAGGCTGCGGAATGAATGCACATGACCCGCATCTAGGAACAAAATTTGACGATGGCATTGCGCCTGGTGAAACACTTCTGAACGTAGATAATATCTCGCTTTCATTTGGCGGTGTTAAGGCGATCACGGATATTTCCTTTGATGTATTAAAAGGCGAAATCAGGGCAATTATTGGCCCCAATGGCGCTGGTAAAACATCGATGCTCAATGTGATTAACGGTTTTTACCATCCGCAAGAAGGAACGATTACGTTCCGCGGTGAGCAACGTCGTAAGATGAAGCCTTATCAAGCAGCAACAAGTGGTATCTCAAGAACCTTTCAAAATGTTGCCTTGTTTGCTGGCATGTCGACCCTTGATAACATCATGGCCGGGCGAACTTTGAAGATGAACAAAAACTTCTTTTGGCAGATGTGGCGTCATGGCCCTGCATTAAAAGAAGAAATCGAACATCGCAAAGTCGTTGAGGAAGTCATCGAATTTTTAGAGATCGAACATATTAGAAAAGAACCTGTTGGCACACTGCCTTATGGTCTTCAAAAGCGTGTTGAGCTGGGGCGCGCCTTGGCTGCTGAGCCGGATCTGCTTTTGTTGGATGAACCAATGGCGGGCATGAACTTGGAAGAAAAAGAAGACATGAGCCGCTTCATCATTGAAGTAAATCAGCAATACGGAACGACGATTGCCTTGATCGAGCATGACATGGGCGTAGTGATGGATTTGGCTGATCGAGTGATTGTTTTGGATTATGGCAAAAAGATTGGCGACGGCCTGCCAGAAGACGTGCAGGCAAATCAAGATGTGATTGACGCATATTTGGGGGTATCGCACTAATGGAATTACTCAAACAAATTTTTGTTGAGCCTTTCGAGGTTATGTACGCTCTACCAGACTTGCTTTTGCAAACGCTATGGGAAGGGTTTGTGTCGGGCACGCTTTATTCGCTCATCGCACTGGGCTTTGTCTTGATCTTTAAAGCCTCTGGCGTTTTCAATTTTGCACAAGGCATTATGGTGGTGTTTGCAGCTCTAACGCTTGTGGGCATTCATGCTTTTGGCGTTCCTGCATTCCTGGCTGTTATTTTAACCCTGGGCGTTATGGCCTTGCTGGCTTTTACCGTTGTGCGAGTGGTTATGAAGCCATTGGTCAATCAGCCAGATATCATTCTCTTTATGTCCACAATCGGGATTACGTTTATCTTGATTGCGGGTGGTCAGCTAATCTTTGGTGGAGAGCCAAAGGCGATGATTACAGAAGAGCTAGGCCTGCCAACCGGTGCCAGCGACTGGGAAGTTGGTGGCGGGATTGTTATTTTCCAACATATAGATATTGCAGCAGCCGTTATTGCAGCATTGCTGATTGCCGGTCTTGCATTGTTTTTTAACAAAACCAAAACAGGCCGCGCCTTGCGCGCAGTGGCCGATGATCACCAGGCCGCATTATCAGTTGGTATTTCACTTGAATATATCTGGGTGGTGGTATGGTTTGCAGCAGGTGTTGTGGCGCTTACAGCCGGTATACTTTGGGCTGCAAAATCAGACGTATCCTTTGCCCTTCAAGTAGTGGCACTAAAAGCCCTTCCAGTTCTTGTCTTGGGTGGTTTTACTTCTATACCCGGCGCCATTGTTGGCGGCTTGATTATTGGATTTGGCGAAAAGCTTTTTGATCTTTATTGGGGCGTGCCAATTCTTGGTGGTGGCACAGAGAGCTGGTTTGCTTTCATCATTGCATTACTGTTTTTACTCTACAGACCCGAGGGACTGTTTGGTGAAAAACTCATAGAACGAATATAGGGGAGGCTGGATAAATGTTTTACCGCGAAGCAGGTCAATACAAGACAACATACGAAGCAGATTCAGCCAAGTTTCCTATTCTCCAGGATAAGTTATTTATCTGGTTCTATCTGGCAATCGCCTTTATCGTAATTCCATTGATTGGCGGGGAGTTTTTCCTTGGCGCAATCATGATACCATTTTTGGTATTTGCTTTAGCCGCTATCGGTCTCAACATCCTGACCGGATATACAGGACAGATATCTCTGGGTACAGGCGCCTTCATGGGCGTTGGCGCTTACGCATGTTACAAGATGACACTCGCATTCCCGGATGTGAATATTTTAGTATTCATTTTTGCATCAGGTATTTTCTCGGCACTTGTCGGTGTATTTTTTGGCCTACCATCCTTGCGCATCAAAGGTTTCTATTTGGTGGTGACTACCCTGGCAGCGCAGTTCTTTCTTGAGTGGGCATTTATTAGAATTCCTTGGCTTTATAACTACAATGATTCAGGTGCGATTGAAGTACCACAACGTGAAGCATTCGGTGTCATCGTGACCGGTGCATCTGCCAGCGCAGAAGTACGTTATCTGGTTTGTTTAACTGTCGTTGTCATCATGACATGGTTTGCATCAAACATTATTTCAGGCCGTATTGGTCGCTCTTGGATGATGATCCGTGACATGGATATTGCCGCAGAACTCATGGGAGTTAGACCGCTTTATGCAAAACTTTCAGCCTTTGCTGTGTCATCGTTTTATTGTGGTGTTGCAGGTGCGCTGATGGTTTTCTTATGGCTTGGTGCTGCGGAAGTTGAAAGCTTTGATTATAATCACTCATTTGAAATTCTGTTCATGGTGATCCTTGGCGGGCTTGGTAGCTTGCTGGGTTGTTTTCTTGGCGCTGCTGTAATTTGGATTTTGCCAGTGATTATTCGCGCTTGGTTGCCGCCGATTGTGGATACTTTAACACCTTTTATTATCACTTCATCACAAGCTGATCTTGTCTCTGACATCATGATTGGTGTTATGATCGTTGTCTTTCTGATTATGGAACCTCATGGTCTTGCAAGGCTTTGGGCAATCATAAAACAAAAATTGCGTGTTTGGCCTTTCCCGTATTAGGATTGGTTCTCTACAGGTTTGGTTACGTGTCCTGAATTTTCAAAACACGTAGTGGAAAATTGCGATTTACATGATGTTTATCGTGAGAGCGTTTGGGAGGAAAACAATATGCTCAAGAAACTTATATTAGGAGCCGCGGCACTTGCTGTTGCTGGCACCGTACAAGTAACAACCGTAAGTGCAGAGGATACACTTTATATCCCTTCACTCAGCTATCGCACAGGCCCATTTGCGGGTGCTGGTGGTCCAATTTCAAACGGCTTTGCTG
Organism: uncultured Rhizobiaceae group bacterium; assembly: GCA_938030595.1. GTDB lineage: Bacteria > Pseudomonadota > Alphaproteobacteria > Rhizobiales > Rhizobiaceae > JAALLB01. The sequence goes on along the minus strand of CALHIB010000013.1, from coordinate 3,998 downwards.
ATTACTTCAACATGCTGAATGAGCGTGATGGTGGTATCGGTGGTGCAAAGCTTGTTGTCGAAGAATGTGAAACTGCATACAATGCTCAAAAAGGTGTTGAGTGTTATGAAGCAACAAAGGGCAATGGCGCTTTGGCTTATAACCCGTATTCAACAGGTATTACGCTTCAGCTAATTCCAAAAGCACCAGTAGACCAAATTCCTGTTCTATCCATGGGCTATGGTCTGTCAGCAGCAGCGGTTGGTGAGAAATTCCCTTGGACATTTAACTACCCAGCTTCTTACTGGAGCCAAATGTCATCAATCTTGAAATACATTGATGCAAACGGTGGTGTTAAAGGCAAGAAAATTGGTTTCATTTATTTGGACGTTGGTTACGGTAAAGAGCCAATTCCACTACTTGACAAACTTGCACCTGAAATGGGCTTTGAGTGGGTCGGTTTCCCGGTTGGCGTTAAAGAAATGCAAAACCAGGGCGCTACATGGCTGAACGTTCGTAAAGAGCGTCCAGACTGGATGATCATGTGGGGCTTCGGCGCGATGAACCCAACCGCGATTAAAGAAGCTGCCAAAATCCGTTTCCCAATGGATAAGTTCATTGGTAACTGGTGGGCTGGTGCACATGCTGACCTTGAGCCAGTAGGTGAAGCGGGTAAAGGCTATAAAGCATCAAGCTTCTCAGGCATTGGTACAGACTTCCCGGCACTACAAGACGTTATCAAATACGTTGTAGATGCAGGTAAAAGCCAAGCCAAAAAAGAAGATGTTGGTAAAGTGCTTTATAACCGTGGTTTGTTTAACGCTGTAATCATGGCAGAAGCTATCCGTGCAGGTCAAAAGTCATCTGGCAAGGTTAAAATCACAGGTGTTGAAATGCGTGATGGTCTTGAATCATTCGTACTAGACGAAGCACGTCTAAAAGAGATCGGTCTTGAAGGCTTTACTGCTCCAATCACTGCTTCATGTAAAGACCATGAAGGTTCAGGTGCGATTTTCGTACAACAGTGGGATGGTAAAACATGGAACCGCATCAGTGATCTAATTCCTCCAATGACAGATGTTGTTAAGCCGCTACTAGAAGAAGCAGCTGATAAATATGTGTCAGAGCAAACAGACTGGAAAACACAGTCTTGTGGTTAAGTTCACGCTAGTGATCACATAAAAAAGTTGGCCTCATTTATTTGAGGCCAACATATTACTCAAAAGAATTTATAAGGCACTTTTCAAATGAGCGTAGCTGAAAATCTCAAACCAGAGACTGCAGAAACCATTCTATCGGTGAACAACATTGAGGTTATCTATAACCACGTGATTCTTGTTCTGAAAGGTGTATCCCTGACGGTTCCTAAAGGTGGTATTGTCGCTCTGTTAGGTGCAAATGGTGCTGGCAAAACAACAACCTTGCGCGCGGTTTCAAACCTGCTGCGCGGTGAACGTGGCGAAGTAACCAAAGGCAATATCATTTTCAATGGTGATGAAATTCAGGATCTAACACCTAATGAACTGGTCCAGCGCGGTTGTATTCAGGTTATGGAAGGCCGCCATTGTTTTGGTCACTTGTCCATTGAAGAAAATCTTATGACAGGTGCCTACACCAGAAAAGACGGAGCTGCGGCGGTAAAAGATCACCTTGATCTCGTCTATCAATATTTTCCACGCCTGAAAGAACGTCGTAAATCGCAAGCCGGTTATACATCAGGTGGAGAGCAACAAATGTGTGCGATTGGCCGTGCACTTATGTCCAAGCCATCAATGATTTTGCTCGATGAGCCTTCCATGGGTTTGGCACCGCAATTGGTTGAAGAAATTTTCGAAATTGTCCGTGATCTAAACCAAAAAGAAAATGTATCGTTCTTGCTGGCAGAGCAAAACACCAACATCGCTCTAAAATATGCAACCTACGGCTACATTCTTGAATCAGGTCGTGTCGTAATGGATGGCGATGCAAAAGAGCTTCGTGAAAATGAAGACGTGAAAGAGTTTTATCTAGGCACAGGCGGTGAGGGTCGTAAGTCCTTCAAGGATGTAAAACATTATCGCCGTCGCAAGCGTTGGTTAGCTTAAACATAGAGGCAAACCCTTATGGGATTATTGGCCATTATTGGCATTACATTGCTATTGGCTTTAATTTTTGGACCCCAATATTGGGTCAAACATGTCATCAAGAAACACAGTGTATCAAGAGATGATTTTCCAGGAACCGGTGGCGAACTTGCACAACATTTGCTTGAAGAGTTCAAGATAACGAATGTAAAGGTTGAAGAAACCAAGCTTGGTGATCATTACGACCCTCGCGATCATATGGTGAGGCTGCTAGCTGATAATCATGGTGGGCGTTCGGTTACTGCTGTTGCAATTGCAGCTCATGAAGTGGGGCATGCCATCCAACACCATGAAAGCAACAGCTTGTTAGCATTGCGACAAAAGCTTGTTACCTTCGCATCAGTTACCGATAAGTTTGCAGCCGTATTTTTCTTTTTGGCACCTATTTTGGGCGTCGTTGTTAAATCTCCAGCTGCATTCTTCGGGGTAATCGTAATAGGAATTTCTTTTATAGCCATTCGCTTGCTTGTTCATTTGGTAACACTACCTGTTGAATGGGATGCAAGTTTTGCAAAGGCTCTGCCGATTCTGGAAAAAGGCGGATACTTGCATCCAAACGATATGCCAGCAGCACGAGAAGTTTTGAAGGCTGCAGCTTTAACCTATGTGTCCGTTGCTTTGGCAAGTCTTTTGGATTTGGCACGGTGGATTAGAATTTTAAGATAAGAATATAAAAGTGGGTAGGAAATAGAATGTCTGAATATTTTGATACGCTGGAAACACGAAGTGTAGACGAGCGTGAAAGCGATTTATTTGAAAATTTTCCAAGCTTCTTGGCAGACATTTCTGAGCGTATTCCAGGATGGAAAACACGCTTTAAAGACCATGATATAAGTCAAATAAAATCACGCGAAAAACTGGCAAGCCTGCCTGTCATGCGAAAACCAGATTTGATGGAAGCGCAAGCGAGTAAGCCGCCCTTTGGCGATTTTGTAGATACGTCACTCTTGGCAGGTAATCGCATTTTCATGTCGCCCGGTCCTGTATGGGAACCGCAAGCTCCAGGCGCTGATCCTTGGCAAGCTGCGCGTGCGTTTCATGCAGCTGGCTTTAGGTCAGGGGATTTGGTGCATTGTTCAATTGGTTTCACCATGACGCCAGGGGGCGCTATTCTGGATGAAGGCATCAGAGCATTGGGAGGTGTGGTTTATCCCGCAGGCGTTGGCAATACGGAAGCGCAAGTTGAAGCAGCGAGTATCTTGAAGCCAGTAGCTTATGCAGGAACACCGGATTATCTGCAAACCATGCTGGATAAAGCAGATGAAATGGGCTTGGATTTATCCTCTATCAAACGCGCATTTGTCTCAGGTGGCGCTTTATTCCCATCGATGCGTGAAGCCTATTACGCGCGTGGCATTCAAGTTCTGCAAGGATATGCAACCGCAGACATTGGTGCCATTGCACATGAAACCATGCACGATGGCAAACTTTGTGATGGCATGATTTTAAATGAAAACCTAATTCTGGAAATAGTTCGCCCTGGAACTGATGATCCCGTAGAGATTGGTGAAGTTGGCGAAATGGTTGTGACAAGTTTCAACAAAGCCTATCCGCTTGTTCGCTTTGGAACAGGCGACATGTCAGCCATTATTGAAGAACTTTCCCCTTGCGGTCGCACCAACATGCGTATCAAGGGGTGGATGGGACGAGCAGATCAACGAACAAAAATTAAAGGCATGTTTGTCGATCCAAAACAAATTGACCAGCTTGTAAAGGCGGTTGATGGATTAGAAAAAGCCTGCCTTGTCGTAGCGCGCGAAGACAACAAGGATACAATGATATTAAAAGCTGTAGGCGAAGGTTTGGATGCCGCCACGGTAAAAGAACAACTCGCCAGTATTGCAAAATTAAACGGGTCTGTTGAAATCGTTGAAAGCTTGCCAAATGATGGCAAAG
>CALHIB010000012.1 GCA_938030595.1 uncultured Rhizobiaceae group bacterium | reverse complement strand
ATCGCTTCATTCAGCGGCAGATCAGGATAATCACGCAGCGCGCGCGCATTAATCTTGTCGTCTACATCCGTGATATTACGAACGTAAGTCACATGGTTCTTGCCATATTTATGGCGCAGCAAACGATACAGCACATCAAACACAATCACCGGGCGGGCATTGCCAATGTGGGCAAAATCATAGACGGTTGGCCCACAAACATACATGCGTACGTTCTTCTCGTCTTCTGGCGTGAAGGCTTCCTTGGTGCGGGTTAGTGTGTTGTATAATTTTAAATCAGACATAATTTCTCAAAATTCAAACAGGGTTATCCCCTGGTCTGGGACGTTTCAAATTTTGTAGAAAGCATGAACGACCAGACCAGCGGTGAGCTAGTTAATAATACACTTGATAATGCAGGTCTCGCGTGAAGACAGGGTTAAGGTCAATTTCATGGGTTAAGTTAATAAACGAAACTCAAGATGCGTCAACCCAGAAGTGGATAGACCAGACCAAAAGCAATCAATAGCATTGTTATGCCAATCAGTGTGTCCAATATCTGCCAGGCTTTCGGTTTTTTAAACAAGGGCTCTAGCAATCTTGCACCATACCCCAGCCCAAAAAACCAGACAAAAGACGCCAAAATAGCACCAACCGCATAGGCAGAACGCGCGTCTCCCTCATGCGGCGCAGACGCTCCCACAAGAAGCACAGTATCAACATAAACATGCGGATTTAAAAATGTAAAAGCAAGACAGGTAGCAATCGCGACTTTAAAACTCCCACCGTCATTTGAACTCTCATCAAGCACCTCTGGGCTTCTGGCTCGTTTAAAGGCGACATAGGCATACCATGTAAGGAAAATCGCGCCACCAATTCTGATGACAAACAACAAATTGGGGGAAGCTTCCATAATCGCCCCAACGCCTGCAACACCGATTGCAATCAGAACAGCATCAGACACTGCGCAAATCAGGCAAAGAATAAAAACATGCTGGCGTAAAATGCCCTGTCGCAGGATAAAGGCATTTTGAGCGCCAATTGCAATAATCAGCGAAGCGCCTAGCGCGAAACCAGTCAGAAAACCAACAAACATTAAAACAAATCCATCTGGTTCGAATCTTGTTTTGCTTTTTTGGCGCTTACTTTTGGCAAAATTGCCTCCGCCAATCCAGGCTCCTGAACTTCGGGCCCAACATTTGCAACCTTGTTCACCCGATCGCTCACCGCAATCGCTTCAAAAAAACCGTCTTCTACCCCTTGCGTTAAAGACGCTACATCGCGCGGCTCTTGCGTCTTGCAATCAAGCCACTGCTCATAGTCAGAGGGTTGAATAATAACAGGCATACGATGATGAATGTTTCCAATCTGCTGGTTCGACTGTGTTGTGAGAATACAACCTGTATCCATCTCACTCCCGTCTTTACCCATCCAGGTTTCAACAAGTCCTGCAAAACACACAATGCCACCATGCGAAGGCTTAATCCAATAAGCTTGCTTGGGTTGCGTTTTATCACTTGGGCGGTGCCATTCATAAAACCCTGTAGCAGGGATTAAAACACGTCTATGCCGCATAGCAGTTTTAAAAGATGCTTTGGTATTTGCGGTTTCTGAACGCGCATTAATGATCAACGTAAAATCATTTGGATCTTTAACCCAATGAGGGATCAACCCCCAGCGCACGAGCTGCGCTTCTCGTTCACTCGTTGGTCCAATACCAACTGTCAAAATAGGCTGCGTTGGCGCAATATTATACCTAGGTGGGAAAACACCAAGATCTTGCATCTCAAAATGATTGCAAAGTTCTTCCGGGCTTGCCAATAAAGAGAAACGACCACACATAAATGATAGAACACCTAAAATATTGTTCCAGCGCTTATAGTATAACTATTACGTAAATTGCACATAATTTTTCGTATTAACCAAGGATTTTGCTAATGCCACTTAAACCAAGCACGGGTGCCAGTGTATTAGTGTATCAAAATGGGAAAGTTCTACTGATCAAACGCGGCAAAGAACCCTACAAAGGCCATTGGTCGCTACCAGGTGGCTCACAAGAACTTGGTGAAACTCTTGAACAAGCTGCTAAACGCGAACTCAAAGAAGAAACAGACCTGACCGCAGGCAACCTAACCTTTGCCAAAGTACGCGATCGTATTACTTATGATGAAAAAGGGAACATCCTTTTCCACTTCGTATTGGCAACATTTATTACTTCTGACGCTAGTGGTGTACCCAAAGCATTGGACGACGCTGATGACATCGGCTGGTATGCCATTTCTGAAATGAAAAATCTGCTTACCACACCACATGCACAAGAATTTATAGAAGAAATCATTTCATCCCATGTGACGGGGTAATCATTTTAAAGGATCAAGATTGCAAAACGAATTACAATCCTCCATATTCTGGCAATCGTAAATATAGTAAAAGCAATGGCAAAACGTTTCAATTTTTCACTTAAGGCAGCTTTGATTATCGTAGCTATATGCACGACAGGAAACAGCTACGCACAAACCACAGATGAAAATAGCGAACAAACAACCGCTGAAACACCAAAAATAACAACGCTTCCACCAGCATATGAAAGACAAATGTTGCGTTTGTCTGAAGTTTTGGGATCACTTCATTATCTGCGCGAACTTTGCGGTGCAAACGAAGGCGCAAAATGGCGCCAGGCCATGCAAGACATGATTAAAGATGAGGAGCCAACGGACGAACGCAAGGCTCAAATGATCGCAAATTTCAATCATGGCTTCCGTGGATTTCAGGAGATCTATCGAGAGTGCACGCAGTCCGCCATAGAAGCAAACAAACGATATATTGCAGAAGGCATGAGATTGTCAGGCGAGATACCAACACGCTACGGGCGTTAACCATTTGTTAAAACTTTTTCAACAGGACAGATGATTCTCGCTCAAAAATACCCTAAGAGTATTTCACGATATATCTACGGGACTGAGTGCTTTGAAACCTTCTGACATACCTGAAAATCTCGACGATCTGATTGATCAAGAAAAAAGAGCCTTGGCGAAAGAATACTTCTCTGACATCTGGACAGATATTCAGGTTGAGAATCTAGGCACTAAGCTTATCGTAGAGGTTTTTGTGCAGGAAGCGATTGAACGTCTTGCCAACGAGAACGGCACTGAAGAGGCTTCACGACTTATTACACATTTCAAGCATATGGATGAATTAGGCATCTTGCCAGTTCAAAGAACCCTTCAATAAAGCCCACTTCTCGCAACAAATTGATATTAAGGTCTTTTCTGAAAGCCATTCTCGCAATACACTCTTGAAAAGTGTAAAGTGGGCATTAATGATCAATATTCTGAAACCATTCTTTAAATTTCTTCTAGCAATATTTCTGATTTTGCAAACGCACCTCTATGCGGCAAGCCAGGAAGTGTCTGGCCCAACATCAAAAAACGAAAACACACTAGAGCAAAATGATTTAGATGATGGCAATGTTGGTAGTGATCAACAATCAGAAGACACAGTGCCAGAAACGAAAGAACCGGAAACAACTTCAAATTCCGATGTCGAGGAATTGCCAGAAATATCCTACGACCTGGAAGCCCTTCCCTTCCCAACCAAACGAATGCATGAGTTGATATTGGAAGCAACAAAATCGGGGAACATCGAAAAGCTTCGCGCGTACATTGGCACTGGTGATTCTCAGACCATGCTATCTTTGGGTGGTCTTGAAGGCGACCCGATTGATTTTCTGAAACAGGAAGCAGGCGATGAAAAAGGCCACGAAATACTAGCAATATTGGAAGAGGTTTTGGAAGCAGGCTATGTACATCTGGACAAAGGCACAGACCGGGAATTATATGTATGGCCTTACTTCTTTGCCTATCCATTAGACAAGCTTACAGACCCACAAATGGTTGAACTGTTTCGCATTGTTACGTTTGGCGATTTTCAAGATATGAAAGACTTTGGCGGCTATATCTTCTATAGGGTTGGCATTACACCGACTGGACGCTGGACATTCTTTGTTGCTGGAGACTGAATTTTGAAATTCTCACATTTAAAAGACCGATCGTTTGTACAAATATCAGGCGACGAAGCTGAAAGCTTTCTTGAAAATATTGTCACCTGTAAAGTCGCTGGTCTGGAAAATGGACAAGCCTCATTTGGTGCGCTCTTGACGCCTCAAGGAAAAATCCTGTTTGATTTTTTTCTTATAAAAATCAGCGACTGCTTTTTGATAGATATCAAAAGTGAATTATGCGCTGACTTCATCAAACGACTGACCTTTTATCGATTGCGCGCCAAAGTAACAATTGAAGAAAAACCAGATATTACGGCAAGTGCCCTTTGGGATGGTGATATTTCATTTTCAAACCAATGTGTCCAAGATCCTCGGTTAGCAACAATGGGCGCACGTGATTATTCTGGAAACCTGCCTACGGGTGAAGAAGCTGATTACACCGCCCATAGAATTTCAAATGGCATTGCAGAAGGCGGAACAGATTTTCAATATTCAGACGCCTACCCTCATGAAGTATTGATGGATCAGTTTGGGGGTGTTGATTTTAAAAAAGGCTGTTACGTGGGACAGGAAGTTGTCTCCAGAATGCAACATCGAGGCACCGCCAAAAAACGCATTATTAAGGTCGAAAGTGTAAACGAGCCGCTTCCAGCAACGGGCACTCAAATCTTGGCAGATAACAAACCTGCTGGCTTTCTTGGCAGCGTTGACAAAACCCAAGGCTTGGCGATGCTTCGCCTTGATCGAGTAGCAAACGCAGAGCGTCTTCTGGCAGACTCAGTTGAACTAACAACAAAACTGCCTTCCTGGGTTAATTTCACAATGCCGGAGACTGAGTAATGCCAGCAAAGCAAAAAGAAAAACGCGCCTGGCAGCGCATGTTATCTGGCCGACGACTGGATTTGCTGGAACCATCACCACTTGATGTAGAAATTGATGACATCGCGCAAGGCCTTGCCCGAGTTGCACGATGGAACGGACAGACTTCCGGTGATCACGCATTTAGTGTAGCGCAACATTCCGTCATCGTGTGGCAAATCTTTTGCAAACTGGAAGCCAAGTCAACACCTGACGAAGAACTGATCGCCTTGCTTCATGATGGTCCTGAATATGTTGTGGGCGATATGATCTCTCCGTTTAAGGCAGTCTTGGGTGGCGACTACAAATTGGTAGAAGCCAGATTGCAAGAGGCAATCCACAGACGCTACTCACTTGTTCCGGAAACACCTGAAAAACTAAAAAAGAAAATCAAACGTGCAGATTCTATTTCAGCATATTTTGAAGCAACCGAGCTTGCAGGCTTTAAGCAAATTGAAGCCAGGGAGTTTTTTGGTACACCACGCGGTTTTTCTGCTGATATGTTCAACTTCAAGCCCTTAGGTGCTCAAGATGCGCAAATACAATTCATTGAGGCTTTCGATAAAATAGAGCGTAAACGAATAAACAATGCCTGAACCAATTATGGAAATAGGTCTTAACGCCGTCATTGTTGCTATTGTAGATAGCACACCAGCAATACTTCATATTTCAGGCAATCAAGATGCGCTTCCGTATGGCAAGTTTGACCCGAGCAAACACCGAACAATGGAAGAAGGTTTGCGCGAACTGGCTGAAGCTCAGACGGGCGTCAGACCCGGATATGTCGAGCAACTTTATACATTTGGTGATCGTGGTCGTATTCCTGCGGAAGGTGACCAAAGCCCACACGTTGTATCAGTAGGTTATCTTGCCCTATCTCGTTTCACAAAAGACGAAAAAATCTTTAGCAACGCCAAACTTAAAGCCTGGTATGATTATTTCCCTTGGGAAGATTGGCGCAATGGGCGCCCTGCCATGCTGGACGACACAATTATACCGCACTTGCTTAAATGGGCAGCGCATCCGGCGCGCATCAATAGAGTGATCAGGGGGCTTGATCCATTATCGCGCATACGTATTTCATTTGGATTGGAAGAATCCAATTGGGATGATGAATTGGTTCTTGAACGATACGAAATGATGTATGCGGCTGGCCTCTTGAAAGAAGCTGTCATAGATGGCCGGCTTAACGAAGAAAGCGCAAACATTATTCCAAGCATTTCGATGGCAGATGATCACAGACGAATTCTTGCAACTGCAATTGCTCGACTACGCGGCAAACTCAAATATCGCCCTGTAATTTTTGAACTCATGCCGGAAACTTTTACACTTTTTGATTTGCAGCAAACGGTAGAAAGTATTTTCGGTCGCGCAGTGCATAAACAAAATTTCAGACGCTTGGTAGAAAAAGCAGCACTCGTAGAACTTACTGGCGCCAGCCAACGTTCAACGGGTGGCAGGCCAGCAGCATTATTCCGATTTAGAAGTGAAATATTGAAAGAGCGCCCGGCACCTGGATTAAAAATTGGAAAAAGCTGATATGCAGTTCAAACTTCAAGAGCATCACACATAGCTCAGCAAAATATTTGCATTCACTACATGCGAGCGCCCCAGCCTATCATCGATTATAATTTTCTTACATTAGAAATTGTTTTACTTCTTTAGCAAAATATTGGAATGTTATTTGCAGAAAGTGAAACAATAAGTCTCAATAATAGCATTTTTAGCAAATATGGATAAATTAACAGCAGCAAAATACTTTATAAAAGTAGCCGATAGCGGAAGTTTTTCAAAAGCCGCCAAGCTTCTTGATCTGCCTGTTTCAACACTCTCAAGAAGAATAAAAGATCTTGAACAACATTTGGGTGTTGAACTGCTGAAACGTTCAACACGGTATTTGTCCTTAACAGACCTGGGTAGAAGTTATTATGACCATATCGAGCAAGCAGTTCGTGACTTTGAGAGGGCTGACGAAATACTAAATGAAACCTCTTCCAGCTTATCTGGCAAATTAAGAATATCCGCACTTCCAAGTTATGCAAACCGACATCTCTATCCAATATTAGAAAAATTCCGTCTTGTTTATCCTGAAATCACAATAGAATTAATCTGTACTGATACAGTACAAGATCTATTGAAAGATGATATGGATTTCATTATCAGGCCCACAAGTGCCCCTCCTGAAAACTTGGTAGCCAAGGTAATTGACCACCACAAAATGGCAATTATTGCCTCCCCCGAATATTTAGAAAATTCACCAATATTGACACACTGGGAAGATGTAAAAAATCATAAAGCGATATGTTATCGTGGCGGAAATGGCGTCATGACATGGCACGCATTTCAAAATAAAAAGTCATTTGAAATTTTGAAAAACCCATATGTCATTTATAATGATACTTGTAGAATTCTGGACACAGTCATTAATGGAGAAGGAATTGCACTGCTTCCTGAATGGACCTATCTGGAAAGTTTGAAACAAGGGTTGGTTAGAAAAATAAACCAAGATTGGGATGCTTCATTCAGAAGCAATATGAATCAGAAGCTCTACTTGATTTACGATAAAAAAACTTCTCTATTGAAACGCAATAAAACTTTTCTAAAATTTTTCCTAGAGCAACTTAAATGACACAATACCTGACCCAAAACCACTTGGACGAATTCCAACAAAACGGCGCCGTACTACTCAAGGGTATTTTTAAAGATTATGTCGAAGGCGCTCAAAAAGCGATCGAAGAAAACAAGGCCAATCCATCCTGGCGTGAGCGCACCTACAAACCCGACGATGGCGGCGCACCCTTCTTTCAGGATTATGTTGTCTGGAACCAGTTCGACGGCTATCGCGATCTGGTCAAAAACTCCCCCATGGCTGAAATTGCAGCCGACCTGATGCAATCCAAGACTGCACGCATTTTTCATGATCATATTCTGGTCAAGGAGCCGGGCAATTCGGTTAAAACACCATGGCATCAAGACCAACCATACTATCTGGTTGAAGGCGAGCAGACGGTCTCTTTTTGGGTGCCGCTAGATCCCATTCCGCGCGATCGTACGATTGAGTATATTGCTGGCTCCAACAGATGGAACAAGGATTTCCGACCAGACCGTTTCGACGGCACGCCTCTTTTTGCCGATGATGTTTCTGAAGCCGTGCCTGACGTAGAAGCTAACCGCGATGAACTCGATATCATCGGCTGGGCAGTAGAACCTGGGGACGCAGTCGCCTTCTCTTTCAAAACCCTCCACGGCGCACCAGCAAACTCATCAGACATCCGCCGTCGTGTTGTATCTATAAGATGGGTGGGAGACGACGCAAAATTCGCAGACCGCCCCGGCACCACTTCACCTGCTTTTCCAGATTTGGAATATACCGCTGGTGAGAAATTCGAGGGCGATGAGTTTCCTGTAATTTTTGAACGGACTTGAGCAAAAATTAATTAAAAGAACAATAAAAATGGCTGCACTTATCTATAAAGCAGCCATTTAAATTCTTGAGTTGAGAATCCTCTAAACTTCCAAAAGTCGCACTAGATAAAGACAACATCCAAATCATCATAAAGATCAGCGAATGTTATAGGACCATTACCTGATATGATTTTCAGAACTTCACCATTCCCAAAATCCAGATCAATACGGTTCATGGATTTTTGGATACCATAAGTATTGACAATATCTTGCGCAGACATGCCGATGAATGAAGCGCCTGCGAATGTATCAAACAATTGAATGGTATCAATATCATCTTCAAAGTCTGCAATAAAATCACTTCCTGAACCGCCGTAGAACCGGAAGGTATCCTGACCTGCATCACCAAATAATGTATCATTATCTGCGCCCCCATCCAGAAGGTCATCATCATTACCACCCCGCAGCTGATCCTTGCCGCCTCGACCGAAAATTTGGTCATTGCCGTCACCAGCCAGAACCTTGTTGACTTCATCAGTCATAAAGATGAAATCATCATGGTTGGAACCACGAACCCGCTCAATGCTTTCGTAGGTATCACCGTCTGAAAAAACGCCGCCCGAACCTGTGCCATTAAGGTCAACAGTTACGCCATGTGATGAGTCATTATACATCGCCCAGTCATTACCATCGCCTCCATTAAGGAAATCTGCTCCACGACCACCAAACAGAAAGTCATTATTGTCGCCACCAAACAAATCATCATCACCATTGAAGCCCCGAAGGATATCATCAGCTCCCAAACCGAGAAGAACATTTTCTCCAGCTGTGCCTGTAATGTCATCACCCCTGGTTGCTGATCCGGTAACATTCTCTATGTTCAGGAAAGTATCATTATTGGCAAAACCACCGATATTAACATTGGTGACAAGGTTCACCCGTTGAGTATTAGTTGCACCTGACAGATCGAGCATATCGATGCCGTCTCCGCCATCAACCGTATCAACACCCGTACCACCATTTAAGATGTCATTGCCATCGCCACCCATGATATTGTCAGAACCGCCGCTGCCATTGATAATGTCTTGAACTGACGACCCAACAATCGATTCCCCGTTTCCATTCCCTTCAATCGTAACAAAATCATCCGCACCATCAAAATTGTTGAACGTTACGCCAGAAAGATCAAGCGTTGTTGTATCCATAAAAATGGAAAGCGTTGCATTCTGCCCTGCAAACTTGATTGCATCGACGGTTGTGAAGTTAGATGAAAACTGGTCTGCATTGATCTGGAAGTCGCCTTGTCCAGAAATCAATTCAAGTCGTAGTGTTTCCAAATTGAGAAGTGTATAGACACGCAGATTTACAGTTCCACCGTTGAATGAACCCGCATTTAGCGTATCTGTATCGTCACCGCCATCGAACACACTGCCAGCACCTGGTAGTGGAACATTGTTTATTTGTAAAGTATCATTGCCATCTTCACCATAGAGCTGATTGACGCCTGAAAAGCCGCCTAAAGTATCATTGCCTCCACCACCACGCAGAATATTGTTTACGCCAGCATCACCAAGTAAAAAATCATTGTGATCCGAGCCAGTAAGATTTTCGATGCCTGTTAGTACATCCCCTTCCGCATCCCCGCCAGTGGCAGTATTTGCATTAATATTAATTGAAACCCCCTCACTAGAATTGGCATAAGAGGCCGTGTCGCCGCCTGCGCCGTTGCTGCCGCCGTCAATCATGTCAGCACCAGCACCGCCTTCGATGGTGTCATCGCCATCACCTGCATTGATTTCATCATCCTCAGAGGTAGAAATAATTATATTGTTTTCACTGTCACCATTGATGATAATTCTATCTGTATTATTACTGCCCGCAGAAGCGCTGTTCCAATCCTGAAATACCCAACCAGAGATATCCAGATCAGCGGTAAAAGCTTGTACAGTATTTATGTTTATAGTGATTGTATCATCCGCACCAGCAACATTATTACCATCTATCAAAAGGTTGGTGGCAAATTCAAAACTCTGATCAAATTCTTGGTTTGTTAAAATAAGATTTTTAGTCTGTGCACCGTCGCTAAAGAATTCAATTTCTTCGACAGAAAATATATTGATGTTTGATAAATCAAGGTCCCCCGTATCTCTTATTTCTATTTTGTCTGTTCCGCTGCCACCATTAAATGTGTCTGTTCCAGCTGATGAACCTGCGGTATACCTGAATGCGTCGTTGTCATTTCCTCCCATAAAGGTTTCGTTTCCTTCACCCCCCTGGAATATGTCATTACCATCCAATCCGTTAAACGTTATGACTAACACACCTCCATATTGCACAAGATCGCCATTGCGACTCCAGCTACCACTGTTTGTACTGGTTGATGTAACGGTGAATATGTCAATGCCTGCTGTACCACCAACATTAGCAAAATCTGACGTCGTTTCTACGGTTACCGCCCATGATGTGGCTGAACCGGTATCACCACCTGCATCATCACCAACGTATAAATTCCAATCCCCATTCGCAGTTTGACCACCAAAGGCAGAAGCAAATGTACCAGAACCACCAGGGCCTGCATGATTGATACCACCGGTCATCGAACCGAAATAGGCATCATCCTCGGAATTGCCATATGCAGAAGGCGCAATGCCTGATCCACCCGGATTTATATCAGAATCACTACCAAAATCTGAAAGTTGAATACCACCATCCGCAAACGTATAATCGCCATTGAAATTATCGCTGCTGCCAGCATCAGATAAAAACGCCAGATTGCTCGTGCCATCAGGGCCCACAAGCAACATTTCCAGATCACCAGCAAATGTATGATTTAAACCAACAAAATCTACACTAACCGAGGCGATGGCTCCTTGCGTTCCATAGACGTTAACCGATTGATTAATAACATTATTATCGGTAATTGTCATGCCAGTAGTGTTTATATATGAAAATGTTGCCATGGTTTGGCCCCCTGCTAACTATGAATGCGCTGAAATGTTAGATTACTTAACAGATCAGTGTTTCAGTTTATTATGATCGTAGTCCCTAACCCAAGGTTAGCAGACTAAAACCCTCACCGCAACGTAGAAGGCCTGAACGCCTTCATTGACCATATAGTCCTGCTTGGTCATTTCCAAAACTTCCCAATCGCCGGCCTTGGAATGTCGCTCAATCGCAGGTTCAAATTTTCCGCTTTCCCACACGCCTTCATTCACGGAAAAGCAAATTAGACCGTCTGGTTTTGTGACGCGGATGAGTTCCGGAAATCCTTCCGACCCCAAATGGCCATGGGTAAAAACACCAACGCACATAGTTGAATCATAGCTATTGTCTTTCGCTGGTAGCGGTTCACCAGGGGTGAGCTTGAGTAGATTTTCATAACCACGTTTTCGGGCATGTTCCATCATCTCAAGCGACGGATCAGTACCATCAAAATGCTCAAATCCATTGGCAAGCAGATACTCCCCAACAATGCCTGTGCCACATCCTACATCAAAAATACGAATATCGGTCGAAGTGCAATGACGCTTTAACATCGCGACCGTATTAGGTTGAGAAACAGTTTTCAGCTTATTGTCGTTATCATCGTCATAACTGTCAGCCCAGTTTGAATAAACTTCATTTAACTGCTCGTTAACATCAGCTTTTAAATCGAGATCGTGATATTTTCCAATTCCATGGTCTTTTGAATTTTTATCGCCAGCCATGCCCAAACCTCACTTGATCGCAATATCCAAACCAACATCAAGCGTTGGAGCTGCCATGGTGATCTTTGAGGTTGAGATATAATCAACGCCAGTTTCAGCAATCGCTTTAATCGTCTTGATGTTCACATTACCCGAAGCTTCAAGCTTTACTGCGCCGGCATTGTCTTTCTGATTAATGGCAACAGCCTTTTCCAATTGCGCATTGCTCATGTTATCCAGCAATACAACATCAGGCTTGGCACTAAGCGCTTCTTCAAACTGCTCAAGCGTATCAACTTCAACTTCAACCTTGACCAGATGCCCTGCGAAATCTCTCGCACGTTCAATAGCAAGCGCCACCCCACCCGCAACAGCAATATGATTATCCTTGATCAAAATCGCATCATCCAGGCCAAAGCGATGATTTGAACCGCCACCGCATTTCACTGCATATTTGTCAAAGGCACGATGGCCAGGAATAGTCTTGCGCGTACAACAAACCTGCGCATTAGTATGGGCAATCTCATTGACAAACTCGGCCGTATAACTTGCAATACCCGACATGCGCATCAGGTAGTTCAGTGCAACACGCTCAGCGCTTAAAATCGCACGCGCGTTGCCTTTGATGGTCGCAAGTTTTTCACCCGGCTTGATTGTGTCACAATCCTCAACCAGCGCCTTGAATTTCAACTCAGGATCAATCGCAGCAAAGGCTGCTCTTGCCAGTTCCATCCCTGATACAATACCGTTCTCACGACTCGCCAAAACACACTCCGCTTTTGCGTCATGAGGAATGGTTGCATTGGTAGTGATATCACCTGCACGGCCCAAATCTTCAAGCAGCGCTTCATCAATAGCCTTGCGAATTAAGATTGGCGAAAGATGCGGTTTTAATGTGCTCACAGTTCACCCTCCAAAACATTACCAACCAATTTATTGGCATAGGCAAGTGTGATGAAGCTACGCTTTTTAAACGCTTCTTCTTCATTTGGAAAATCACTACGCTGATGCCCGCCCCTACTCTCTTCACGCAAAAGCGCAGACACTGCAGCAAGCTTTGCTGTTGTCAGCGCATTGCGAAAACGGAAAGACTCGTTTTCTTTCTCAAGCGCATCAATCTCACGAATGGCTGTGCGAAGCCCATCACCATTGCGCGATACACCCACATATTGAGACATGATCTTGCGAAGTTTCGGCATGAGCGGCGTTTCGTTCTTGCCTTCATTATCACCTGCTGGTCGCTCAACAATCGGGTTGGTAACCCCTGCCGGATAATGCAGCAAAATATCTTCAGCAATACGACCAGCGAATACCACGGCTTCCAAAAGAGAATTTGAAGCCAAGCGATTAGCACCATGCGCGCCTGTTGATGTTGCTTCCCCACACGCATAAAGCCCATCCAGTGATGAACGTCCGTCCGCATCCACAAAGATACCCCCCATGTGATAATGCGCAGCTGGAATAACGGGTATTAAATCTTTTACAGGATCAATGCCTGCATCCTGGCAGTATTGATAAACCGTTGGGAATTCATCTGCAAAATGTTCGCCAACGGCCTCACGTGCATCAAGCCATGCACCACGCCCGGCAGATACTTCATCGAAAATGGCCTTAGCCACAACATCACGCGGCGCCAATTCTGCATCCTTGTGAACAGCCAGCATAAAACGTGTGCCGTCATCATTGTGCAAGGTACATCCTTCACCGCGAAGTGCTTCTGTCGCCAAGGGGGCTGGATCTTTGCCCACGTTAATGGCCGTTGGGTGAAATTGAACAAACTCGGGATCAGCGATTACCGCGCCAGCACGAGCCGCCATGCCTGCACCACCACCGCGCGCTTGTGTAGGATTTGTCGTTACTTCGTAAAGCGCACCAACGCCACCCGCAGCCATTATAATTGCATTGGTTTTAAGTTCGATGCGATGCGGATTGGTTCCACGATCTCCACGCGCCAAAAGACCAACAACTTTTTTGCCATCGGTCACGAGCTCCTCTGCCACGAAGCCTTCAAGCAATCGAATGCTCGGCGTTGCATGAACCGTTGCAACCAAAGCTTCCATAATCGCCTTGCCCGCGCGATCACCTTGCACACCAACAACACGATGCTCAGAATGCGCAGCCTCTCGGGACGCTGTTAGTTTACCTTCCAGATCTCGATCAAACGGCACACCATATTCAACCAAATCAAGAACACGGTCTGCCGCCTCACCTGCCATAAGACGTGCAATATGCTCATCGACAATACCAGCACCTGCGACAAGCGTATCCTGCACATGTTTTTCAACCGTATCACCCGGCATGACGGAAGCAGCGATACCAGCCTGCGCCCAAGCAGAAGAAGCGCCTGTCCCAATTGGCGCAGCAGCTAAAACTGTGACAGGACGCGGCGCCATTTTTAATGCACAAAATAGCCCCGCAAGACCACCACCAATGATAACAATGTCATCGCTATCACGCATGGGTAAAATCGGAAAAAGTTCGTCTTGATTATCGCTCATAAAAATAGCAGTTCTAATTTAGTTGGTTTTCAAGTTCACCATACGCTCAACCGCATGCTTGGCTTTTTCAGCCATTACCGGATCAACTACAACTTCTTCACGCATGTAGACCAAAGCCTCAAGAATGTTTGGCAGTGTAATGCGCTTCATATGCGGGCACAGATTACAGGGTTTGATGAACTCAACACCTTGCGCCTGTTCCTGAATGTTGGAAGCCATTGAGCATTCGGTCACAAGTAGAACCTTTGAGCCAGGCTTTTGACCAATCGCAAAATCAATCATGCCCGATGTTGAACCAGAGAAATCCGCCACATCAACCACCTCAGGTGGGCACTCGGGATGCGCCACGATTTGAATGGCAGGATCAGCTTCCTTATAGGCTAGCAATTCTTCAGGCGTGAAACGCTCATGCACTTCGCAGTGACCTTTCCAAGTCAGGATTTTCTTCTTGGTAAGCTTGGCAACATTCTGCGCAAGAAATTCATCCGGGATAAGCAGAATGGTATCGCTCTCAAAGCTCTC
>CALHIB010000011.1 GCA_938030595.1 uncultured Rhizobiaceae group bacterium | reverse complement strand
TTTCGGGTTCACTGCTTCAGGATCACGAGCCTTCACTTCTCCATCAATGCGAATAACCCACTCACCACGAACCATCTCAGCGGTATTAAAAGCAGCTGAATCCGGGTCCGCCACAACTTGTGTCATGCCATAATGGTCGCGTAGGTCGATAAACAATACGCCGCCATGGTCGCGTACACGGTGCACCCAACCAGAGATACGAATGGTATTACCAACATCTGATTTACGAAGACCTTCACACGTATGGCTGCGGTAACGTTCGCTTAATGTAGTCATGTCTTTTCCTGAAAGTTTTGTAGACTCAAACGAGTCATATCAGTCTTTGTCTTTACTTGCCGCGACAAACACATTTAAGGGGCAGTTTGTCAAGGTTTTGGAGCCTTAAAGCGCCAGTTTCGTCACTTAAATTTTCCAGCAGACAAGCTGCGTCACATTCGCTATAAAGGCGCGATGAATATTATTACCGATACAAAAGCCTTATCTGAAGCCTGTGCAAAGTGTGCTGAGCACCCATATTGCACGGTTGATACCGAATTTTTACGCGAATCCACCTTTTGGCCAATCCTTTGTCTTGTACAAATGGCTTGCCCGGAAGATGAATGGATCATTGATGTTCAGGCCGATGGCATAGACCTTACCCCTTTCTTTGAATTGATGGGCAACAAGCAAGTTGTCAAAGTATTCCATGCGGCGCGTCAAGATGTTGAGATCATCTACAAATTGGCTGGCTTAATCCCAACGCCTATTTTTGACAGTCAGGTTGCTGCCATGGTTTGCGGGTATGGCGATAGTATTTCTTATGACCAGCTGGTTTATAAAATCACTGGTACGAGCCTGGACAAATCATCACGCTTTACCGATTGGTCAAAGCGGCCGCTATCTGAAAAGCAACTCACCTATGCACTTGCTGATGTAACGCACCTGCGCGATGTCTATTTATCGCTGAGCGCAAGTCTAAAAGAACAAGATCGAACGCATTGGGTTTCAGAAGAGATGGAAATCCTCACTTCGCCAGAGACCTATGACATGCCACCAGAGAACGCCTGGAAGCGCCTGAAGATGCGTGCACGCAAGCCGCTTGAATTGGCAATCATGAAAGAAGTTGCGCAATGGCGTGAGGAAACGGCACGTGCAAACGATATTCCGCGCGGACGCGTTATCCGCGATGATGCAATTTACGATATTTGCTCACGCCAACCATCAAACATGCAAAAATTATCAGAATTGCGTGGCCTATCACGGGGCTTTGATAAAAACCGTTATGGTGAGAGTTTGTTAAAGGCGGTTGCAAAGGCCAAAGCCATTCCAAGTGATGAATTGCCAAAAATTCCACGCCCTAAACAAGCACCTGAAGGCTGCCAAGCCGCCACTGAAATGCTGAAAGTATTGTTAAAAGTCACCGTTGAGAAATACGGTGTTGCAGCAAAAATTATAGCTACGGTCGATGACCTTGAGAAAATAGCGGCAGACGATAATGCAAACGTCAGCGCACTCAAAGGCTGGCGAAAAGAACTCTTCGGCAACCAAGCGCTTGATCTGAAAAACGGACGCATTGCGCTAGGGTATAAGGATAAAGCTGTTCAGATAATCAAGACGGATTAAAACGAACAATTTTAGCCAAGCATCCCTGACAATTTTTGCCATAACTCATCTGCCACTTCGATTGGGTCGCTATCAACTTTATTGCGGCCAGGCATCCTGGCACCTTCGTCTTGGGCGATTGCTTCTGCCAGTGCTTGGACGCGTGTGAAGAAATCGCTTGATGCAGATGGGTCTATCAAGATGTAGAATTGTCCTAAATCATGTGGAGGGCCTTCTGGCACGAGGAGTGGTTTTACATCTTTTGAAAGTGTGCCACCTGTCATGCCTGCGGCCAGAATTTCTGCCATCAGGCCAAAGCCCCAGCCTTTATAGCCGCCAGATGAAACAAGCGAGCCTTTCAAGGCTTCTTCTGGATTTGTCGTTGGATTGCCGTCTGCGTCAATTGCCCAACCTTCCGGAATGCTTTCGCCAGCCGCTTTTGCCATTTTGATTTTGCCAAGCGCCACTGCGGAGGTTGATTGATCAAACTGCATGGCAAGACCGCCCTCTCCGTCTGGGACAGAAAAAGCAATCGGGTTTGTGCCAATGGTGCGTGTCTTGCCTCCTGGAGGGGCGACGATTGGAGACGCGTTAGTGAGGCCAATTGCGATTAAACCTTCTCGGGCAATTTGTTCGGTAAAGAACCCTAGTGATGTACACGTATGAGAATGACAAATTGAAAGTTGAGCAATACCATTTTTACGTGCTGCTTTTACTGCCGTTGACAAACCACGTGTGAAGGCTGCTTGGGCAAAACCAAATTTTGCATCAACTTGCACAACACCAGATTTTGGGCTTGAAACCACTGGTTCTACGGTGCCGTTTACGCGCCCGCTTTTAAGTTGTGTACAATAGCTTTCAAGATAGAACAGACCACAGATTTTATTGCCCACGGCTTCTGCTTTTCTAACCGCACAAGCAACTTCTTTTGCAATCCAATCATCAGCCCCATGATGGACGAGTAATTTATGTGTAAGATTTTCTACTTCGTTCAATGATACTTGCATGACAGCTCCTATATTCTGCACGTCATATTCCTGCAAAAACTTCTGGAGGCAAGTAATAGTTTTAGTGTTGGTCTGATTTTTATAAATTTTCCACCTATTCAGAGGAAACAATGCTTACCGTTACGTCTTCTCCAATTTCCTTGGATAATTGTTGCAAACGGTTGGTTGGTCGTTCTCCGATTAAAACTTCCAAATCTTCGGGCACTTCCAAAACCAGATTGCCATAGCCTGTTCGTACAAGTTTTAGACCCGGTAGCACATCTTCAACGGAAGCTGAAAAAAGATATAACAAGCGAAACAGTGCAGCGAGCAGCCTTGCTTTTTTTGCGGTTTCATCACTTGCCAGTTTTGCACTTTCAGGAGGTTGGTGTTTTGAACCCATCCCTTGATGGCGGTGAAAATTTACAATTGTAAGATATGCTCTGCCCTCATGACTGATGGAATTAAAGCCCGCGTTATTGATAATACCTAGGGATTGTTCTGCTCTAAAGTCTGAATCTGCACGCCAGGAAATATCAGCCAAATTACAGGCAGCTTTTCGCCATCTTTGTTCACTTGACGATTCTTCCATGCCAATTTGTTCAAATGCCATTCCTGTCCAATCTGCTAATTCCAGACTGTGCTGAGGTGATCTGGATCTTAGAATTGCAAGTTCGCCTGTAGCCTCCAAAAGCGCATCTGTTTTGCGGGTTTCTTCATCCAGTAGAGAATAAAGATATCCCTCGCGAAGTCCTGTTGCTGACATTTGAATTTCTTTTGCACCCAGTTTGTCTAGCGCTTCAATTAACGCGACAGCACCAAAGGGTAGTAGATTTTGGCGGTTTTTTGAAATCTCTTCAATGCCTTTAAAGTCATCAAGATTTCCTTTGGCAACCTTCTTGCAGAACTCGATGTAATCTTTAGCCTTTACGGTATAGCCATGCACGACATCCAAAGGATAACCGACATCGATCATGTGCAGTCGAGCTAGATTTCGCCATGTGCCACCAATTGCATAAAAACACTTGTCTTTGCTTGGCCACTTCAACTTTACATTCGACAGTTCCTTTCGCGCTATTTTTGATGCTTGCGAAACATCGTCGTCTGATGTCTCCTGTAATCGCAACCCGCCTAGCGGAGTGGTGAGGCCTTGTTTTTCATTTGCATCAGTTGGCATAAGCTCCATCGAACCGCCACCCAGATCACCAACGATACCTTCAGCATTGTAAAATCCGCTTTTTGCACCCAGTCCGGCATAATAGGCTTCCATTTCGCCTGATAACAACTGAACTTTTCCGTCACAAATTTTTTCTACTTTGGAAATAAATTTGGGACCATTTTCTGCCTCACGTGCGGCAGCGGTTGCCAAAATATGTAGCGCCTCCACGCCAAGTTGGTCACTTAACTGCTTAAAGCGCTTTATTGCGCTCAGCGCGCGCTTAACGGCTACCTCATCCAGGGAACCGGTTTTTGCGACGCCGCGACCAAGCCCACATAGAACTTTTTCATTGAACAATACAGCAGGTGAGCGCGTCAGCCCTTCATAGACTACCAGACGAACGGAATTTGATCCTATATCCAATATGGCTATAGGTTGGCGCTCACGAAGACGTCCCTGCGCCTCAATGTATTTCTGTGTTGTCTTCTGTTTCCGCGTCAAAATTGCGGGTATCGACAAACCTTTGCGGCGCGTCATTTTTTAGAGCCTCCCCTCGCCCTGAAAGACTTGGATTTGTCATGAAGTATGTCTGACAATTAAACGATTCGCTATCATCACGTGTGGATAGTCTGCGCGACGTACCATCAGGCATGATTTCCCAGCTTAATTCAGTGTCTTTCATGTTAGCGACCATGATCTGATCAAGTACCTGAGCGTGCACAGTTGAATTTCTGATGCGAACCATTGTCTCAACACGGCGATTAAGATTACGTGGCATCATGTCCGCAGAGCCCAGATAAACAATCGCTCCAGGAGATGGCAACGCGTTTCCGTTCCCAAAACAAATGATGCGGCTATGTTCCAGGAAACGACCGATAATGGATTTTACTTTGATGTTTTCTGACATGCCAAACACATTGGGTCGCAGACAACATATGCCACGTACAACCAGCCTGATATGTACGCCTGCCTGACTTGCCCTGTAAAAGGCATCTATGATTTCCGGATCAACAAGCGAGTTCATCTTTGCCCAAATATGAGCCTCACGACCAGCCTTCGCATGCGCAATCTCGTCTTTGATATGCTTTAAAATTGTGGCTTTCAGACTAAGCGGTGAAACAATTAAAGTCTCCAGATTTTCAGGCTTGGCATAGCCTGTTGCATAGTTGAATACCTTGGCAACATCATTGGCTATGGTTTTATTCGTCGTAAAATAAGACAAATCTGTATAAAGCCGTGCCGTTATAGGATGATAGTTGCCCGTTCCAATATGAACGTAGTTTTTTATCTTGCCATCTTCCTTACGCACAACCAGACTTAACTTCGAATGAGTTTTCCAATCTGTGAACCCAAAAACAACCTGCACGCCTGCACGTTCCAAATCCCGTGCCCATCTGATATTTGCCTCTTCATCAAATCTGGCTTTCAACTCAACAACCGCCACAACAGACTTCCCCGCTTCCGCAGCCTCTATCAAAGCTGCAACGATGGGAGAATTATTGGATGTTCGGTAAAGCATCTGCTTGATTGCGATAACATCAGGATCACGAGATGCCTGTCTGATAAACTGGACCACGACATCAAACGATTCATAGGGGTGATGAACCAGAATATCCTTTTGCCTTATGGCTGCGAAGCAGTCGCCATTTTGTTCGCGAACGCGTTCAGGAAACCTTGCTACAAATGAATTAAATTTTAAATCCGGGCGATCAACACTTGCAATCTTCATCAGATTATTAAGCGCAAAAAGTTCACCTACTTCATGCAGCTTGATGTCATCGATATTTAATTCATCAACAATAAAACGCTTCAGGCTTTGAGGCATTTTACTATCTGTTTCAATACGGACAACTTTGCCCCGGCGTCTTCGCTTTAGAGCGCTTTCAAATGTCAGGACGAGATCTTCGGCTTCTTCTTCAACTTCTAAGTCGCTGTCACGGATTACACGAAAATTACCATGCCCATGTGAAGTATATCCTGGAAACAACCTGTTTATGAACTGAACAATAACATCTTCTATACTAACAAAATGGATCGTGTTCTTTGACCGTTCCGGTAGTTTTATGAAACTATCCAATCCAAGAGGAATACGAACAAAAGCCTTCATCGCATGATCGGAATTTACATGAGCAAGTTCAAAGACAAGCGCGTGACCCAAGTTTGAAATAAACGGGAAAGGATGTGCCAGATCCATTGAAAGCGGAGTTAGAACTGGAAACATGTTTGTTTCGAAATAGTCTTCCAGCCAAGTTTGCTCTTCCAAACTTAATGCGTCTGGATATGTAAAATGAATATTCTGGTTGGACAATTGTTTTTGCAGTTCAGCCCAATAGTTTTGTTGATCAGCCTGCAACACTTCTATCGCATCATGCACAGCATCAAGCTGTTCATCCACCGTCAATCCATCATCCGAGCGTCTGTCTACATTCTTTTCTTTTTGCGCAGCCAGCCCTGCTACGCGAACCATTAAAAACTCATCCAGATTACTGGCAGAGATGGATAAAAATTTTACACGCTCCAAGAGAGGATGGTTAGGGTTTCGCGCTTCTTCAAGAACCCGGCGATTAAACTCAAGCCACGATAATTCCCGATTAACGAAACGTGCGGAATCATCAAAAACTTCCTCAAAACTGGGAATATTCTGGTCAGCAAGAATGCCGCCAGCAAAATTTTGATGCTGTTCCGTCATTCCCGCAATCTACCACGAAACATGTTAGAAGTAAGAATGGATTTCGGGCTATTTATTGGTGTGGTTAATTCATGCCCAAGCGCTCGAGAGCCTGCGCTGCAGTGTTGCGTGAAATGGCCGACTTGCGAGACATCGCCTCTGCGTCAATGGCCTCCACCAATCGTCCAACCGACTCCAGCGATCGCTCCATGCGTAAGACACAGTAGTCGATAATTTTTTCATCAACCGTCAATTGACGGTCTGCAAAGAGTTTCATCATAACATGTTTTAACAACTGATCATCCGGCTCACTTAATTCATAAACTTGAACCGCTTTCAGACGCGATGATAGATCAGCCAGCTGAACATTCCATTCAATTGGCCAGGATCTGCTTGTAATCAGACAATAGCCTCCACCCTGTTTGACTGCGTTCAAAAAATGAAACATGGCAGTTTCATCAATGACACCACTGCCTGCATCTTCAATTAAAAAATTTCCATTTTCCGAGGCAAGTTTGACAAACTCATCCAGGTTCTTTGGAAGATCGACACAGTTGCAATTGAACGCTTGCGCTTTATCCCCCCATACGCTCGCAATATGCGTTTTTCCCACCCCTACGGGCCCGGCCAAAACACTTACCCGACCTGGCCAATTCGGCCATTGGTCAAGCATGGAAATTGCCATCTCATTTGCGCTGCTTTCAATTAAATCATCGCGCTGATGCGTAACAGGCACTGATAAATCAAGCGGCAGTTGGGGA
>CALHIB010000010.1 GCA_938030595.1 uncultured Rhizobiaceae group bacterium | reverse complement strand
GATTGGCTTTCTGCTTGCGGGTTCTGCGGGGGACAAGATTTTTGAATATACCACCCAGACAGGCATCGTCTTGCTTTGGGGCGCAGCAATTCTTACACTCTATACAGGCTATGATTATTTTCGCGCTGGCCTGCGCCATATGATTGAGTAAGCAATGACGATCAAACTTGTATATTTCGCGTGGTTAAGAGAACGCTTTGGCATGGGCGAAGAACAGGTTGAGCTGCCAGAGAGCGTGAAATCCATCTCAGATTTATTCGACTGGCTCGAAACACGCGGAGAAGAGTTTGCCAACGTTATGGAGCACCGCAAGATTATTCAGGTGGCGATTGATCAGGAGCATGTGCAGGATTCGAGCACTTTAATTGGCGACGCCAAAGAGATCGCCATTTTCCCGCCTATGACAGGTGGATAGGATATGTCGGTCAAACCAGACATTCGCATTCAGGCTAAAGACTTCGACATTAATGCCGAAATTGGAAAACTCACAAAAGGGAGAACCGATATTGGTGCAGTCGTTACCTTCACTGGCCTGTGCCGAGGTGAGGGCGATACGCTATCCGCGTTGGAGCTGGAACACTACCCAGGCATGGCAGAAGCCGAAATCACGCGCATTGCCAAACAAGCAGTGACACGCTTCGGCTTACTTGGCATTTCAGCCATCCATCGCTACGGCAAAATCAAACCGGGCGAAAACATCGTGCTGGTCATAGCCACCTCCCCTCACCGCCAGGCAAGCTTCGACGGTGCAAATTTCCTGATGGATTTCCTTAAAACACGCGCGCCATTTTGGAAAAAGAACCATAGGGCCGATGGTGAGGATGGCGGCTGGGTCGATGCAAATGATGCTGATGATGATGCTTTATCGAAGTGGGGAAAGTGATATCTCTTATATAAATATAACTTCTAGTAGATTTCGTCTTTATTATTCACGATTTCCACTCCAACGGAATCAGATCGTGACCAAATCTTCCTAACTTTAATGGCGCCTCCAAAAGCATTGCAACTGACTTCGAAGTAAACTGGGAGCCAAGCTACCCTAGGCACAAAAAGGCACATTCCTGTTTTCGAAATATTCTTTATTGTGCAGTCTGATAGTAGGCTTCCATCAAAATAAATTTGACCATGTAAACTAGCATGATTACGAATAGATTTACGTAAATTTGGTAGGTTTTCTGCTATATCTGACATATTGATTTAACTCTTAAAAGTTTCAACTATGCCCCAGAATATTTTTAACGTTATACTATGATTACTAAAGTTACGTTAATATCTAATATCACTCAACCTAATGAACTTTTATAAACTCAACTAAAGAAGTATAGCTCCTCACATAGGCCAGAAAAACAGTAGTGCCGGCACGGCTGCTCCGATGACGATTACTTCCAGTGGCAGACCCATTTTCCAATAATCCCCGAAGGCATAACCGCCCGGCCCCATGATGAGGGTATTGTTCTTGTGGCCTATTGGGGTCAGAAAAGCACAGGAGGCTGCTATGGCGACAGCCATCAGAAAGGGGTCCGAATTGACGCCTAGCTTATTGGCGATGTCTACCGCTACTGGCGCGCCGATGACAGCAGTTGCCGTGTTGTTCAATACATCCGACAAAGTCATCACAACGACCATCAGAATAGTTAAAACGACCCATGGCGCGTAGCCGGAGGTGATGTTGACGATTTGCTCTGCGATCAATTGCGTACCACCTGATGCTTCAAGTGCAGTTCCAAGCGGTATCATACTGCCCAACAAAACAATCACCGGCCATTCGACATAATCATAGACGTTTCTGATCGGTACGATATCCAAGAGCACATAAAGTGCGACCACGACGCCAAGCGCTACGGCCAGATATAAAAAGCCAAAACTGGCCAGCGCAATTGCAGCAGCAAAAATGCCTGCAGCCAGCCAAGCGCGCGTATGTTGCGTGACGGACAAGCCTCGCTCAGCCAATGGCATGGCGTTTAACCAACCGATGGTTTCATCAAGGTTTTCCGCAGGGCCAATCAAGAGTAGGATATCACCCACTTTAACTTTTTCATGGCGCACACGTTTGGTGAAACGTTTGCCTTTGCGCGATATGCCAAGCAGCGCCACGCCACGTCTCGCGCGAAGACGAATATCAATCGCAGCGCGCCCAACAACGCGTGTTTCTGGAGTTACCAAAACTTCCATCAGCTGCAGATCGCCAATGGCCTTTTCATTTGTGGTTTTCTCACCAAAAAACTCAAGCGCATAAACGCCTCTGAAGCGGTCGATATCTTCTGCCGCGGCTTCCACGACCAACATGTCAGTTGCACGCAATTCCAGGCTGGAGCTAAACCCACGCAATCGGCGATTATTTCTGACAACGCCCAAGATGACCAAATCATGTTCATTGGCTTCATCGTATAAGTCACGAACCTGTTGCCCAATAGCTTTTGATTTTTCTGGTATCACAAGTTCTGCGATATAATCTTCAAGATCCATCCCCGTTGAATCACCCTCAACATTTTCATCAGCACCTGGCACAAGACGCCAACCAAAAAGTGCGACAAATAAAATGCCAACGCCTGCGCAAACTAGTCCTACAGGGGCAAAATCAAACATCTGGAATGGTGCGCCCGCTACAGTTTCGCGATATTGTGCAATGATGATATTGGGTGGTGTACCAATGAGCGTCACAAGTCCCCCCAAGATTGTTGCAAATGATAGCGGCATGAGCGTTGCCCTGATGCTTCGCCCCGCTTTCTTTGCTGCCTGAATATCAACCGGCATCAAAAGCGCCAATGCTGCAACATTGTTCATGAAGGCGGATAGTATTGCGCCTGTTGAAGCCATGATGGAGATATGAGCGCCAACGCCTCGGCCTGTATCAATTACCGAACGTGTGATGATATCAATCGCGCCAGAGTTTTGCAGTCCACGTGATACAATCAACACAAGTGCCACAATAATGGTTGCCGGATGGCCAAATCCTGAAAAAGCATCTTCAGTAGGCACCACTCCCAAAACCAAAGCAATCAACAAGGCACAGAAGGCCACAATATCATAGCGCCACCTGCCCCATAGCAACATGGCAAAAACACCTGCAAAAAGCGTGAACAATATAGTTTGATCTGACGGCATAAACGACTCCATTTGAACTTACCTTATAGTAAAGCTCGAAATGAAAGTTCACAACTTTAAGTTAATGCTATGCAGTATTTAAATTGATGATTTTTCTTGAAGAAAAAGGAAGGGGCGATCAAAAATCAGAGAAACGACCTCTTTTGCAAACACCGCTTCATCGAGTCCCTGAATGATCGAGGTCTCAAATGCATGGCCTTCCTCAGCTTCAAGATGTGC
>CALHIB010000009.1 GCA_938030595.1 uncultured Rhizobiaceae group bacterium | reverse complement strand
AGAAATTCGGCTGGAAACGGAATAAAACAATGAACAATCATTAAACCGATGACTGCTAGCTGACCATAAATTCCCAATTCTTTAATCTTGTCAGGAAAATTTGTGTAATATTCGTGCCAGTCAAATCCAATTCGCGCGTTGGCGAATAAAGCTGCGCCAATCAGAAACACTATGATTAAAGCAAGAAATATCCATTGCCATATGCGTGGTTTCGCTTTTTGTTTTTGCCTGTCCAATTGACCTCCATCCTTCGGTATTACCGAAGTTGAAAGAGACTATAGCGCCAGGCAGATAAAACTCAAATCAACGCGATATCATTTTTTAGATATCAAGATTTGCAACGTTGAGTGCATTGGTTTGAATAAAGTCACGACGCGGTTCAACTTCTTCACCCATCAGGCGGGTGAACAGATCATCCGCTTCTGCCGCTTCATTAATCTTTACTTGTAAAAGTGAGCGTGCATCAGGATCCAGCGTTGTTTCCCAAAGTTGATCCGGGTTCATTTCACCAAGCCCTTTGTAACGCTGAAGTGCCAAGCCCTTACGACCTGTTTCAAAGACTTGTTCAAGCAGGGCAAGAGGACCTGAAACATTCAAGAACACATCCTTGCGTCTAAATACAGGTGGTTTGCCGTAAATTTCCTGAAGTTCAGCTGCAAAGCCATCCAAACGAAGTGCATCCGCAGAGCCGATTAGTGCCATGTCGATATTGGCAGCTTCTTTAACACCGCGCACCATGCGTTCAAACAATAAGCCGCCATCCTCGCCAACTTTACCTTCCCAACCGCGCTCTGTTTCATCTGAGATGATATCAAGACGTTTGGCAACATATTCTGCAGCTTGTGCTGCTTGGGTAGGGTCATTCATCATTTCAGCATTCAGCGCACCCGCTATCGCGGCTTGCTCAACGACATCTTTGTTATAACGAGAATGAATGCCAGAAAGCAGTGTTTTGATTTTCAGGGCAGTTGTAATAACGGACTTTAAATCTGTTCCGGTACGAACTTCACCATTGGTAAGCTCAAGGCTTGCTTCTTCCAGCCCGCCATCAATCAGGAAATCTTCTAAGGCACGTTCGTCCTTGAGATACTGTGAAGACTTGCCTTTTGTCACCTTGTAAAGCGGCGGTTGGGCAATGTAGAGATATCCGCGCTCAATCAGTTCTGGCATTTGACGGAAGAAAAACGTCAGCAACAGCGTTCTAATGTGTGCACCATCCACATCCGCATCGGTCATGATGATAATGCGGTGGTAGCGGATTTTCTCAATATCAAATTCGTCTTTGCCTATACCTGTGCCCAGTGCTGTAATCAGTGTACCAATTTCTTGACTGCCCAACATCCGGTCAAAACGAGCACGCTCAACATTCAGAATTTTACCACGCAATGGAAGTACTGCCTGATTGGCACGATTACGTCCTTGCTTGGCAGAACCACCCGCAGAATCACCCTCTACCAAAAAGACTTCAGACTTGGATGGGTCACGTTCCTGACAATCAGAAAGTTTGCCTTTCAGGAAGCTTACATCCAAAGCGCCTTTGCGGCGCGTCAGTTCACGCGCTTTTCGTGCTGCTTCACGTGCAGAGGCTGCTTCAACAACTTTGGTAATAACAATTTTTGCTTCTGCAGGGTTTTCCTCAAGCCACGAGCTAAGTGTTTCATTGACGAGACTTTCCACAACAGGACGAACCTCAGATGAAACAAGCTTGTCTTTGGTTTGGGAAGAAAATTTTGGGTCTGGTACTTTGACAGAAAGAACACATGTTAAACCTTCACGACAATCATCACCAGTAAGCGAGACTTTTTCTTTTTTAGTGATGCCGGATGAATCCGCATAGCCGTTTACCTGGCGCGTTAACGCACCACGGAACCCAGCCAAATGCGTACCGCCATCACGTTGCGGGATGTTATTGGTAAAACAAAGGACGTTTTCATGGTATGAATCATTCCACCAAAGAGCCACTTCAACGGTTATGCCGTCCTTTTCTGATTTGAGATAAATAGGCGTTTCAATCAGTGAAGATTTTGTGCGGTCGAGATATTTAACAAACTCTTCCAAGCCGCCTTCGTAGTAAAGTTCAACAGATTGTTCTTCCGCACTGCGCTTGTCTGAAAGCAAAATGCGTGTGCCTGAGTTCAGGAAGGCTAGTTCTCGCAAGCGTTTCTCTAGCGTTTTAAAGTCAAACTCCACCATGGTGAAAGTCTCTTCAGAGGGCATGAAGGTTACTTCAGTACCAGAATAGTCGCCTGCATCACCCAAGGTTTTCAAAGGTCCATCAGAAACACCGTGTGTGAAAGAGACTTCGTGCCATTTGCCGTCACGTGCAATCTTTAGCGTCAAAGAAACAGAGAGCGCGTTAACAACAGAAACACCCACGCCATGAAGACCACCAGAAACCTTGTAGGAATTCTGGTCAAATTTACCACCCGCATGAAGCTGGGTCATGATAACTTCTGCAGCAGAAATGCCTTCTTCTTCATGGATGCCAACCGGAATACCACGACCGTTATCTGTCACCGTAACGGAACCATCCGGATTAAGCGTAACCGTTACACGGTCAGCATGACCAGCAAGCACTTCATCAATGCCATTATCAACAACTTCATAGACCATGTGATGAAGGCCTGAGCCGTCATCCGTATCACCGATATACATACCAGGGCGTTTTCGAACCGCATCAAGGCCTTTCAGAACCTTAATGGAATCAGCGCCATATTCTGCCGGGTCAATGTCATTTTGTGGTGTATCAGTCATCAAAATTTGCCTGTTTTTTCCGCTGTACCAGTGAAATACGAATCAGTGGATTTTCTTGATTTTAATATAGGCTTTTTGAGTTGATTTTCCAAATTTTCGAAGAGGTTTTCCAGTGTTTGAGTATATCAGGAAAAAGACAGTTTGCCGCTATGGAAATAATATCTTCAGATGCCTATCTTAGTAGGTAAGGAGCAAGCCATATGGACACCTCACCAAAACCTTTTATTCCCCCTGCCCCAATTCCAAGAACAACCCCACCAAACATGCTGAAAATGTTCTGGATTGTTTATAATAATCCAATCGAACTTTGGGGTGCGCATTCGTATCGTGAGCCTTATGTTTATGTCCCAGCAGGCATCGGTGGCCCCTTGTTGGTTGCGAATGATCCAAAACTTATCAGACATATTTTGGTAGAAAACCATAAGGCCTTTAAATTGGCTAAAACTCGCCAAATCGTTTTACGTCCAATTCTTGAAGATGGGCTTTTAACAGCAGAAAACCCTGTTTGGAAACGCTCTCGAAAAGCCATGGCGCCCGTGTTTACGCCCAAGCATATTCACGGATTTGCAGAAGGTATGTTGCGTGTAACACAGGAGTTTGCAGATAAATACCAACAGCCAGATCAAACATTTGATGTTGCAAAAGATATGACGGAACTCACCTTTAATGTGCTGGCAGAAACCTTGTTCAGCAATCAGATTGAAGGGGATCAAAAAGAGTTCGAGCATAAAATTGAACGCTTGTTTGAAACGGTTGGCCGTGTTGATCCGCTCGATATCATGAGCGTTCCGGAATGGGTGCCGCGTATCAAGCACTTCACGGGAAGGGGCATTTTAAAGTATTTCCGCACCATGGTTCGTAAAACCATTGAGGCGCGTGTTGAACGAATTGAAAAAGGCGAAACGCCGCCCGATGATTTTCTTACATTGCTTTTACAGGCCGAAGGTGAAAATGGCCTTAGCCGACAGGAAATAGAAGATAACGTCATTACCTTTATTGGCGCAGGGCATGAAACCACAGCGCGCGCGCTGGCCTGGACATTATATCTCTTGGCAAAAGCACCTGAAGAACGTCTGAAAGTTGAAGAAGAAGCAAAACGTGTAACGGCACAATTTGATAACCCGCTCGATTGGGTGGAAAACATGCCCTATACAAGAGCAGCTTTTGAAGAATCAATGCGGCTTTACCCTCCTGCCCCTGTTATCAGCCGCGAAGCGCTGGAAGATATACAATGGGGAGATACGGTGATTAAAAAGGGTGCGCAGTGCCTGGTGTTACCCTGGACATTGCATCGCCATGAAGAATATTGGGATCAACCCAATGCCTTTATGCCTTCGCGCTTCTTGCCTGAAAATCGCGATAAAATTGACCGCTATCAATATCTGCCGTTTGGCGCTGGCCCACGTGTTTGTATTGGTCAAAGCTTTGCTATTCAGGAGGCGGTTATTATTCTTGGAGAGCTTTTATCGAAGTATCGTTTTGATATGGCAAAAGATGCAAAAGAGCCTTGGCCGGTACAAAAACTGACAACTCAGCCAGAAGGTGGGTTGCAGATGGTTGTGACTGCGCTATAAAGCACGCGAAATTACACAAGCAAAATGAAAGATTAAATCATGCGTCTTGAAGCAATTGAAGTTGGCAAAAACGCGCCAGAAGATATCAACGTCGTCATCGAAGTGCCTTATGGTGGTCATCCGATTAAATATGAAATGGACAAAGATTCAGAAGCTATTTTTGTCGACCGCATCCTTTCAACCTCCATGCGCTACCCGGGCAACTACGGTTTCGTACCACATACATTGTCTGATGATGGTGATCCAATTGATGTGTTGGTTGCAGATACAACGCCGCTAATGCCGGGTTCTGTGATTAACTGTCGTCCAATCGGCGTTCTTTACATGACAGATGAAGCAGGTGGCGATGAAAAGCTGATCGCGGTTCCTTCTCCAAAAATCAATCCAATGTTCAAAGACGTTCATGAAATGTCAGACCTGCCAGCGCTTGTTGGTGAGCAAATTGCACATTTCTTTGAGCGTTATAAAGATCTTGAAAAAAACAAATGGGCAAAGACAGACGGCTACGGCGACGCTGCCAAGGCAAAAGAAGCGATTACAACTGCAATCGCTGCTCATAACGCAAAAGGCTAATCAGTAGTGTCGTCATCCTCGCCCTTGTGGCGAGGATCTACGCAAGCTAGCAAAATAAATTTGAGCTTTGAGAAGTTGTAAATGTTGCCCTGCTTTTGAACTCTCAACAATAGCAACTTGATTAGATCCTAGGGATTGAGACGCAGACAATAAACAATTTAGAATTGTTTATTGCGCCGAAGCCCTAGGATGACGGAACAGGGTCTATACCCGTTTCTCAATCGCATCCCAAACAAGCGATGCGATGTCAGTACCTGAGAATTTTTTCACCTCGCGAATTCCGGTTGGCGAGGTGACGTTTATCTCGGTCATATAATCTCCGATCACATCAATACCAACAAAAATAAAGCCTTGCTCTTTAAGCGTCGGCTTGATCGCTTCACAAATTTCCTGTTCGCGTTTGGTGAGTTCGGAATGCTCTGCACGCCCGCCCACGTGCATGTTTGAACGCGCGTCTGTTTCTGATGGCACACGGTTAATAGCGCCAACGGGTTCACCATCGACCAGAATAATACGTTTATCGCCGCCACGAACTTCTTTCAGGTAACGCTGGGCAATCAGCGGCTCGCGGAATTGCTGATCAAACATTTCAAGCAGGGAAGTAAAATTCATATCGCCTTTGGGAAGGAAGAAAACGCCTGC
>CALHIB010000008.1 GCA_938030595.1 uncultured Rhizobiaceae group bacterium | reverse complement strand
TCATGGGCTGCGGCGGGCAGGGCGATGAGAAATGACGCAGCGGCGAGGGTGAATAGGTTTTTCATGGCGGGCTCCCGAGTTTGGCGCGAGCGTATGACGGGAGTAGAGAGAGAGCAAGGTCGCGCTTAAAGTCTCTTATTTGCGAAAGCACGGCCTGAACCGGATTTGAGATATTTTTCAAATGCGCGTGCTTTGTCTTCATCTGAGAACGCAATATATGTCTCAATGCGCCAAGGCATATATTTTGAAGTGTGTTTTGATCCACCTAAATTATGCGTTTTAAGGCGGCGTTTTAAGTCAGTCGTTATCCCGATATAATGGGTGTCGGGATGATCTAGGCTTAAGAGGATGTAGACGTAAAACATAGTCACACTTCTAGCGTGTTTTTATAATCGTCTCAATTCACTTTGGTTTAATGTTGATACAGCCCGCCTTCGCCAAGGCTACGGCGTGGCATCCTTCGCCCTAACGGTCTCAGGATGGCCTGCCATCCGAAGCCCGTTAGGGCGAAGGATGGTGCGCGATACTGGGATTGAACCAGTGACCCCTACAATGTCAATGTAGTGCTCTCCCGCTGAGCTAATCGCCCATTTTGCGTGGTTTTGATAACACGCGAAGTGGTTTTGTGCATACACCACAAACTATGTGTTGCGTCAATCTACTTATTGATTTGTGTGCGAATAAATTAGGCAGCTTCCAGCATTTTTTCTACTTCGTTTACGAGATCACGAAGATGAAACGGTTTTGATAGAACTTTTGCGTCTTTTGGGGCATCAGAATCAGGATTTAGTGCAACTGCTGCAAAACCCGTAATGAACATGACTTTCATGTCGGGATCGATTTCTGTTGCACGGCGCGCCAACTCAATGCCGTCCATTTCCGGCATTACAATATCAGTCAACAAAAGTGTAAAAGGCTCTTCACGCAAACGATTGTATGCGCTGGCTCCATTGTCAAAAGCAACAACATTATAGCCAGCTTTATCTAGCGCTTTTTCCAGGAAACGGCGCATATCGTTATCATCTTCTGCAAGTAATATTTTTGTCATGGTTTTTAAAAGTCCATTGAGCCCAGGTTTTTAACATTTCACACTATTTTAGTAAACATGAGGTGAATACGCTGAAAATTTTGTGTATGAATAGCGAATATGTTTTTATTTTTGGCTTTCAACTTCGGATCATGAATGACATTTGGCTTTGATTTTCTTTCTAATCCTGCATTTGAGGTTTTTGAACCTGAAGTGCATGATACGCCATTTGTGCTCAACTCCCCTCATAGTGGGCGTGTTTATCCGCCCTCATTTCTGGCGCAATCCCGGCTGGGGAATTTATCAATCAGGAAATCGGAAGACTTTCTGGTTGATGCCCTAATAGCAGGAGGTGTTAAGCACGGTATGCCCATGTTGCGCGCCAATTTCCCACGGGCTTTTTTGGATGTAAATCGCGAGCCTTATGAACTAGACCCCAGTATGTTTGAGGGCAAGCTTCCTGAGTATATCAATGCAAGATCAATTCGCGTTTCCAGTGGTCTGGGTACGATTGCCAAGATTGTTGCTGAGGGTGAATATATTTATTCCAGTAAAGTTGATGCACAAGACGGGCTTGCCAGAGTTGAAAATATTTACCGGCCTTATCATGCCAGTTTAAGGCGATTGCTTGCCAAAACGCATGTTAAGTTTGGGTGTTCTGTCCTGCTTGATTGCCATTCAATGCCTTCGAATGTCGGACAAATGTCATATACGTCCAGGCCGGATTTTATCCTTGGCGACCGTTTTGGCAGTTCCTGTAGTGCAAGTATTACTCATGGTGCAAGAAACCTTCTGCAGCAGATGGGATATAATGTTGAAGTGAACAAGCCCTATGCAGGCGGCTTTATTACAGAACATTATGGGAGACCGCACAATGGTCTGCACGCACTTCAAATTGAGATTAATCGTGGGCTTTACATGGACGAAATCAGAATGTTGCCCAACGCAAGGTTTGATGAATTTGCAAATGACCTCACCGTGTTTTTCAAACAATTAAGAGGTTTGAACTGGGATGGTTTGCACGGTACACAACCATTGGCTGCTGAATAATCATGATGCTTGGTAGAGTTGAACTTGTTGGGTTTTTTAACGAGCTTTGCGATTTGGCCAAGGCAGAGACCTTAAGCAGATTTCGCAAGCCAATAGATATTACAAATAAATTAGATGACGGGTTTGATCCGGTTACCAAAGCGGATAAGGCAGCTGAACTGGCTATTCGCAATCGTATATTGGAACGGTTCAGTGACCATGGTGTTTTGGGAGAGGAATATGGTTCTGTGAACTCTGAAGCAGAGTATCAATGGATCATTGACCCTATTGATGGCACCAAGGCCTTTATATCAGGACTGCCGACCTGGGGCACTTTAATTGGCCTTTATAAGGCAGGTGAACCTTTCGCGGGCATTATGCATCAGCCTTTTACTGATGAGCGTTATCTTTGCGATGGGGAAAAAAGTTCATTGTTTTTTCAAGGTAGACAAGAAGTGCTGCAAACTTCAAATGTTGAAAACTTGTCTGAAGCGATTTTGATGACGACATCACCCTGGTTGTTTAGCGATGATGAGCGAGCGCATTATTCGCGCGTTGAAGCTCATTGCAAGTTACCTCGCTACGGCACAGATTGTTATGCCTATTGTTTGCTGGCTTCCGGGCATGTTGATTTGGTCATCGAGGCAGGATTGAATACTTATGATATTGCTGCATTGATCCCGATTGTGGAGCGTGCCGGTGGCGTATTCACAAATTGGCAAGGCGGGAGTGCTGCACAAGGTGGGCAAGTGCTTGTGGCTGCAAATTCTAAACTACATAGTAAAGCTCTGGCTACGCTTGCTGATAAGGCTTAAGAACCAGAACCTGGAACAAATGAATCAAAGGCTGCCAGTAGTTGTTCGCGAAAGATGTCTCGTTCTTGCAGCAACTCGTGATTTGCACCATTGATTGTCAGAGTTTTGCCTGAGCGTAGTTTGCGACCAAAGCTTTCAATGGCCCTGTTGGAAACAATTCTGTCATTGCCCGCGCTGATTAATAGCGTTGGAATATTAATTTTCTTGCAGAAGTCGATGTCGTTTACTTCTTCCATGGTTCGGCAAGAAGCATATACCCATGCAGCCGTTGGCCCGCCTATTGTAAGTTCCGGATAGTCTTTCAAGAATTTCTTATTGCGTTCAAATCTATCAGGATCTGAGCTGTGAATATTACCCTCAAAGTCCTGAGTTTCGCCGCTATTTGAATTGCCAGCCAGATAGATTTCACCAAGACCAAACATGCAAAGTGTGCCTGCAAGTATTTTTACAAGGGGGGCTGCAATTGGTTGTTTTCCGAGCCCCAGGAAGGGTGCTGCCAGAACCATACGTCGTATGACATTTGATAATTTTGGTGCAGACAAGAGTGAGATAAGTGAACCCGTTGAATGCGCTAAAATGTAATAGGGGGCCTTGCAGTCTGGCAAGGCGATATTGTTGATAATTGTTTCAAGATCAATTGTATATTGATTGAAGTCGTCAATATATCCGCGTCTTTTGTCTTCAAGAATACGGGTTGAACCACCTTGGCCGCGCCAATCGAAACTGATTACTTCAAAGCCGCGTTTTTGTAAGTCACTCACCGTTTCATAAGTGCGTTCAATATATTCTGAGCGTCCATGCAAAACCAATACTGTGCCGTGGCAAGGAGATTTGGTTGCTTTCCATCGCGCATATCGCAAATCCAAACCATCGGAAGTTTTGACCATACCTGCAGTCGCACCTTCAGGCATGGGATTATAGGTTGGATTTTTTAGTAGCAATTTTTTCTGGTCCAATTCTTGAATTCACTTCTTTCAATACCCAAATATTTGTCAGGACGCCAGATGGGTCCTGATAAATATGCCGCTGCCCAGTATGGGAGAGGCTACAATAGTGGCAATTATGCCAATTTTAACGCAAACGTCGCTTCAAGGAGGACATTTAACATGCGTAATTTTGATTATTCACCCCTATACCGTTCAACAGTAGGTTTTGATCGCCTATTTTCTCTTCTGGATAATGTAAGCAATCCAGATACTTCTGCACCTGCCTATCCGCCGTATAATATTGAGCGTTCTGGCGAAGATAGCTACCGTATTTCGATGGCTGTTGCAGGGTTTGCTCAAGAAGAGCTTTCGATTGAAGCGAAGCAGAATGTTTTAACGGTCACTGCAGAGCGTAAGGAAGAGGACGAGTCTGAAAATGAAGTCTTGTTCCGGGGTATTGCAGCTCGTTCATTTGAGCGACGCTTCCAGCTAGCTGATCATGTAGAAGTTAAAAATGCCAGCTTGGAAAATGGTCTGTTGCACATTGATTTGGTGCGCGAAATCCCTGAAGCGATGAAGCCAAAAAAGATTGCTATCGGCAGCCAAAACAAGCAAATCGAAGCCAAAACAGTAAAAAAAGCTGCTTAAGGCTGATTACACAACCCTCCCAGGGTTAAAACTAGAGGGCATTCTGTTTGAATGCCCTTTTCATGTTAGGAGTTTATGATTTCAGAAAGTGCATCAATATCATTTTGCTGAGTAACAAAACTGGCAACTAATCTGTAAACCTGTTCGTTTTCTGTAATATCAGTTTCCATGCCTTTAGGGGTTGGGAAAGGATGAAAACGAGCACCTTTATCAAGCCATTTTTGGGCTTTTGTTTTATCTGCAATAAAAAACACCTGATTGGAGTCGCTTGGCCATGCCGGTCGAACATGATTTGAACTACGAAGTGTTTTTTCCAGTTCAGCGCCCATTGCATTTGAGTGCCTGGCCAGTTTTAACCAAAGGTCATCTTCCAGATATGCCTCCAGTTGTGCGCTGATAAATCTGGTCTTGGAAAATAAATGACCAGACCTTTTTCTAATAAATTGAAAGTGCGAAAGTAGGTCACGATTGAATACAACAAGTGCTTCTGCACACCAGCAGCCGTTTTTTGTTGCGCCAAAAGAAACCATGTCTACGCCGCGTTTCCAAGTCATTTCTGCAGGTGTGCAACCAAGTTTCACCAGCGCATTGGCAAACCTTGCTCCATCCATATGAAGTGGAATTTTATATTTTTTTGCAATTTCAGAAAGCGCTGAAATTTCATCGAGACTATAGACCGTACCAGCTTCTGTTGCTTGCGTCATGGTGACCATGGTTGCCTGGCCGAGATGATTAAATTCCTGAGGGTATTCTCCTGCTGTCTTATCCAGTAATTCAGGATCTATCTTGCAGTGATTACCGCCAACAAGTGCAAGCCGACCGCCACCTGATAAAAACTCCGGTGCACTGCCTTCGCTGGCAGCAACGTGTGCTTCATTATGGCAAAATACAACGCCCCCCGGCTTCATCGTAGCCGCGATTGCCAAAGAGTTTGCTGCAGTTCCGGTGCCCACAAAAAATACAGCGCAGTCCGTTTCAAAAACTTCATTAAATCGGTTTTCAATCGATTTATCTAGATCGCTATCGCCATATGCAACTGCCAAGCCTGTAGAGTGGCGCATGAGTGCTTCGGAAATTTCTGGTGCGGCTCCAGACCAATTATCGCTGCCAAAAATCATATGCTTCTCCTATTGTTGCAGAAACACATTATCCAAGCTCAACCTTAAAACAAGATAGAAAGCAGCGCAGCCTCTATAAATAGAGACTGGGCCGCTTTGACTTGTATTATGCTTTTTCCCGTAGCTCCCCCTAAAACTATTTCTGGGGCAAAGAAATAGTCAAGCTTTGCTAGTTCATTTTAAGCAAAATACTTGCCAAAACACAAAAAGGCACAACTTCGACATTTGGTCGAAAGATGTGCCCCTATAATTACTTATGTATCAACAAAGCCAACTTGTAAACTTTCCCTTGCGTCATATAATACTATTTTATTTCTTGCCTCTGACGTCATTATTTGCAATGTATACGTGCATAAGGGTCAGCAATGCTGTCCTTTTGTGGATTTAGAATTGATACAAAAGACATTCTTTCTTTTGCATTGATTTGAAAGCGCTAAAAATAGTGCTACATTTTAAATATCCATAACAATTGACGTATCCCAGTGTCTGTTTCAGGCATTTTTTCAGTTGGAGTTTAGGCTATGCAAGAAGAGAAAAATCAGAATTCCATTGTTGAGCAGAACGTTAGTTTTGCAGGTTCTTCTGCGTCTCCCAAAAAACAGGGATTATATGATCCAAAGAATGAAAAAGATGCTTGTGGTGTTGGTTTTGTTGCCAATATGAAGGGTGAGAAAACGCATTCGATAATCAAGGATGGATTGCAGATTCTTGAAAATCTTGAGCACCGTGGTGCTGTTGGTGCTGATCCATTGATGGGTGACGGGGCTGGTTTATTACTTCAGACGCCGCACGAGTTTTTTGCAGAGGTTTGTGATTTCGATTTGCCAAATGCAGGACAATATGGTGTTGCACAAGTGTTTATGCCTGCTGAAAGTGGCCTTTTAAAAACAACAGAAGAAATTTTTATTAAAGGTCTTGAAGCGGAAGGTATGAAGCTTCTGGGCGTTCGTGAGTTAGAGGTCGATAATTCAGCCCTTTCGCAAGACCCTGCCATAATGGCAACTGAGCCAGTTCATAAACAGTTTTTTGTAACTTCAGATCATGCCGCAAAGGATGAAGATGCTTTTGAGCGTAAACTTTATCAGACCCGCAAGGTGATATCGAACAAGATTTTTGCGAATACAAATGCGCGTGAAAGCGGATTTTATATTGTTTCATTTTCAGCCCGTACAATTGTTTACAAAGGTATGTTCCTCGCAGATCAGCTTGGTCCTTATTACAAAGACCTTAGTGACGAGCGATTTAAGTCGGCATTGGCTCTCGTTCACCAGCGTTTCTCAACCAATACTTTCCC
>CALHIB010000007.1 GCA_938030595.1 uncultured Rhizobiaceae group bacterium | reverse complement strand
GAATGACTTTTTCACTTGTAGCACGATGCGCTGAAACTGGCATGTTTGGAATAGCTATTTCATCCTCTTCGCCAGCAGTTGCAGCACGATGCTCCTATACAAGAGCAGGCATTGGCGCGGTTGCAAGTCAAAACATTACAGACCCTACCCTTGGCCCACTCACTTTGGATTTAATGCAATCAGGAATGAGTGCACAAGAGGCAATTGCTGAAGTAAAAATACGAGGCAAATATATAGATTATCGCCAAGTCTTAGCCATTGACGCCCAAGGAAATACTGCCATTCATTCAGGCCCTAATTCTCTGGGCATATGGACGGATGCAAAAGGTAACGATGTAATTTCTGCTGGAAACCTTCTGGCCAACGAAACCATCCCGCAAGCAATCGTAGACGGCTTTACCAATACCAAGGGACATTTGGGAGATCGCTTAATTGCCGCCATGCAATCAGGACTTGATGCAGGTGGCGAGGCTGGTGACGTGCACTCAGCAGGCATGCAAATTTGTGACAAGACTTCATGGCCGATTGTTGATCTTCGTTGTGACTGGACAGAAAATTGTCCGATCGCTGCAATTGCAACGGCTTGGGAAGTGTATAAACCACAAGTCGATGCCTATGTTCAACGTGCCTTAGACCCAAGAGAGGCACCTTCATACGGAGTGCCAGGTGATGAATGATCAATCCAATAATTTAAACATTATGGCTTCGCGCGTAGAAGCCATGAAACAAGAATTATCGACGATAGCTTCAGCGCCTACAAATGCACCTCA
The DNA here is from genome assembly GCA_938030595.1 of uncultured Rhizobiaceae group bacterium. Taxonomy (GTDB): domain Bacteria; phylum Pseudomonadota; class Alphaproteobacteria; order Rhizobiales; family Rhizobiaceae; genus JAALLB01. The sequence goes on along the minus strand of CALHIB010000007.1, from coordinate 6,349 downwards.
AGGATTACCAGGGTATTTTTATACCGACCAATCATATTTTGAGCATGAATGCACAACAGTTCTAAAACAAGGTTGGCACTGTGTTGGCCGCGTAGATGAACTCGCTGAAACAGGCGATTATTTAACACTCCAACTTTTGAACGAACCGCTTATCATTGTCCGCGACGAAGCAGGCATCAAAGCCCTGTCAAATGTCTGCCGCCATAGAGGAATGCGCCTTGCAGAGGGAAGCGGAAACACCAAACGTTTTACGTGCCCTTATCATGCCTGGATGTATGGAACAGACGGTTCATTATTACGTGCCTCGCGCATGAAAAACGAAGGCTTCGATCCAAAGACCTGCAAACTTGGCGAGTTTCATTGCGAAATCCGTTTTGGTTTTATCTATGTGTGCCTGGATGGAAATCCACCCGATCTGGATCGGCGCTTGGACGGATTAGAAGATTTAATTGGCGCCTATGAGCCAGAAAATTATCGCATCGTTCATTCTGATACAGAAATCTGGAAAACCAACTGGAAGTGTTTGGTAGAAAACTTCATGGAAGGCTATCACCTTTCTGTCGTTCACCCGGAAACCCTTCACGGCTACACCCCGACAGGATTAAGCAAAAAAGCAGCAAGTGGCGAAGGCTTCACCAGTTACTACGCAAATTATCCGGAAGAAACCCAATCACGCGGCAAAGGTGCAGAAGGTTTAACAAAAGAAGCAAGACATCGCTCTACACTATATTCTGCATTTCCATGCCAAGTCACCAGTATCGCAGCCTCACTCTTAGTGTCACTCATGATCCGCCCGATTGACGCAGAAAGTATTGAAGTGCGATGGACCATGTCGGCTTATGGCGATGAACTCGATGAAGATACGATCAAACAGCGTGTCAGCCTCTGGGAAGATGTCAATCGGGAAGACCGTGAAAAGCTTGAAATCATGCAGGCATCTTTCAAATCAATTCACGCAACAGGTGGCCCATTGGCCGGTCCTGATTATGAGGGAACAGTGCATGATTTTCTGCTCTGGCTAAACAAGCAAAGCACTTAAATCAAATCCCTGCTTCCAGCCTTTCAAGTAATGCATCTAACATCGCGTCACACTTGGTAAGTTGCTCAACGCTCACAAACTCATCGGGTTTATGCCCCTGCTCCATGGAACCTGGTCCGCAGACAACGGTTGGAATACCGAGCTGTGATGAAAACAAGCCGCCTTCCGTCCCAAAAGCAACTTTGATAGTGGCATTCGAACCTGTAAGTGACTTCACAAAACTAACTACCTCCGCATCTTTTGCTGTACTTAAGGGCGGATAGGTATTGGTAATTTCAACATCAATAGAAGCTTCTGGAAATTGTGCCTTGAGTGGCGCAAGCAAATCCTCTGCATAATCGCGAATTCTGCCCAATAAAACATCAGGATTATCTTCCAACATATTCCTGATCTCGAACCGAAATGCTGCATGATTGGGAACAATATTTCCCGCTATTCCCCCTTCAATTTTTGCAACATGAAGTGTTGTATAAGGAATATCATAATCATCATCTTGAACCGACGAATTTGCCACTTCTTCTTGCAGCTTCCTAATAAAGCTTATCATATCACAAACAAGATGAATGGCATTAAGCGCATTGGGTGCCAAGGCAGAATGTCCTTCGCGCCCCGTACAAGAAACATGACAGGCAGTCTTTCCCTTATGTCCTGTTGCAACAGCCATTTGAGTTGGCTCTCCGACAATGCAAAAGCGTGGACGGAATGGTGCATCAGCCAACATGTCAATCATGGAGCGAACGCCTACGCAGCCAATTTCTTCATCATACGACAAAGCCAGATGTAGCGGCGTTTTAAGATTCATCTGACCAGCCTTAAGCGCTGCAGAGAGCGCACATGCAACAAAGCCTTTCATATCTGTTGTACCACGACCAAAAAGCTTGCCATCCGCCTTCGTCATTTCAAAAGGCGGCACTGTCCAGGCTTGTCCTTCTACTGGAACGACATCTGTATGTCCTGAAAGCAGAACACCTGGAACATCTTTTGGACCAATCGTTGCGTAAAGATTGGCTTTGTTCTCACGTTCATCTTCAATGATTTGAACATCCGCACCAACCTTATGCAAAAGCTCTGCACAATAATCTATCAAAGCGCGATTGGGATTGGCGCTAATCGTCGGAAATGCAATCAAATCCTTTAACAGGTCTTGGGAATTCATAAAGTACAGTCCTTTAAAGCTCACACCAAAACAGCACAAAAACAAAAGCCCGCCAAGCAAAACTTGGCGGGCTTTTTAAAACGATTTAAAACCAGCTACTTCAAGCTGGCACAAAATTTCTGAATGCGCTCACAAGCTGCAGTCAAAGCTTCTGTTGAAGTCGCATAAGAAATACGGAAATTTGGCCCAAGACCAAAAGCCGATCCATGCACAACTGCAACACCTTCTTGCTCAAGTAGCGCTGTTACAAAATCTTCATCTGTTTCCAACACTTTGCCTGACTCAGTGGTTTTACCCAGCAGGTCTTTACAAGACGGATACACGTAAAACGCACCTTCAGGTTTTGGACAATCAATACCAGTTGCCTGATTGAGCATGGAAACCACCAAATCTCTACGCGCTTCAAATTCTTTACGACGCTCACCAATAAAGTCTTGCGGACCGTTAAGCGCTTCAATACCAGCCCATTGTGTAATAGAACAAGTACCTGAAGTGGATTGACCTTGCACAAGGTTCATAGCCTTGATCAATTCTGGTGGCCCAGCGCAATAGCCAAGACGCCAACCGGTCATCGCATAGGCTTTTGAAACACCGTTCATGGTAAGTGTGCGATCATAAAGACCAGGCTCAACTTGTGCAGGCGTTACAAACTCAAAATCACCATAACAAAGGTGCTCATACATATCATCAGTTAGAACCCAAACATCAGGATACTTCATCAAGACATCTGTAAGTTCTTTTAATTCATCGCGGCTATACGCAGCGCCCGAAGGATTTGACGGTGAGTTAAACAGGAACCACTTTGTCTTGGGCGTGATCGCCGCTTCAAGTTGCTCGCCTGTAATCTTGAAGTTATTTTCAATCGTTGCTTCAACGAACACTGGTTCGCCACCATTAAGTAAAACCATATCAGGGTAACTCACCCAATAAGGCGCTGGAATAATAACTTCATCACCTGGATCAAGTGTTGCGGCAAAAGCATTGTATAAAACCTGCTTACCACCGGTTGTTGCAATCACTTGGCTTGGCTCATAATCAAGACCATTCTCACGCTTAAACTTTGCACAAATTGCTTCACGAAGCGGCAGAATACCAGGCACGTCCGTGTATTTCGTTTCGCCACGATTGATCGCTTCTACTGCTGCTTGTTTGATGTTGTCTGGCGTATCAAAATCAGGTTCCCCTGCTCCAAGGCCGATTACATCACGACCTGCACCCTTCAACTCACGAGCCTTTTGTGAAACTGCAATGGTTGCAGATGGTTTCACACGAGAAAGACCTTTGGCGACAATGCCCATAACTTTAACTCCGTTATAAAGTAAGAAAATTCAGTTTGACATTTTCTTGCCAAACCAACACCCAAATCTTCTATTCCTTAGCAGGTTCCAAATCAAGTGCCGGACGCTTGATTGGCACAGGAATTGGCGGTTGATAAATTCCACCCTGAGTATGCTTGATACCATGCGGGTTTGGCCCAGTACCGCCGCCCAATTCAATACGAAGATCTTCTCTAATATTGGCAACAGGCTGGAGATAGATTTCAGACATTTGCCTTAACGTAAAAGACGCGGTTTCTATGGTCTGATTTGCGCCTTGCTCTCCTTCAATCACTGGTTTAGCGGCAACGCTCTTTGGAAGACTAACAAGAATAGCACCGTTTTTAACAGTAGGTCGCTTTGTTGGTGAAGGTGGCACCAGTTCATCCAGAGACCGAACGGCAAATCCGCCTTCTGGTATAATAATCTGAGTATCAATCCCGTCAAAATCTTGTGGACTTGGCGCATCAGGTGGTCGCAGTTTTGGTCTCCCGGCTGCTGCATATTTACGAGGGCAAATATCCTTTGTAATGTCATAAGGCTGCTTTGAATTAAAAGTCTTGTCTTTGAAGCTTGAAAATTTTTCGCCATTTTCTACAGCGTTCTCAAACCCCTCCTTTAACAAGCGTGCAGCTTTTATATTTCTGCTTAACCCGGATTTCTCTCCAAAAACGATTGCAATTAGAGTTCGATTATCACGTTTTGTACGAACCGCCACATTAAATCCTGAAGCACAAACATAGCCTGTTTTCATTCCGTTTGTTCCCTCAAACAAACGCACCAAGGCATTGTGATTGCGCAAACGACGGTTTCCAAATCGAATTGCCGGAATATCAAAAAAACTTGCATACTCAGGAAATTCTTTGGTCAAATGTATCACCAATAACGCCATATCACGAGCACTCGTATATTGCTCAGCATCATGTAATCCATGAGGATTAACAAACTGACTATCAATCATTCCAATCCGTCTTGCATGCGCATTCATTAGAGCAACAAATTGCGCTTCACTACCAGATGTCGCTTCAGCAAGTGCTACAGAAATATCATTGGCTGATTTCACCATGATAATTTTAAGAGCTGTTTCGATGTTTAAAATAGTTCCAACAGGAAAACCTATTTTCGTTGGAGGTTGACTAATCGCATATTCAGAAATTCTCACAGGTGAATTCATAGAGATGCTTTGAAGTTGAAGTGTTTTAAAAACGGTATACGCCGTCATCATTTTTGTGAGGGACGCAGGTGCCCATCGTGCAAAAGCCAACTCATGCGAAAGAACATCACCCGAGGAATAATCAACAATCAAGTGCGGGCGTTTAGGCGGCTCACGCAGATCTGAAGCTTGCACCGATGAAATTAGGACAAGCAAAAAACTAAGGCATAAGGCAAATTGATTGAACATCATATATTATACACGATACTTTCCAAAACAGAACGCCGCCCCAATTTCACATTACAGCACATATACAAAAGGTAAACGCAAAAAAATGTGATTATGAGGCTTCATAAAACAAAACATTATTGATTACGTTTAGTAAGTTTAGAGCACATTTCAGACACAACATAACCCTGTTTTGCACATTATCCGCACAAAACTCTGCCTTAAATTTTCACATACTGTAACCGACCAAATCAGTGCTTTAAAGACAGCATGCTCGATTGGAGGGGGTAAGTTGCGGCAACAACACCACATTAAAAACATCTGGATGATTCATTCAGCAAGAGATCGCGCCTTGAAAAAACGGCGGAGCAGCCTTGTTATAATCTCGGCAATAATAACAATTGCATTTTTATCCACGGGCTACGCGATTTTACAAACCAGTCTCAGCATGCATCAAGGCATGATATAATCATTTCAAGAATAGCCGGAGTTTACTCAGGCTATGGGCGATAGGGGCAAACGCAATCTGAGGCAATTGCTCCTATCGTTCGCCCCCCTTAAAATTTATGCAATGCTTCTTCAATTTTTTGCTTTGCCAAGTCAGGTTCTGCCAAATCAGCAATTACAATCTTGTTTTCAACAGCCAGATGAAGAATAAGCGTACCCCCACCGAAAAGTCTTCCCGAAAGCCCCCGCTTGACCAAGACTTTTTCAATCATCGAAAATGGAATTTCAATCGGCAGATCTTTTGGCCAGCCTGGATGACAAATCAGACAAGTCTTATCAACTTGAACACGTATGGTCTGATATCTAAGAAAAGCATGCGCCGCCAGCAATGGAACACACACTGACATGACAATAATGAAAAGACGAGCAAGGTTACTATTGCTCATATCTGCTATTGCCAGCAACAACCATGAAAACGAATAGGCAATCAATATAACAATGGTAGGCGCAAAAATATGCCAATGCGCAGAAAACAAGGGAATGCCCTGATTTATGGCTTCATTCTTTTCGAGTATCAGGTCGCTATCGGTTTCTAATACCAAGTTTGAATTTGTGTCATTCATTGCCTGCCCTATATCATATTTATTATGATTCTATCAGTTTAAGCCAAGGAGGCCTTTATGCGCAAGGTAATGAACTTTACAGCTTTTCTTCTGTTTATGATATCGACTGCGCTATCTGCCCAAGCGCAAACGGCATCTGAAAGTTTTAAAACTGAAAAAACAACTATTAGAGTAGAAACTATAACCCGGGGGCTCAATCACCCATGGGGCATGACGATGCTTCCAAGTGGCAGAATTTTGGTCACAGAACGTAGCGGAGCCATAAAACTGATTAACCCGCAAAATCGCAAAGTTCAAACGGTTTCAGGTGCGCCACGCGTGAGAGCAAGCGGACAAGGCGGGCTTCTCGATATTGCCGCTGACCCGGATTTTGAAAATAATAAAACA
>CALHIB010000006.1 GCA_938030595.1 uncultured Rhizobiaceae group bacterium | reverse complement strand
ACACCGCTTTCCTGCATCTTTTTGATTCGTCGCCAGCAGGGTGTGTGGCTTAAGCCAACATGTGCACCAATATCATTGATGTTCATATCTGCAGATTTCTGTAAAATCCGCAGTATTTTAAGGTCTATTTCGTCCAGATTTATGCTCATACTGCAAGATTGCGCAGTGAGATTAAAAACGCAATCATTAAGTTCTGATTGTCTTTTCAATTGGTTTGTAGAATTTTTTAATTCAGGGTTTGCCTTTTAAAATTAGAAAATGCTGGCTTTCGTCAGCATTTTTTTTTATGTAACGACAGTTTGTTATAACGAGGAATTTCCTATTGTCTTCTTTTTTGGTTGCTGCTTTTTACAAGTTCGTTGCTTTGCCTGATTTTAAAGCCTTGCAATCTGGCATTCAGGAGTGTGCTATTGCCAATAATGTTATGGGCACAATCCTTCTGGCTGATGAAGGGATTAACGGAACAGTTGCTGGTCCTGAAGCGGGTGTGCGTGCGCTTCTTGATTTCATCAAAAGCGATGAGCGTATTGCTGATTTGGAGCACAAGGAAAGCTGGGCTGACCAAAATCCGTTTTACCGCATGAAGGTTCGCTTAAAAAAAGAAATTGTTACTTTAGGTGTTGAAGGTGTTAGCCCTACAAAGAAGGTCGGTGAATACGTCGAGCCAGAAGACTGGAATGCTTTTATCAACGACCCAGATGTGATTGTTGTGGATACGCGCAATGACTATGAAGTGGCGATTGGAACTTTCAAAGGTGCGATCGATCCTGAAACGACAAGCTTTAGAGAGTTGCCTGAATGGGTGGAGGGCCAGGATGATCTCTTGAAGGGCAAGAAGATTGCCATGTTTTGCACTGGCGGTATTCGATGTGAGAAATCCACTTCTTTCATGAAAGAACAAGGCTTTGAGGATGTGTATCATCTTAAAGGGGGCATTTTGAAATATCTTGAAACCGTGCCTGAAGATGAAAGTCTTTGGGAAGGCGAGTGTTTCGTTTTTGACCAGCGTGTTAGCGTTGGTCACGGCCTAAAGCAGGGGCCATATGATTTGTGCCACGCCTGTCGTCATCCCATAACAGATGAAGACAAACAGTCTGAACTTTTTGCAAAAGGGGTTTCATGTCCGCGTTGTTATGAAAAGCAGTCCACGCAACAAAGGCAGAGGTTTATAGAGCGCCAGAAGCAGATGGAGCTTGCAAAATCTCGAGGTGTCAAACACATTGCAGCGGATCAGGACAATCAAAAACTGAAAAAAAGAGAAGCCCAAAAAGAACATGCGGCCCGTTCAAACCAGAACGCACCGCATGAAAATACTCACTAGGGATTAGTTTGTTAGCGTTTTTCGTCAGGAGAAAGAGCTGCAACCATTTCTTCGTGTAACACAAGCAAGTTGTTTGTTGCTTCAAGCTCAACAGTTAACTCTGCATTGGATTTTGTTTTTAGTTCCAATTGACGTTTTGTATCGCGAAGAACACTTTCAAGTTCGTGTATGCGTGCATATTGCTGACTTTGTTGCTCAAGCGCGCTTTTGTTCAGCTCATCATATTTGGTCTGCACGTTATCAAGATCGTTCATAACTTTAGAGTTTGACTTGATCAAGGAAGAATAATCAGATGTTAGCTTGGCACATAACATATCTTTGTCGTGTGCTTCTGCGGTCAGATTTTCCAGTTCACGTGTTGTATGGATTAGACTTGTTTCAGAGGTTGAAAGTTTCTCGGTTGCAGAAGATAATTGCGATTGCAAATTTTGGCTTTCAATTTCTTTATCTGTAAACCGCTTTGATAACGCTTCCAGTTCTTGGCTTGCTGTATCCAGACTAATTTCTGCATTTGCAAGGCGTTCTTTGGTGGAAGTTAATTCAGCTTGCGCTCTGGCAGCTTCCATATCTTTTTGCTTGAGAGCATTGTTGGTTGTTTGCAGATCAGCCGTTGTATTTTCGAGTGACGTCTGACTTGTTTCAAGCTTGTTTTTTAACGAGCGATTGTCTTGTTCTAGCTCTGAGTTGACCATTTGGCTTTCTGCAAAAAGTTCTGACTCTCTTTGAAATTCTCTTTGAAGCTTTTCAAGTTCAACTTTAGTATGCTCATAATTTGCATTGCTATTAGCGCGTTGAGATTCCAATACGTTCAATTGACGGTTCTGCTTTTCAATCAGATTTAAAGATTCTTCATATTCAGCAGTGACACGTTTGTGATCTGAAGCAAGCTTAGATGCTTTTACTTCTGCTTCCTCAAATCTGCTAAACTCTTGCTCCATAAATTGAAGTTGTTTAACAAGGTTTGTTGTTTGCTCGTTAAGACCGGAAAGAATGTCTGATCCTGAACGGATACGAGAAACCATCTCATCGCATGAATGTCTGCTGGCCTGGATATTGCGCATTCTTTTAGAGCTACCAGCAGAATACCCGCGTGCTTTTGAGGCCGGGATTTCAAGTTCAACTGGTTGCTTTTCTTCAATTTTTTCCAGATCAAAAGCTACAGTTTCTTGAGTATCCATTGTCTCAAGTTCAGCTACTTCTGTTTCCATTTTTGCTGGTTCTATTTCGGTATCCAGCTCTATAGAGAGTTCATTTTCAAGTTGCCTTGCCATCAGTTTTTCCAAGCGTGCAGCTTTTATTTTTGCTCTGATTTCATTGGCGTCAAGATTGGTAAGCGTGCTTACGCTTCCCTTGTCATGAGTGTTTAACTCAATGCTGTTTACTTCTATATCTGATAGTTTTAGGGCTTTATTCATGGGGTCCCCCGTATGGTCCATGTTGATATTAATTAAATTGATCGCCGCCACGATCTTTTTTACGAATCACTATATATTGACGTTAACCTTTTTGATTCTTCGTGACAAATTTGTTATTTTTCTTTTTGTCAAATAAATTAATGTCTCGTTAACCATTTATTTTGAGCCAAATGAAGCAACCGATTCTTTATTCTTTCCGCCGATGTCCTTATGCCATGCGGGCTCGCTTGGCACTTGCAGCTACTGGAAGTACTGTTGAGTTGCGTGAAGTGGTCTTGCGTGAAAAGCCAGAGCATATGCTTGAAGTCAGCCCCAAGGGAACCGTTCCTGTATTAATTTTAGAAAATGATCATGTGCTCGAAGAGAGCAGGGATATCATGGAGTGGGCGCTGGATAATTCTGACAAGGAAGGCTGGCTGGATTTTTCTGAAAATGAAGTAGAGGCCATGAATGCCTTGATTGATGAAAGTGACGGGCCTTTCAAGGCAGCGCTGGATGCTTATAAATATGCAAGTCGTGATGATACGATCGATACCACCCAAGAGCGCGGCATTGGTGCTGACTTTATGAAGAAGCTTGATGCGATGCTTGAAGGGCAGGCTTATCTGTTTGGCGACAAGTTCTCATTTGCTGATGGCGCTATCTTGCCTTTCGTCAGACAATTTGCGCATGTGGATAGGGATTGGTTCTGGAGTCAGGATTGGAACAACACGATACGCTGGCTGGAAGCCTTTCTGGAGAGCGAGCGGTTTAAGGCGATTATGTCCAAGTATTCGCAGTGGAAAGCTGGTGACGAAGGGGTGGCTTTTGGTGGGTAACTAAAGCCTGCTCATCACTTTGCCAATTTCAGCATTCACCACACAATCTGCAAACCTGTCCAACTCTGTTGGGTCTCGGTTCAGAATAGCGAATTTTGCTTCATTGTGTTTGGCGTGGAGGGGGAGGCCTGCAGCGGGGTTTACGACGAGTGATGTACCGATCGCTATGAACAGATCAGCACTTTCTGCGATTTTGAAGGCTTCTGCGGTTTTCTTGACAGGCATTTTTTCGCCGAACATGACGATGTCTGCCTTGACCAAGCCATCGCAGGATTGACATTTGGGGCTTTCGGCCGTGGCTTCAAAGAGCGTGCGGCAGGTTTCGATTGAGTGATGTTCACCACAAGTGATGCAAGAGGCGGTAGTTGCATTGCCGTGAATTTCGATGATCTTGTTGTTTGGTGCGCCACCGCGTGCGTGCAGACCATCAACGTTTTGGGTAATGAGGCAGGAACATTTGCTCGTGTTTATCCATTCGGCAATTTTGGTGTGTCCTATGTTGGGTTCGACCTGACCGATTTGATCCGCCATGTAGAAACGGCGATGCCAGTCTTCAATGCGGGCTTCTTCGCTTTCAATATATTCGCCATATTCCACGATGCGGAATTTTTCCCACAATCCACCAGGTGATCTGAAGTCAGGCACGCCGGATTCTGTTGATATGCCTGCACCGGTCAGGATAACGATGTTGGACGCATCATTGATAATGCGTTTTAACTGTTCAACGGTGTCAGGCATTAACCAGGGGAAAGACCACGCAGACGTTCAGAGCGACGACGTAGTAGCTCCAGCGTTGTCAGCAATGCGATTGAGATAAGCACCAGAATAGTTGCCACAGCAAGAATGGTTGGTGATATCTGTTCACGCAGGCCTGAGAACATCTGACGCGGGATGGTGCGTTGGTCCACATCGGCCAGGAAGATCACGGCCACGACTTCATCAAATGATGTGATGAAAGCAAAGAGCGCGCCTGAAATCATGCCTGGGGTAATGAGAGGCATAATCACACGTCTGAATGTTGTCCATCCAGTAGCCCCCATACCT
>CALHIB010000005.1 GCA_938030595.1 uncultured Rhizobiaceae group bacterium | reverse complement strand
GATGCCATGCTCTTCAATTGCTGTGAGCGCTTTTGCCATTGAATTTACAAAGGGTTCAACACCGATGTAGCCTACATCCGGATTGGTAAGTGCCTGATGAATAAGATGTTCACCTCCGCCAAAACCACTTTCCAAAACGATTTTCTGCGGATTATGCGGAAAAGCTTCGCTTAAGTTTTCTATCGTTGGCTCAGAAATATCAAACTTCAATTTTGGCAGAAGTTCATCCAGCAATTTCTGCTGGGGAGTTGATAGTGTCTTTGCTTTACGCCGCCCGAAAAAGGCTTCTGAACGGCGGAAAGCGTGCTCTTGTTCGCTCACGTCAATTACGCAGCTTTAATGGCTTCTTTAAGCGCTTTTGTCAGGTCTGTTTTCTCCCAGGAGAAAGCGCCCTTGCGTGTTGCCTTGCGGCCAAAGTGACCATAGGCAGCCGTTTGCGCATAAATCGGCTTGTTCAAATCCAAATGCTTACGAATGCCTGTTGGTGACAAGTCCATGCAAGCACGAATTGCATCTTCCAGCTTTGCGTCTTCAACCTTGCCAGTGCCGTGTGTATCAACATAAATCGAAAGCGGTTGGGCAACACCAATTGCATAAGAAATCTGGATAGTACACTTTTCCGCAAGTTTTGCGGCTACAACATTCTTGGCCAAGTAACGCGCCGCATAGGCAGCTGAACGGTCAACTTTTGTTGTGTCTTTTCCAGAGAAGGCACCGCCGCCATGAGGTGCTGCACCACCATATGTATCCACGATGATTTTACGTCCTGTCAAACCAGCATCGCCATCCGGGCCGCCGATAACAAATTTGCCTGTAGGATTAATGTACCAGTTACAATCCTCAGCAATTGGAAGATTGCCACCCAGCGCTTCATGAATGTATGGCTCAATTACCTGGCGCACTTTCACCGAATCCCAGCTTTCATCCAAGTGCTGAGTGGAGACCACAATGCTTGCAACTTCTTTTGGCTTGCCATCTTCATATCGGATTGTGATTTGGGATTTTGCATCAGGGCCAAGTTTAGCCGCTTCACCTTCGCCAGACTTACGCGCCTTTGCCATGAGTTCCAGAATTTTATGGCTGTAATATATTGGTGCAGGCATCAGATCAGGTGTTTCTGTACACGCGTAACCAAACATAATACCTTGGTCACCAGCACCTTCTTCGCCTTGTTTATCAGCCGCATTATCCACGCCTTGCGCGATGTCTGCTGATTGTGCGTGGAGAAGCACATCAATTTTTGCCGTCTTATGATGGAAACCATCTTGCTCATAACCGATGTCACGAATGGCACGACGTGCAGCGGAACGGAATCTGCCAGGTGCTACCACCGGATTGCCGCTCGCATCTTTAATGATATTGCCTTCTTTATCTTTTTTGCAAAGTGAATCAGGCAAGCGAACCTCGCCAGCAATGACAACACGATTGGTTGTCGTGAGTGTTTCTGCAGCTATGCGAACTGACCAAGGGTCCAGACCCGTTTTAATTGCCTCTTTATAGATCAAATCCACGATTTCATCTGAAATTCTATCACAGACCTTATCCGGGTGACCTTCTGAAACTGATTCACTTGTAAAAAGGTAATTCTGACGTGCCATTAATTTCTCTCCAGGAAAGACATAAAGATTGCTTTATATGAGCTAAAACTTAAATGTTTATTGTCATCTTCGCCAAAAAGGTCAAGAAATTGTTTCATTAGCAATGAATAAATCGATTATTCTTTTTCATCTGCAAACGAACGCACCATATTGATGATGTTTTTGCGCACTTTTGGATCTTTTATTTTTGAAAACGCTTTAAAAAGCTGAATATCATCCGGTGTTGACAGGTAATCAACGACATAGTCCGAATCTCCATTTTCTGAAAATCCGTTTTCTTGCATGGATGAGCCTGATTCGCCCTGAAAGAAAAAGGAAACTGGCGTTTTTAAAATGTCAGAAATTTTCTGCATTTTACTTGCGCTAATTCTATTGGTTCCTTTTTCGTATTTTTGAACTTGCTGAAAAGTAACGCCTAAGCTCTCGCCCAGTTTTTCCTGACTAAGACCCAACATGTTACGCCTTAAACGCACTCTGGCTCCTACTTGAATATCAATTGGATTGGGTGTTTTTTTGGTGTCAGCCATTTTTTCTACTAATCCGCCTAGTGAAAAACTGCGATTTAAAATAAGCAGTTTGTAAAAATTGGCCCCTAAATCACTTCAATAACCATCAATACAAAGAAAATGATAAAATTACAATATTCCAAACTGATGGTCTCTTTTACATAGCTCAAGAATTATATCGTCTTAAAGAAAATAGCCCAAAACAGAAAAATAGCGCAATAATGACCCAATGAAGCGTTCCATTCCAAGCCTTGAATACTGTTGGCTTCAAAGCAACCGGCAATTGTGAATCTATGATGCCTGCCTCGCCAAGAGGTAGCTCTTTTATTGCTCGACCATATGCATCGTAGACACCTGAAATTCCTGAGTTGGCCACGCGCACGACCGGAAGGCCTTCTTCAACACCGCGTAAAACAGACTGTCTTAAATGCTGATAAGGGCCAGGTGTATTTCCGAACCATGCGTCATTGGTCAGGTTTACAATCCAGCCTGGGCGTTCTTGTTCATTCCATAAAGCACCAGAAAAGATAATTTCATAACAAATCAGGGGAAGCATTTTTGGACCTATGCCTGTTGAAAGCAGTTTTCTTGAACTCCCTGCTTCAAAACCACCATCTTGATTGGCCAATTGTTCTATTCCAAGCGACCCTACAAGTTTTTGGAAAGGTATGTATTCACCAAATGGCACAAGATGTGTCTTGTCTGCTGCTGATGCAATTTCGCCTTTATGATCGATGATATAAACAGAGTTGAAAACAAACCCTTCACTGGCAGAAGTTGCAGCTTCTGCGCGTGCAGCACCAGTTATCAGACTTGTTCCTTCAGGCAACATCGAACCAATTGCTGCCAGCGTATCACGGCGCTGGGTTAATAAATATGGAAAGGCTGATTCTGGCCATATCAAATGCGTTGTGCCAGCTAAACCCTGTTTGTCATCATCACCTTCAGCGGCTGATAAATCCATGTAAGTTTTAAAGTTTTCAGCTTCTTTTTCCTTGTCGAATTTATAGCGTTGGTCAATGTTTGGTTGCACCAACCGCAAGGCTACATCCGGAACAAACTCTGTCGTTGCTTCTTGTAATCGCCAAGCTCCATACCCCAAGTGTGAAATGACAAAGATTGCAGAAAGAGTGAAAGCCAATTTTCTGGTTTTTGTTTGATGGTCAATGCCTGGCACGATGACGCCTGCAGTGGAAAACACAAAAACAGCAAATGCCGTCATGCCATAGATGCCTGTTACAGAAGCCGACTGCATCATGATAGGTGTAAAAAACGCAGCGCCACTAATTGGATTCCAAGGTAAACCCGTAGCAATAAACCCACGCAGGTACTCAAATAATGTGAAACTTGCCGCAAGGATAAACAGGCGCCCAGCATCTCCTGACCAGAATATTCTGGCGATTGCCGTAGCGCAGCCCCAAAAGAGCGCTAGCGCAAAAGGAACTGCAATGATTGCAATTGGCAGCGCCCAAAGAAAATCTTCCGCTTCCACTAGAAAAGCACTGCCAATCCACCATAATCCTGCAAAGAAATAACCAAACCCAAAGAAAAACCCCGGCTTAAAACCATCCCAAAGTTTTGAGAATATGCCTGTAGAAGGCTCGCTTGCCGCACCATCCATCAGCCATATCAAGATTGGAAAAGTTGCAAAGAGTACAAAAACCATATCAAAAGGCGGCATTGCAAGCGCAGATACAATGCCAGCCAGAAGAGCAACACCATTGCGTTGCCAACCTGATAATAAGATAAACCAGCCAGCTATATTCTCAATCTTTGAAACTACACGCGCTATAATGGTTCCCCTAAGTTCCTTGGCATAAAACTCGAATCAATATGCACCCCTCAACTATGCTTAACTCATAGTAAGAGAAATGGGAATCAACTGTTTGATTGTTCTATATGAAATTATGCGCGTTTTGTGCGACGTCTTGATGATCTGACAAGCTTGACGCGCTTAATTCTGCGCGGGTCTGCTTCCATGACATGGAACTCAAAACCGTTATTGCTAATCACTTCTCCGCGCACAGGCACACGACCTGTTATATCGAAGATCAAACCGCCTATTGTATCGACATCGTCTTCATGTTCACCAAATGCAAATCCATCGCCCAGATGCGTTCTTATATCGTCTAGTTCTGCCTTTGCGTCACAGATGAAAGTGCCATCACCCTTGTCTTGGATAAGTGTTGCTTCGTCGTCATGCTCGTCTTCAATCTCGCCAACAATTTCTTCGACAATATCTTCAAGTGTTACAAGCCCATCCGTACCGCCATATTCATCGATCACCAGAGCAATTTGCATACGGTCTGCCTGCATTCGTGCCATCAGTTCTCGTGCGCCCATTGATGGCGGCACAAACATGACTTCGCGCAATAATCTCAAACTTGAAATCGGTTTGGAAAGGCTGACTTTTTTCAAGTCAAGATTTGCCGGTAGCTTTGATCTTCGTTTGGCAGCTTCTGCCTTTGAAATCGACGAGGTCTTTGTAATATGAGCCACCACATCCCGGATATGCACCATGCCTTTTGGGTCATCCATGGTTTCGCCATAGACTGGCATGCGGGAATGACCTGATTCTTCAAATAGTTTTAGAAGTTCAGCCAACGTGATGTCTTCTGTAACGGCGATGATATCAGCGCGCGGCACCATCAGATCTTCTACGCGAATATCTTTAAGGCGCAGGATACTGGTAAGCATTGCGCGCTCCTCCAAAGAGAAGCCTTCTGCAATACCTTGTCCTTCAGACAGCGCATCTTCCAAGTCTTCGCGAATGGTTGCGCCATTTTTCTTGCGACCAAAAATTCCGTAAACCCAGGAAAACAGATATTCTACTTTGCTTTTTCCGTCCGCTTCATCAATCAAGACGAGCGATTTTCCCGGTTCTAATGGGTTCTCACCGCCTGAAATGGCGTTTTCTTTTGATTGGGAAATGTGAGTGTCTTCACTCATTTGAAATTTTCATCTTCATAAAGGTTGGCATCATAGGGATCATCAATACCCAGTTCGTCCAAAATTCTTGTTTCAAGGCTCTCCATTTGGTTTGCCTCTTCATCTGTTTCATGATCATACCCGAAAAGATGTAAAAAACCATGAACAACCAGATGACTAAGATGGTCTTCGAAAGTCTTGTTTTCAAGAGCCGCTTCACGTTTGGTTGTTTCAAGAGAAATAACAATGTCACCCAGCATTAAGCCAGCCATCTCACCAATAGCGATGTCTTCGCCTGGAAAAGAAAGAACATTGGTCGGTTTATCTTTTTGGCGCCATTGATTGTTGAGCGATTGGAGAGTGCTATCTCCAGCTAAAACGAAGCTTAATTCAGCTTCGGCAGGAAATTTCAATCCAGCAATACGAACTGCTTCGGTGAGGATATTTACAGTGCGCGCCAGAAAAGCCGTTTCATCAATCGAAACGTCATCTTCCAGCGTCAGATCAATTTTGGGTATCATCAGATTTTTTCTTTTTGCGCAGTACATCATCATAAGCATTTACGATTTCTGCAACCAGTCTATGACGCACAACATCCTTGGCACTGAACCTGATTTTTGAAATGCCTTTAATACCGCCCAGCAAATCAAGGGCCTCTACCAGACCCGATTTTACACCACCCGGCAAATCAACCTGACTTGGATCGCCTGTTATAATCATACGAGAATTTTCACCCAAACGGGTTAGAAACATCTTCATTTGCATGGAGGTCGTATTTTGCGCTTCATCCAGAATAACAGCGGCATTGGAGAGAGTTCGTCCCCGCATAAATGCCAATGGTGCAATTTCAATGGTACCTGCAGTGAGCGCTCGCTCCACTTGTTCACCCGGTATCATGTCATAAAGTGCATCATATAAAGGACGCAAATATGGATCGACCTTGTCTTTCATATCGCCTGGTAAAAAGCCAAGTCTTTCACCTGCTTCCACCGCTGGTCTGGAAAGAATGATACGGTCAATCGCGCCACGCTCCATCAAGGCTGCAGCATAGGCAACAGCCAGATAGGTTTTACCAGTACCTGCAGGCCCAACGCCAAAGACCAATTCCGAGCGATCCATTGCGCGGATGTAAGCATCTTGGGTAGGTGTTCGCGCCTGAATTACCTTTTTTCGTGTGCCTATTTTGGCCATCGACAACATGGATGTTTTTTCAGTGCCAGGGAGTGCAAGTTGATTATCAGCCGCCGCCATTCGAATGGCGCCATCAACATCACCTTGTTCAATCGTGTCACCCGCTTCAAGACGGGCATATAAATGCTCAAGGGTTACACGCGCTTGCCTAATCGCAGTGCTTTCACCTGTCAGATTAACTTCATTACCGCGTGCAACAGCCTCAATATCAAGCTGTTGCTCCAGCATTGCCAGATGTTGATCATATTGACCAAAAAGTTGTGATGCGAGTTTGTTGTCTTTGAACTCAAGTGCGATGTGTTCAACTTCGGGAGATTGCTTTTTATTCGTCGTCAATCATCAATCCTTTTGCGCTAAAATAGCATTTAAACTGTTTGGTGCAGCATCCGTTACTTCAACATGAACGATATCACCTGGCTTGCCAAGGTTTTCATCTACAATCACAGATTGTAGCCAAGGTGAACGGCCAATAAGCTGCCCTTCACGTCGACCCTTTTTCTCCAGCAAGATGTCCATTTTACGACCGATGCAGCCACGATTAAATTCTTCTTGTTGTTCATTCAGTAACGCTTGTAATCTTTGCAAGCGTTCAGATTTTACATCTTCTGGTACTTGGTTTTTCATATCAGCACCTGGTGTGCCAGGGCGTGTTGAATATTTGAACGAGAAAGCAGATGCGTATTTTACATCGCGTACTACTTTTAGGGTTTCTTCAAAATCTTCATCCGTTTCACCGGGAAAGCCAACAATAAAATCGCCCGAGATTGCCATATCCGGACTTACTTCACGCATACGCTCAATGATATGCATGTAATCAGCAACCGTATGATGGCGGTTCATGGCTTTGAGGATTTTGTCTGAACCCGCCTGAACCGGAAGATGCAAATACGGCATCAGGCAATCCAGATCGCGGTGCGCATTAATCAAGCTTTCATCCATATCAACCGGATGGCTGGTCGTATAACGCAAGCGCTCCATGCTTTTGATCTTGGCAAGTTCATGCAATAGTTCGCCGAGACCCCATTCACGACCGTCAGCGCCTTCACCATGCCAAGCGTTTACATTTTGACCCAGCAATGTCACTTCACGAACACCTGCGTCGACCATGCCCTGGGCCTCATCAACGATCTGCTTGACGGTGCGTGAAACCTCTGCGCCGCGTGTGTATGGCACAACGCAAAATGTGCAGAATTTATCGCAACCTTCCTGAACCGTCAGGAATGAAGCAACACCACGCGCTTGCACCTGTTTTGCAGTTGCCTGAGGCAGTTTTGCGAATTTTTCCTCAATCTCAAATTCGGTTTCAACTGGACGCTCGCCCTGCTCTGCACGATTCACGATGTCTGCGATGCGGTGATAGGTTTGCGGGCCTGCAACCAAATCAACCGCCTTGGCGCGTTTCATAATCTCGGAGCCTTCAGCCTGCGCAACGCAGCCTGTCACTCCGATCGTTATCGGGCGATTGGTATCGGCTCTTTTTTCCTTGATTTTACGGATGCGGCCAACTTCGGAATAGACTTTTTCTGCAGCCTTTTCGCGGATGTGGCATGTGTTTAACAAAACCAGATCAGCGTCTTCCATGTCATTCGTGCGCTCATAGCCGTCTTGTTCAAGCGCATCTTCCATGCGGTTTGAATCATAGACGTTCATCTGACAACCGTAGGTTTTTACAAAAACCTTTTTACGCTCTTCGAGCTTTTCAACCATTTTGGCA
>CALHIB010000004.1 GCA_938030595.1 uncultured Rhizobiaceae group bacterium | reverse complement strand
GTGGAAAGTGTGATTGAAAACAATCAAGGCGATATTACTCCTGGCGATGTTTTTATCCTAAACGCACCCTACAATGGTGGAACGCATTTGCCAGACATCACGGTCGTCACCCCTGTATTTGATGACGGCGGAAAAGAGATTTTATTCTATGTTGCAGCACGAGGTCACCATGCAGACATTGGCGGCATGGCACCAGGAAGTGCAACGCCACTTGCAACACACGTAGACGAAGAAGGCGTACTAATTGATAATTTCAAACTCGTGAAATCAGGCGTATTGGATGAATATGGAATGCGCAAGATTTTGACAGATCATCCTTGGCCCGCCAGAAACCCGGATGATAATATGGCAGACATTCGCGCCCAGATCGCATCCAATGAAAAAGGTGTGACCGAGCTGCGCAAGATGGTAGAAAATTTTACGCTCCCAGTTGTGAATGCCTATATGAAGCATGTGCAGGATAATGCTGAAGAAAGCGTGCGCCGTGTGATCGATCGCCTTTCTGATTGTGAAAATACATACCACACAGACAATGGCCAAAAGATTTGCGTCAAAGTCACGGTTGACAAGGAAAAGCGTGAAGCGACAGTCGACTTTACGGGCACATCAGATATCGAGAAGAACAACTTCAATGCACCGGAACCTGTATGTCGTGCAGCCGTGCTTTATGTTTTCCGCATCATGGTTGAAGGCGATATCCCTATGAATGCGGGCTGTTTGAAGCCGCTGAACATCATCATACCCGATGGCTGCATGTTGAAACCGCAATATCCATCGGCGGTGATTGCAGGTAATACAGAAACAAGCCAGCACGTCACGAACTGTCTGCTGATGGCATTTGGCGCCTTTGCCAATGCGCCAGGTACAATGAACAATCTGACCTACGGCAATGAGCGATACCAAAACTACGAAACCATGTGTGGTGGCGCACCCGCAGGTGTGATGAATGACGGCACACCGTTTAGTGGGGCAAGTGCAGTTCAAACGCATATGACCAACACTCGGTTGACCGACCCGGAAATCCTTGAAATGCGCTATCCTGTAACAGTGGAAGATTTTTCCATACGCAGAGGTTCTGGAGGTGACGGTAAATACAAAGGCGGCGACAGCGTTTCACGATCACTCAGGTTTAATGAAGACATGACCTGCGCAATCCTGTCTTCATCGCGCAAACTGGCACCCAAAGGATTAAATGGAGGCGGCGATGGTGCCGTTGGCTCAACCCTTGTGAGACGTTTAAGCGGCCAAACAGAAGAACTTGGACACTGTGACCAAACCGATGTAAAAAAAGGCGAAGCCGTTATATTGAATACACCTGCCGCTGGCGGGTATGGGAAAGTTTAAATGTCACCAATCACAACCATCCAAGAACTGCAAGCACTTGCCAAAAGGCGCGTGCCCAAGATGTTTTATGACTATGCGGATAGCGGTTCTTGGACTGAAGGTACCTACCGCGACAATGAGGATGCCTTTGCGCGTCAGAAACTTCGCCAACGCGTTGCGGTAAATATTGATAATCGCAGTCTTAAAACCAAGATGATTGGCGAAGATGTTTCTATGCCTGTAGCGCTTGCGCCTGTTGGCTTAACCGGTATGCAACATGCTGATGGTGAGATACTGGCCGCTCAAGCAGCAGAAGAATTTGGTGTACCGTTCACTCTTACCACCATGAGCATATGTTCAATTGAAGACATCGCCGAGCATACGAAAAAGCCTTTTTGGTTTCAGCTTTATGTCATGCGCGATCGCGGCTTTTCTGAAAGCCTGATGCAACGCGCGCTTGACGCAAATTGCTCAGCACTTGTTCTAACACTTGATCTGCAAATTCTAGGGCAACGCCACAAGGATATCAAAAACGGTCTTAGCGCCCCGCCAAAGCCAACGCTTGCTGCTATGGCAAATCTAGCCACGAAGCCCCGCTGGTGTTTAAACATGTTGAAAACAAAGCGCCGTGAGTTCGGTAATATCGTTGGTCATGTGAGCGGTGTTGACGACATGGGATCTCTTAGTGATTGGACTGCAAGCCAGTTTGATCCCAGTTTGGATTGGTCTTCGATAGAATGGGTTAAAAAACACTGGAAGCGTAAGCTCATCCTGAAAGGTATCAACGATGTTGAGGATGCAAAAATTGCCGCCAAAATCGGTGCAGACGCAATCATTGTATCAAATCATGGCGGTAGACAATTGGATGGCGCCCTCGCCTCTTATGATGTTTTGGAAGAAATCGTTAACGCCGTTGGCGACAAAGTCGAAGTGCATATGGACGGCGGTATTCGCTCTGGACAAGATGTTTTTAAAGCAATGGCAAAAGGCGCAAAAGGCACTTACATCGGACGTTCCTATATTTATGGCCTGGGTGCCATGGGAAAACCTGGCGTCACCAAAGCGCTTGAAATCATCCAAAAGGAACTGGACACAACCATGGCGCTTTGTGGCGAAAGCAATATCGAGAACGTCGGCCTTCACAACCTCGTTCGATAAAGTTATGCAGCCTGCTTAATTGATTTATATTGCTCATAAGCAATATTAAAACGTGACAGCATGGTGCTTGCATAGTTTTTGATCTCAAGCGGCATATCGATTGAAAATACGTCGGGATGATAAGCTTTGGCCAAGTTGTGATAAGCATTTTTTACCTGTTCAGGCGTCGCGTTACGATCAACACCCAATATCTCTGACCAATTACCAGGCTTGCCAAGGTTTCTATTAAGCTCAGGTAATTTTTGATGAGAACTCTTTTTAGGCGACAGTTTCGCAATATGAGTTTTTGCGATAAAGGTCGTGTCGTTATGCTCGTCTTTGAGTTGTACAAATTGACCTTCTGAATTAAGAGCGGATTCAATCAAGCCACTCATGCCACAAAGAAGTTGGCCTTCAACTTCGCTTCCATCAACGGTTGTAATAATTACACTTACTTGTTTTTGTTGGTCTTGAGAAAACATGATTGGCTCCTTTTAAAACACTTCAACTACGTACGTAGTGAGGAGCAAAAACCATGCCAGTCTTGAAAAGGCACAAAAAAACCGACTTCCAAGAAGTCGGCTTCACTATTCTTATAAACTAAAATAATACTATGCAGCTTGTATGTTAATCGCTTTCGGGCCTTTACCTCGGTTGTCTGGCTCTGTCTCAAAAGTAATTTGTTGGTTCTCAGTCAAAGTCTCCATACCAGAGGCTTGCACTGCAGAAATATGAACAAAAACATCTTTTCCTCCATCTTCCGGAGTAATGAAGCCAAAGCCTTTTTCCGTATTAAAAAATTTAACTGTACCTGATTGTGACATGGTGTGGGGGTCCTTTCTTCCATCTCAAAAATATGGCAATCGCCGCTGACAGGCAGTGCATAAATGTCGAAGAAAGGTTGAAAAAGTATATGCTATTTCATTATTTAACGAGCAAACCCGCCAAGCCGAACTTTATCATTCGGTAATTCCAGTCATCTTCACGTTCGCAATATGCCCGAACATCTTAATATTTGCGCCATACGTAGAAATAAGCAAGTAGTATTTAACATTTATGACACTCCGCACTCAGTAAGATGTTTTCTCAAATCAGCGCCAAAAATTCAAAACTGACTTAAACAATTGCTTTCAATGGGTTTTCTTCACCACACACAGCGAAAGATGATTTTCTTGATGATAAAACAAGTTTCAGGTGGCTATATGTGTCACAAAAAATATAAGAACCCTATATGACCAACATTAATGCCCCATCCAAATTGACCGTTACGGCCAAAGACTGGCTACTCATATGCCTGTTGGCTTTAATATGGGGTGGTTCATTTTTATTTGGCAGAATACTAATGATTGAATGGCCACCATTCACAGTTGTGTTTTTAAGGGTTTTCCTGGCAGCGGTTTCACTTTGGATTTTTCTGCTATTCACCTCAAGAAAATTCCCTAAAAATAGTGAACTTATAAAAGCTATCCTTGTGATGGGCATATTAAACAATGCAATTCCTTTTTCATTGATCTTGATTGGTCAGCGTGAAATTGGTTCAGGCTTGGCTTCTGTCGTCAATGCAATGACCCCCATATGGACACTTATAGTTGCGAATATATTCACTACAGATGAAAAGTTTTCGAAAAACAAGGTAATGGGAATTGCCTTTGGGTTTATCGGCGTCGCTGTTTTAATTGGCACAGATCTTGTTCAAGGACTAAGCGCATCTGCCTGGGCACAAGGAGCAGTATTGGGCGCAACCATCTCTTACGGATTTGCAAGTGTATGGGGAAAACGATTTAAAGGTCACGATCCAATTCTCATATCGACAGGACAGCTAACAGCCTCAAGCCTTGTCATGTTGCCGCTGATTTTCATCCTTGAAGACCCATTTAACCTTCCGGCACCAAGTCTTGAAATGATCATTTCCTTGTTTGGATTAGCAGTGCTTTGTACTGCTTTTGCCTATGTATTGTACTTTAAAATCCTAAGTTCGGCTGGTGCAACGAATGTATCGCTTGTAACCTTCCTAGTGCCAATCAGTGCTATTATCTTAGGCATTCTATGGCTTGGTGAAACGCTCACTCTTTCCAATGTAATTGGTATGATCCTTATTATCATAGGCCTGGCTCTAGTAGACGGAAGAGTTTTAAACATGACGGGATTAAGGCGTTAGAGCCAAGCTTCTGCCTGAAAAAGGCAGCCACAAAAAAGTATTTCATATTCAAGTTTTGTAATATTTCTCAGGAACTTCAAAACGTTAAAAGCATACAAACAAGTTGCTACGGTTATGAAAGTCAAAAGCACTTGCATGGCGAATAAATTCACTTAATATTTTACATAGGGTTGGGTATCAACAAGAGGAGGTTGATATGCAAATACTACAAAAGGCAAATATGGTCATTACACTCGCCGCATTCATATTTGTTATGGCAATTGTTTTTGGCCTAATCGGTTAAAACAAATATAAATACTGGTATTGAGTTTTAAGAGTGTTACTTTTCTGCAAGCCAAAGGCTCACTGTAAGAGCGTCTTTGGCTTGTTTGTTTTTAGGTTCCAAATGTTGAACCGCACGTAATTTCAGTCCCGCTTCAGTCAACCATTCAGCCATTTGCAATTCAGAAAAACCAAGTCGCAAATGCGCATGGTCTTCTCTTAAAAACTCAAGTGTATGCGGTGCAAAATCTGCAATCAACAAGCGCCCACCTGCTACCAAAGCCTTGGAAGCCTCTACAATAGCGCCAAATGGGTCATCCAGATAATGTAATACTTGGTGGATTGTAACGAGATCAAAATGAGCCATTGGCGTTGGCAGAATATATAAATCCCCTTGACGTGTCTGCACACGCGAAAGGTTCACATCATCAAGCCGCGACCGCGCAACAGAGAGCATGTCGCGGCTTGCGTCTATACCAACGCCTTTTTCAAATATACCAGAAAACAACTCAAGGATTCGTCCGGTACCGGTTCCCAAATCAAGCATATTGTTAATCTTGGCATCACCAACCATGGCAAGCATTGCTGCTTCAACATTGGCTTCATCGATGTGAAGAGACCTGATTTTATCCCATTCACCGGCATTATTGCTGAAATATTCAGAGGCTTGTGCAGCACGCTTTTTCCTGACCATTTGCAAACGCTCTGCATCTCTTAAAATGTCTTTATCCGTAGGATCAAATTCCTTGATAATTGAGCGAATTAACCTCGATCCCGTCCCTTGATCTGCAAGTCTGAAATATGCCCAGGCTCCTTCTTGATAACGCTCAAGCAAGCCTGCTTCAGTCAACAATTTCAAATGTCTGGATATACGTGGTTGGGATTGCCCCAATATCTCAATCAAATCGGAAACCGTTAAATCGGCTTCTGACAAAAGAGCCAATAATCGTAGTCTTGTGGATTCTCCGGCAGCTCTTAAAAGGTTGACGGATTGATCGAGAGAAAGTGTCATTTGGCCTTGCAAATTGATTGAGCCCCGTTTGAGATAAACATATCTTTATATTTAATCACAAACTATTACAATCCAACGGTTAATTTTGCATCAATGCAAGTTGTCTGCCGCTGCCGCGTAACCACCGCCAGCGCCATCCATAAAATGATAATGATCGTCAGATGTTACTGAAGGCACAAAGCAGGTTAAAATGGCCTGGTCTTGTTCACTTAGCCCATAACGCAACAAACCAGCTTCCCTTTGCTTTTCCAAAAAGACTTTCAATTCTTTCACCTTTTCAAGATCAAGTGACAAAGTCATACGAATGCCGTCCTGAATTTTACGGTAATCAGTATTAAGCGATAATTGTTTACGATAGTGACCTGGATCAAAGTCTCCCATGGACCAACCAGTCTTGTTCAAGATCAAGGCAATAAAAGCAATCAAATAGAGTTTAAACTTGCTGGTGCCTGTAGCCTTTGCTTCCAGACCAACCCCTTCCACAGGCCATTTGAATTTAATTTCACTTTCAGGTGCAGGATGGCCTTCAGGTTTGTCAGCTTGTATCAAGTTCAACAAATCAAGCAATATGTTATCTGGAATTTGATTTTCCCCATCAACCGCTTCGACAATCATTGAAATAATTTTAGTATTTTGCTTTTCAATCGGCATCCAGCGACAGGAAAGCCCTGTCAAGTCAGGGTATTCGCCCTTTTTAGCAGGCTCAATGACATATTCGCCTTTTTTCATGAGCGCTTCTGCAATGGCAACCCCTCTCCCAATAAATGCATAATTTTTGATGGCATCAGACACATAAAGCCCTGCAACACGTATATCAGCACCCAAGGCACGAATATCTGAAACAGGAACGATGGCAGCCCTTAGCTCCAATGACAGCTCTTCACTGGCCCATGTTCTAGTGCGTGAAAGAACCTCCTGCACAACCTCAAGGTCATTTGATGAAAATGCAATCGCAGAACCATCGCCACCAAAAATATATGGTATTTTTTGATGACCCAATTCATTCATAACGCCAGTAATCATGGCAACACCAGCCATATTAACAGCCTTAAATTTTCCATTTGCTATGGCTCGACGTGATTGAACTACATCTGTTACTGCCACTAACCAGTCACCAGGAACAGACAGATAGTTCTTTTCTGGCAAGGCATCATAAAAGGTTTTGAGGACGGGAAGTTCTTCTACAAATTGTGCTGTTGATATATTTTCCATCAGTCATCCACCAAAACTTTTAGTTGCAATAAAGCATACTCGATATAACGTTGTATGCAGAGAGAAAGTTTCATGGTTTGATGATATGGAAACACGAGGTAAATCAAAAGAGGTAAAACGCAGATTACGCACATTAATTCCACAAGCCACAATGGAAGATTTTACCGCAGTTGAGGAAAAAGCAGATGCAGGACATTTACGTTACCTGCCCCCTTCAATTCGTGCATGGCAGGCTCTTACGTCATACATCCGCCATGTCCATACAGATTATGATGACATGCTAAATGATGGTTATGAGCCAGACGCAGCACGTCATTTTGTAGTCGATGATATAAACCAAAAATTATCCGAATGGGGATGCTCGCAAACATTATCAGATGACGACCAATAGTTCTTAGATTTTACTGCCCAATATATTAAAAAACGACGAGGACCCTTTGCAATGAAACTTTCAGACTTTCCGATCACGAAAAAATGGCCCGCACGAAACCCTGAACATATCCAACTTTATTCACTACCAACCCCAAACGGCATAAAGGCTTCGGCAATGCTGGAAGAAACCGGGTTGGACTATGAACCCCATCTGGTAAACTTTGCATCTGATGATCAGTTATCACCAGAATTTCTTTCGCTTAATCCTAACAATAAAATCCCTGCGATTATTGATCCAAACGGCCCTAATGGCGAGGCTTTTGGTCTTTGGGAATCTGGTGCCATATTGATTTATCTTGCAGAAAAGTCAGGCATGTTACTTTCAAGTGATCCTGTGAAACGTTACGAAACCCTGCAATGGCTTATGTTTCAAATGGGAGGCGCTGGCCCGATGTTTGGACAATTCGGATTTTTCCACAAATTTGCAGGAAAAGAATTTGAAGACAAACGCCCATATGAACGCTATCAAAATGAAAGCAAACGTCTGCTCGGTGTTTTAAATGCACATCTGGAAAGTCACGAGTATATGGTGAGCGATGAATATTCTATCGCAGACTTGGCGCTGTGGCCCTGGATTAGAACTCTAAACGGTTTTTACGAGGCTGGTGAAGCTTTGGAAATGGCCAAATATAACCACATTGAACGCTGGTTCAATCTATGCATGGCGCGCCCTGCTTCTGAAAAA
This sequence comes from uncultured Rhizobiaceae group bacterium, assembly GCA_938030595.1. Taxonomy (GTDB): domain Bacteria; phylum Pseudomonadota; class Alphaproteobacteria; order Rhizobiales; family Rhizobiaceae; genus JAALLB01. The sequence goes on along the minus strand of CALHIB010000004.1, from coordinate 7,266 downwards.
TCCACCAATATTCCAGCAAGAGATTAGCCATGTCATTACCAATCACAACTTTATCAGCATGCGTCTTGGGACTATTATTGATCATCTTATCCATGAGAATAATAGGAGTTCGAAGAGGTGAAAAAGTATCCTTGGGCGACGGCGGCAACGACACCCTGCAAAGACGCATTCGCGCTCAAGGAAATTTAGTAGAATATGGCCCGATGGGTGTTCTTCTCATTCTTGTTGCAGAACTTCAAATGGCAAATCTGTTTTTATTAGGTGCAGCGACAGCAGCATTTGTTATGGGCAGAATATTACATGGCTATGCACTTGGTTTCACTGAACAAGCAATGCGTGCAAGAGTAACCGGAATGATGCTAACATTCTTCGGGCTGTTGGGATTAGTAGCAATTAATTTATGGCAGTTAGTAACAGGTATATAGGTGTTAAAACCTATTCATAAATCCACTGTTCCCAAATTCTGGCGGTAAATTCATCTCCCGCCCGAATTTCTCCCTCACATTCAACCCAGGCAACAAGCCCACGCTTCATATGTGCAGCATCTTTAAACTTAAGCGCTGTATCCGTTCGACTGTGATCTTCAACGTCTTCACCAATATGTTTGGATATTGAACCACCCGCTAATCGACAAGGTGCATTGTAACCATCTATCCGTAAGGTCGTACCATTTTCAAACATGATCAACGTTCTGGAAGGCAAATAGCTCAGGTTGGGAATCCCCTCAAAGACAAGGTTAGCACCTAGCCAACCAGGTTCAACAAAATCTAAATTCATGTTAGAAGCGATTTCAGCAAGCTCTTCCTTACTTAAAATCGAAAGCTGGCGTTCATTGCGCATTTTGGTACCGCGCTTGTACCATGGTTCGCGCCCACCAGATTTACGCGTTAAGCCTTCATGAAAATCACCCGCAATGCCCCCATACGAAAGCGGGATACTGCTAACAGGCTCAGAAACAAAGTCTCGACCTTTCGCTTGAAGAACTTGCGAAACAGAGCCTTGTATTTTTCTGGCAGGGACGATTTTCATCTTGGTCTTTCTGATTATCTTATGTGCAATATTTTAAGCTTGTCCTACTTCGTGATTCCATTCAACATAGGAGTGAGTCAAAGGAGATTTTTATGCCCAAGAAACCAATCGTAGCCCTCGACATGCCAAAGTCTGAAGAAGCTCTAACGAACAAGCAACAAAAATACCTTGATATATGCGATGAAAAACTTGGGTTTGTGCCAAACGTACTGCAAGCATATGCTTGGCATTCCACCAAGTTTGATGGATTTACAGGGCTATACAATGATTTAATGCTGGGCGATTCAGGCTTGTCAAAACTGGAACGCGAAATGATTGCAGTCGTCGTCTCCTCTGCAAACAATTGTTATTACTGCCTAACAGCACACGGCGCAGCAGTTCGTAAACTCTCAGGCAATCCTGTTTTGGGCGAGCAATTGGTAATGAACTATCGCACCGCAGAGCTGGAACCAAAAATAAGAGCAGCGCTCGACTTTGCCTACAAGCTAACAAAGGAACCCGCCATAATTGATGAACCTGACAGACAAGCCTTGCGTGACGCTGGATGGAGTGACAGGGACATTTGGGACATATCTGCAGTAGCGGCTTTCTTTAATATGTCAAACCGCATGAGTGCTGCAACCGACAAACAGCCCAATGATGAATATCATGCAATGGATCGATGATTATTGTTGATCTGCTTTGATTTTATCAATCTGTGCCTGAACACTTGCACGGCGATCTTTATTACCTGGATGTGATGATAACCAGCCTGTGTCCGAATTTTCAGGATCAATATTATGAGCCTTTAAAATCTTGTCGAGTAAATCCACAAAGGCCATCGGATCGCGCCCTGCCTTTATCATGACCTCAACACTATGTATGTCGGATTCCGTTTCAAAAGCACGAGAATATGAAAACGTATCTAGTAATGCCGCTTGGGCAACAACATCTTCCACGATCTGACCTGAATCACCGCCAATAACTCCAATCATGAATGCCATACCAAAAGCACGGTATAATTGCCTCAAGGAGTGTTTGCCTTCAACATGGCCAATTTCATGCGCCAGCACGCCCGCAAGTTCATCATCATTATCAGCCAGTGCTTCCAACTGGTCTGTTAGAATAATGGTTCCGCCAGGAAGCGCTATAGCATTTGCACCCAGTTTCCCCCCATCCCTGAAATTCAATGTCATGGGCGGATTGGTTTGACCCGATATTTGCACCAATTCATCAAAAATCGCAGTCAATTCATCCTGTCGAGCCTTGCTTAATTTTGTTTCTGAAAACAAAAGCTTGTCAACCGTTTTGCGCGTGCTGCTATCCATCGCCTCAACAACGCCGGCTGGCGTAACACTTGCAGCCCAACTAGCTGCTGCTGGCAGGCCATAACGATACAGCCCAAACAAACAAATAATTGTTGCAACAGTTGCAATAACAACAAATTTCAATGAGCCTTCAAGTCGTGTAAGACGAGAAAAAAAATGGTCATTTTGTTTAAAAAACGCATCAACTGCATCATTGTCGCTACATTCAAAAACACTGTCGCCAGTAAAGTAAATCTTTCGAGGCACATTTCCCAAACGATCTGCAAGGCTCTCCAATTGCACATGTATTTTTTGCCTTGAACCAGCCAAGACAATATACAAAGCTTCACCAATATGATGAAGCTCTGCTTCCAGATATTCCGAACCACCATCGCGGTAATATCGACCTGTTAATATATCAGATGAGCTCAACGAAGTTCCTTCCATTCGCTAAAAAAAGTTGGCTTACAGACCAAAATCAATCCCATCAATGTCAAGATACTCTGCCGTTGCAGCATTCCCTTCAGGATCATCAACATTCTTCGACAAAGGAAATTCTCCAACCTGTATAAACGCCGTATGCGAGACCATATAACGCCAAGAGCGAACAGCAGCCCATGGTCTTAACAAGCCAACGGTAAAAATTACTGCAAAGAAGTTTGAGAATATTATCCAGACATATCTAAGACGCGACATAGAAGATTTAAATCGATGTACGCCATCCAAAAGCGTATGGTTGTAAGCAATATTACGCACACCCGTTTTATAAAAAACAAATGCAAAAATAACGACTGAATAAATCGCTATTATTGAGCCAAATATACCAATTTGCGCTAAAATATTAGTAGCTTCACCCGTAGGGTCAAACTGACTAAAAACCTCACCAAAACCAGAACCCGATGCCGTAAAAACACCAATAAGGGCAATACCCATTACAAAAAAGCCAGCCAGTGTGAATACAATCGACGCACCAAAGTTACCGTATAAAGCGCCTAAAGGCGTGTTGGTCTCAAATTTCAGCCCGCCATATCGCGTGTTACTACCAAGATAATTCATCGCCATTTGTGATGCGATTGGCGCAATAAAACCGCCAGACAGGGAAACAGCAAGAGGCATCAGGATAAAGATTCCTAACGAGCGCCAGTAAGTACCTTCAAAGCCCAATCTGACATTTCTGTAACTCGTCATACGCGCATTAAAAGAGAGCGCCTTGTTGATAACCCAAGGCAGCAAGATAAAATACGGAAGAATTAGAATAAGACCCGCAACCGGATAAATATTCGCCATCACTTGCGTGAAGATCAAATAGGCAACAACGATAATGCGTCCAATCAGGATTTGCATTGGCTTGGCGTGGTATTCAAAATTATGCCCGTCAAGCCAAGTATTCCCATAGAAATATCTTAGCCTGCGCACTTTAGCCCAAGCGGTGTAAATTCCTAACGTAACTATGCTTAAAAACAGATTTACAATCCAAATACCAAAATATTCTTTTGCATTACCGCTAAATGAAAAGGCTTTTTCTTCCGTAAGCGTTTGTGTTGTTAATCCCTCAACCGACATGTAATCCCCATAAATAAATTATTATTTTGATCTATATTTTAAATTACTTACTAAATTGACTCCAAAAATCTCCATCATTGCAAAGTATCAACATCACTTTGAGTGACCGTATAATTGGCTGTGAATGTCACTTCGTCTCCTGGCCCTAGCGTATCCCATGAATTATTGGCACTGGCATCACTTGAATCTCCTAGCGGCAAAACGTCTATAGAGAGCGTTTCTCCAGTTGGAATAGGTGCAGGCCCAGAACCGCCATGCGCATCAGACAACGCAATATTACTTATCACTTGATTACCGGTATTTGTCACGCGATATGTATAGGTAATAACCTGCCCAACAGCCACATTGGTTGTGTCATTGGCAGTTTTGGTGACACTGATTGTTCTTGTACCAGGCGTAACAGTAATTGGAATGTTATCCGTATCCGAAATACCCCCGCCGCTAGCGCTATAAACCAGAGTGTCACTCCCGGAAAAATTTGCGTCAGGCGTATAAATCAAACCATCCATGGCAGTATTGATATTCGCAGGCGTTCCCGTAAATGTGACGGTTGAGCTACCATCGGCACCTCCTGTTATCGTGACAGAACCTGGGGAAGCGAGGTTCAATATTCCGCTTGTTACACTAAGCGTAACTGTAATTGTATTCGTTATATTGGTCGCGGTTTGCGGTGCATTAAGGCCAGATAACGTAAGTGCATTGTTTTCAAGCACCGATTGCGCAGCAGGCGACTGCGTTATTTCCTGAAAATCAATATTATCCCATGTTGCAATACCAGGCCCTAGTTGCGAGTCTTGCGAAAAAACACCAACTCCAATTGTATTGGAACCTGCTGCGAGCGTTCTGAAACCCGAGAGGTTTGTAGCGCCTGTTGCATTTGTAACAGCGCCGCCTGCTCCCTGAACAGAATTAATCAACGCACCAGCGGTATTTACTCTGAAATTAGCGCCATTGATCTGAAAAAACGGCCAATCCCAATCGGCAACATCTGTCGAAGAATATCCTCTCAAAAGATATGATAAAAAGCCTGGATCGGTTGTAATAAACGTTTGCGTTGCAACGGTAATGGTTTGTCCACCACCGTTATCATCGCTGGTCGCTGTTAATTGTCCGCCAGTAAAAGTAATACTACTATTTGGTGGCGCAGTCGTTCCCCAGCCTGTTGCACCAGCGCTAAAATCACCATTGACTACTTGCGCATGGGTAATATTTGGCAAAATCATTAACAATGCCAATAAGATAAACGCTAATAAGTTTCTGCCACACTTAATCATAACAAAGCAGTACTGGGGGCCAATGTTTATTGTTTCAAAACCCTGCTTTTATTAGTTTAGAACAACTCTGCATTTATTCTTAATTGATTTTATGGTTGTCAACAATTTCAATTAAATATTGAGAGTTACCAGGTTCTTGCTGTGCCATCCCAATCAATAAACTTGCACGTATCATCTATTGTAAGCGATTGTATAACTTCAAGAATACCGAAGGCACTCTGCTCTGTTGTTATATCAGCCTCTGCGCCCCCCATATCAGACTGAACCCATCCCGGGTGCATAGCAATACACGTTACACCATCTTTTCGAAGATCCGTCGCCAGACCTTGCGTTACTTTATTGAGTGCAGCCTTGCTTGCACGATAGGCTAGAATATCGGAGGTTGAAAACTCCATACGGCCCATCTTGGACGAGATATTAATCAATCTGGGATTATTCCCCTGCTTAAGCAACGGCATGAAAACCTGTGCAATTTTAAGAGGCGACAGAACATTGGTTTCCAGAACTTTGGCAAAACCCTCAAAATCCATATCGGAGGTTGTCTGTCTGTCACGATCAGGCCCAAGAATACCGGCATTATTGACCAACACATCAATCGGCGAGTGAAACGCATTTGCCACCTTTTCGATGGCAGAATGATCTGTGACATCAAAATTGATCACTGCCATTTGAGGCAGTTTTTGCGCCAGTTCGCGTTGTGCTTCAGCTGAGCGAACAGACCCAATCACAGTCCAGCCCTTATCGATTGCCTGGCGTGCAATTTCAAAGCCAATACCCCGCCCTGCACCTGTAATTAGTATCGTTGTCATATTTCCAAGCTCCTGCGTAATAATATGGCTGTTAGGCGTTCAATGGCAAGATGTATGAGCTGGTTTGAATACTTATTTATAAACTTTGCCACGCTGACCAATTTTCACAACAAGAATGACAAGCTCTCCATCTTTGATTTGTACAATCAATCGCAAGCTACCAACACGGTAACGCCAAAGGCCTTTGAAGCTGCCTGAAAGTGACTTTCCAAGTTTCCTTGGATTATCAAGTTTTAGCAGCCTATCATCAATAAAACCCTTAAGCCTTACTTGGTCTTTGTTTGAAAGCTTCTCATATTCCTTGGAGGCTTTTTTATCAAATCTGACCAACCACAGTGTCATTCAGTAGCTTCACCATTTTCAGGAAAGACACGCGTTTTGACTTCATTCCACCCAAGCGTCTCACCCGCTTCACGCAAACGCACTTCTGCTTCGGCCAAATCTTCCAGATCCTCAAGATGATCAAGAATAGCTTCACGCGCAATCGTAGATTTTGTCCGCCCAGTTTTCTCAGCCAAAGCGCTCAATCGAGCTTCTATATCCTTAGGCAAACGTAAAGCAACCATCAAAACTCTCCTTTGTTATACATGTATAGCATAAATCAGGATGTTTAGAAATCAACTCTATCAACACTATACTCAATCAATCCTACCTAGTCAGCGGCTTATACGTCACCCTTTTTGGATTAACTGAATCAGCGCCAAGGCGTCTGATTTTGTCTTGCTCGTAATCTTCGTAGTTGCCTTCAAACCATTCGACATGTGAATTCCCTTCAAACGCAAGAATGTGCGTTGCAAGTCTGTCGAGGAACATGCGGTCGTGCGAGATGACTACGGCGCAACCTGCAAAGCTTTCAAGTGCTTCTTCCAGTGCGCCCAAAGTTTCTGTATCCAAGTCGTTTGTTGGTTCATCGAGCAGGATAACATTGCTGCCGGATTTCAACATTTTGGCGAGGTGAACGCGGTTTCTTTGACCACCTGAAAGCGTTCCAACTTTTTGTTGTTGATCACCGCCTTTGAAGTTAAAGGTTGAACAATAAGCACGTGAATTTAGCTCATGTTTGCCAAGCTTGATAATGTCATTGCCTTCGGAAATTTCTTCCCAAACAGTCTTGTCAGCACCCAATGCATCACGGCTTTGATCGACGTAACCAAGGTCAACTGTCTCCCCAATCGTGATGGAGCCACTATCAGGTTGCTCCTGCCCCGTAATCATGCGGAAGAGTGTCGTCTTACCAGCGCCGTTTGGCCCGATCACACCGACGATACCACCTGGAGGAAGCTTGAAGCTCAAATCATCAATCAG
>CALHIB010000003.1 GCA_938030595.1 uncultured Rhizobiaceae group bacterium | reverse complement strand
TTGAAGGCAGGTCAGTTCCCTGAAGATGCAGGCCCATTGGCTCATCCTGTTCGCCCTGAAACCTACCGTGAGATCAACAATTTCTATACCGCTACGGTCTACCAAAAAGGTGCAGAGCTTATTCGCATGTTGGCTACCATTTTGGGTGAAAAGAAATTTAAAAAAGGTATGGATCTTTATTTAAAGCGCCATGACGGGGATGCAGCTACAATAGAAGAATTTCTTATCTGTTTTGAGAAAGCCGCCAAAGTTGACTTGTCACAGTTTTCCCTTTGGTACTCACAAGCAGGCACACCACTCCTAAACGTTTCTTCGAGCTATGACAAATCCAAGGAAAGCTTTGTTTTGGAGTTCGAACAATTCACTCCATCAACGCCCGGGCAAAAGCGCAAACTGCCAGTTTATATTCCTCAAAAAATTGGCTTGATTGGTTCTAATGGCAAAGATATCAAACCTGACATAGTTACAGGTGCTGAGTATCAAGGCGACATCTTACATTTAACAAAGCGCAAGCATAAGGTTGTCTTTAGTGGGATTAAAGAGCGCCCTGTTCTAAGCCTAAATCGTGGCTTTACTGCCCCTATAGAAATTGACTACCGCCAATCGTCAACTGACTTGGCATTTCTGGCAGCCAACGACACAGATACCTTTAGCCGATGGCAGGCATATCAAAACTATGCAACCAAACTTCTGCTAGCAGGATGTCGATCAATTCAAGCGGGTAAGCCTATGAAAATCGACCCGAAGTTTCTTGATATCTCGTTAAATATTCTTCTTGATGAAAATCTTGAGGCGGCTTATCGCGCAACAATATTATCGCTACCAAGTGAAGGCGACTTGGCTCAATCCGTTGGCAAGAATGTAAACCCGGACGCAATTTCAAAATCACTATCTGCACTTACGACAGCGCTTGGGAAAACCTTTGAACCATCACGCAAAAAACTGCTTTCTTCAATAAAAAGTTCCGCAACATATTCTGCAAGTGCTGAAGAAGCCGGCAAACGCAGTCTTCGCGGTCTTGTTATGGCTTATGGTGTTGCCAGTAAATCCAAATCGGCATTAAGCGATATTGTTCGTGATTATAAAAAATCTGACAACATGACAGATCGCTTTAACGCCCTTAGAACAATCGTACATCACCATCCAAACAAAGCAGAACGCGAGCAAGTGCTTGCTCATTTTTACAAGCGTTACCACAAAGATCATATTGTGCTGGACAAATGGTTTGCCGTGCAGGCGTCCAAACCTTCAGCTTCGACCATTACGAGTGTTCGCAAGCTGATGAAGCACGAGGATTTTACGTTTAACAATCCTAACCGCTTTCGTTCTCTGCTTGGTGTTTTCGCTATGGGTAATCAAACTGCGTTTAACGCTGCCAATGGCAAAGGCTACATGTTGATGGCAGATGCGCTTATCAAACTTGATAAAATCAACCCACAAGTTACAGCCCGTATGCTGACGGCTTTTAGATCATATCGCTCTTTAGAACCAGCACGCAGAAAACTTGCAGAAGCAGCGCTGCGCAAAATTGAAAAGTCTGGTGAATTATCGCGTGATACAGCTGATATTTTGGGAAGAACGCTTGCCGGTTAAATTTATTTTGCTTCCCAAGTAAATAAATCATTAACAGGGCTGGACAAGGGGATTCCAGATGATTCATTGTGGTACTGATTCGGCAGCACGGCGGCGGCTGAAATTATTGAACAAACGAGGAGGCCTGCGATGTCTCAGACGGAGGCGCATCATGTGCGACACCGTAAGGGTTTATTGCGATTGAAAGGCGATAGTTCTGCAACAGTAGTTGCAGGCTACGCCAGACAATTGAGCCATCCTGCTTATGAAAATTTACTGAAATCAGAAACATTTTTACGTCGGTTAGTCCCGGCGTTAATTGTTTTATTCCTGGTCATTGCAGGTGCTGCAAGATGGATGTCCTTGCAATCACAAGCTGATGTCATTCGCAGCCAAGTTAACACAGAGATGCATTATATTGCAGAATTGATCGAGCAAAAACTCTTTGCCATTCCTTTGCCCGACGAGCAATTACCGACGCCAAATAAACTGCAAAACTTAATCTCGGATACAATCCCCGCAAAATACCGCTCTAACGGTCGCAACGTTGTTTTGACCAATCGTGCAGGTTCTATCATTGCCAGTATTCCATATCGTCCAGAAATTCATGGCCAGCCACTTGATGCCATCTTGGGTGATGTTCTTTTACTTACGACTTTTGGTGAGCGAGCAGAGGCCAGAAGCATCACCACTGCGATTGGGGAGCCAGCAATTGGTGTGCATCGCATATTAGGCAAACCTTTTGGTGGTGTGACGCTGGTTCAGCCTGAAAGCTTTATTTTTGAAAAATGGCGTCAGAATGTTTCCTTGAATGTGACATTGTTTGTCGGAACTTCATCCATTCTGCTTGTTATTTTATACGCCTATTTTGCCCAGAGTGCGAGAGCGCGTGAGGCTGATGGTATATATTCCGAAGTTCAAAACCGCTTTGATACAGCACTTATGCGTGGCGGTTGCGGACTGTGGGATTGGGATTTGTCGAGAGGGCAATTTTACTGGTCCAAGTCGATGTTTGAACTCTTGGGCATGAAACCGCGTGAAGAGATTATCGGGTTTGCAGAGGTTTCCAAGCTGGTTCATCCAGATGATGTTGATTTATATTCCCTTGCTTGTCGTGTGCTGGAACAGAATTTAACTCATGTTGAGCAAATATTTAGAATGCAGAACGGAATGGGCGATTGGTGCTGGATCCGATTAAAAGTCGAACTTGCCGGTATTGAAGGTTCGCGACCTCGCCTTGTGGGTATTGCGGAAGATATTACAGATCAACGCATTATGGAGCAGGCAAGCTATCAAAAAGACATGCGCCTGCATGATGCTATTGAGAACTTGCCGGAAGCTTTTGTTTTGTGGGATGATGAAAAACGTCTTGTGATGTGTAATTCAAAGTATCAGCAGTTGCACCAGCTCGATCCAAACTGGTTAAGTGCCGGAATGCCATATGACGCTGTAATGAAGCAAGCAACATCGCCACAAGTAAGCAATCAGAAATTACGCAGCCTAGATGAGGATGAAAGTACCAGAACACTGGAAGTACAACTGGATGATGGGCGTTGGCTTCAAATTAATGAACGTCACACCAAAGACGGCGGGTTTGTTTCAGTCGGTACAGATATTACACCGATTAAGCTTCATGAAACCAAACTGATGGAATCAGAAAAACGCTTGATGGCAACCGTCTCTGATTTGGAGAAGTCGCGTATTACGCTTGAAGATCAAAAACGCAAGCTTGCTGAAATGGCTGAGAAATACGCTGCAGAAACGCAGCGCGCAGAAGCAGCCAATCAGACGAAGTCAGAATTTCTTGCCAATATTTCGCATGAACTTCGCACACCACTTAATGCTATTATCGGTTTTTCGGAAATCATGAACGAAGGTATGTTTGGGCCACTCGGTTCTGCAAAATACGAAGAATACGCACACGACATCTATGAAAGCGGCAGCTACCTTCTCGGCATGATTAATGATGTTTTGGATATGTCAAAAATTGAAGCAGGTCGGTTTGAATTAAACTATGAGACTTTCAATCTCAATGAGATGATCGAAGAAACGATGCGGATTGTTTCGCACCAATCGCAGGAACGCAACCTGAATATCGAAGACAGTGTTTCTTCCAAACTCAATCTTGAAGCTGATCGCCGTGCCATAAAACAGATTTTGATTAACCTGCTTTCCAATGCTGTGAAATTTTCAAATGATGGTGGGCGTATTCAAATTCGTGCTCGTAAGCGCGGCAATTGCATTACAATCTCACTGGAAGATGATGGCATCGGCATCTCCAAGAAAGACCTGAAAAAACTCGGCAAGCCGTTCGAGCAAGTTCAAAACCAATTCACCAAAAGCCATAAAGGTTCAGGACTTGGTCTGGCAATTTCCCGTTCCCTGGCAGAGATGCATGGTGGCGCGATGAAAATCCGTTCAATGAACAACAAGGGTACAATCGTATCCTTGAGAATTCCAATTTCCCAAGCTCATAGCAACTTGGATAAAGAAACCCAATAATTACAGTTTACCCTGCCAACTATGCCCCGAACTTTTATAGTTCGGGGTTTTTTTTATGTTTTCAAAAGAGAATGAAAAATTTGGCGAACTTCTTTTTGCATTGTTTTCAAGTGTGCTTCGGCAGAAGTTAAATCTGGCATATCCATACTGGAACAGAGAATTTCTATAAATCCCTGAGAAGAACTTTTTACTTCGAACTCACCATCCAGACAGACGCGCTGGAGCTGCAAAAGTATATTATAGAGATCAAAAGCTTCTAGCAATTTATCCCTTATGGATGATGTAAGCGCAGCAGATTTTGCATTTTGAAGAATATCTCTTGTGCCGGTTTTTCCAATATTCGTATTCTTGATAGCCAGCCATTGTGCAATAAACTCAACATCAAGAAGGCCGCCGGCAACACTTTTAACCGCCCAAACATTTTTGGATCCTTTCTCTTTTTCAATACGCTTGCGCATATCAAAAATTTCCTTTTCAAGCCCTTCACGCTTTTGATGGATGGAAAGAATGTTGGGTATTTCCTGCTCAACTTCACGGCATAAACCCGCATTACCTGCCACAGCCCTTGCACGTGTAAGCGATTGCGCCTCCCAGACCCAGGCATCTTCTTTTTGATATCGCATAAAGCCACCAACATGGGTCGCCAAAGGCCCTGCATTGCCAGAGGGGCGCAATCTGAAATCAAGTTCAAAGAGTTTACCTTCTGCAGTAGGTGAACTCATGGCAGAAATAAAGCGTTGCATTAGTCTTATGAAATATAGCGATGTTGCAAGTGGTTTTTCGCCATCAGAAGCCTCAACCTGATCATCAAAATCATACAGGAAGATCAAGTCCAAATCTGAGGTAGCCGTCAACTCCTCACTACCCAGACGCCCCATCCCCAGAATGCAGATTCTTGCTCCTTTGACTTTTCCGTGGCGCTTTGCAAATTCGTTGATAACCAATTCCAGCATGGCATTAATCATCACTTCGGCCAGACTGGAAAATGCCTTTGCCGTTTTTCCTGCAGATAATGTGCCTGCAAAAAACTGACACCCGATCATGAATTGAGTTTGGCCAAAGAAACGACGTGCTTCATCCAAAGCAATTTCATATCCATCCGAATGCTTCAAAGTTGCAGATAAAATTTCACTGAGTGTTTCCTTGGACAATGCACCTTCTGCAAATTGCGGATCGATCATGGAATCAAAGACATGGGGTTTTTGTGAAATCTGATTAGCCAAGCGTGGCGCCGCACTAAGGATGTTTATGAGGAGCTTTGAAAGGCCTGAATTGTTTTTCAAAATTGAAAACAACTGAATACCGGCGGGAAGGCCAGACAAAAAGCGATCAAAGGTAAACACCACTTCGTCCGGATTGCTTGCTGTTGAAAATGATTTTAACAAGTCTGGTACAAGTTCGGTTAGTAGTTCACGCGCTTGCGTTGCTCTTAGCGCAGGTATTTTTGCCTTGTGCCAAGCCTTTACGATTTTCATGATTTCGCTAGGGCGATCAAAACCCATTTCTTTTAATGTATTGAGTGTTTCCGGGTCTTCATCATCACCGGTAAAAACCAAATTACCTGTATCACTACTCAGATTTTCTGCTGCCTCGAAAAGTTCTGAATAATGTTTCTCAACTATTTCCAATGTAAATCGGATGGCTTTTGAAAACTGCTCTACATCTGCTTCACCCGACATGAAAGCTATGCGTTTAAGATCTTCTTTTGTCTCTGGCAAAATATGAGTTTGAGCATCATTCACCATCTGCAAACGATGCTCGACGTCACGCAAGAACCAATAAGCTTGTGTTAATTCTAAGACTGCAGTTTCTTCAATCCAGTTACTTTCTTTCAAAGCTTGAAGTGCCGCAATTGTTTCATTTTCACGCAAGAGTATGTTGCGCCCGCCAGCTATTAATTGCTGTGTCTGCGCAAAAAATTCTATTTCGCGAATACCGCCACGCCCCAACTTTATGTTGTGTCCATGCACAGCAATTTCACCATGGCCTTTATGAGCGTGAATTTGCCGCTTGATAGATTGCACATCGTTGATGGCTGCAAAATCCAGATACTTGCGCCAGATAAATGGCGACAGCTCTGCCAAAAAAGCTTCACCTGCTTTTATATCACCCGCAACAGCACGTGCCTTGATCATGGCCGCACGTTCCCAATTCTGCCCCTGGCCTTCGTAATAATTCAAAGCAGCAACAAGGGGTATCACGAGGGGGGTTGAGGAAGGGTCAGGACGCAAGCGTATGTCCATGCGAAATACATATCCATCGCCGGTACGCTCTTGCATCAATTTAATCAATTGCTTGGCCATGCGCGACAAGAGGCTAACAGGGTCATCAGTATTCAGCGTAACTTTTGCAGCGTCATCGAAGATAAAAATCAGATCAATATCGCTAGAGTAATTTAGCTCATTTGCACCAAACTTGCCCATGCCCAAAATAATGAAACCACATTCTTCTTGTGGCTTATCCGGGTTTTCCAAGACTAGTTTTTCCTGATTATGATTTTGTAATAAAACAAAATCCAGACTCGCTGATAAGGCCACCCTTGCAAAGCTAGAGAGTGCTGTTGTGACACGGTCTCCATTCCACCACTCGCCTAAATCAGCAAGCCCGCATAAAAGCGCCAACCTTCTTTTTGCAACGCGAATACTGACCATGAATTCAGCTTCGTCTTGTATGTTCAAACCCAATGAAGCCGCTTCATCCAAAATGTTTTGGGCGCTTACTTCATAGCCGTGTTCAAACAAACTGCTTAGAAAATCTGCTTCTTTAAAAATACAATCCTTGAGGTAGGGTGAGAGCTGTGAAACCTTTGCAAGGAATTGAATAAAACCTTCATGGTCAATGTTTTGGGGAGCTAATGATTGGGCTATATCGGATATTAATCGTGAATAATTCTCTTCATCAAACACTTGAAGTGGCTTTGGAATTGATTCAAGTTCGTTGCTCATCTTATTGATCCATAACAGGAATTTTCATAGACACAATCAAGCCTGGTTGATTGTCATCAAGCCGCAAGCTTGCCTTGTGGATATCACAAATCGCTTTAACCAACGATAATCCCAAACCATTACCTGACTTGTTGCGCGACTTATCCAGCCTTACAAATCGTTCTACAACCCTTGTTCTATCTTCTTCCTGAATGCCTGCGCCATTGTCAATGACGCTAATCTCAAGCGTGTCACTCGCATGAGTACCCACAAGGCTTATGCGTTCTCCACCATATTTAATGGCGTTATCAATCAGGTTTGAGATCGCTTGAGACAGTAGTTCACGGTTGCCTTTAATCATCAAATTATCTGGCAACGACAGTTCAATGGTCAAGTGTTTACCATCGTCCTCCACCAAAGCTTCATACAATTCATAAACGTCGGTTAAAATATCTGATGCCTTTAAAGGTTCCAGTTTTGCAACTGTTGAACCAGACTCGACACGAGAAATCATTAAAAGCGCATCGAAGGTTTTTACAATACTGTCACAGTCATCAATAATATCAGCAATCTTTTCCTGTTGTTCTTCCGGTTTTTTCTCCAAGGAAAAAGCTTCTTCAGCCTTATTGCGCAATCGCGTAATCGGTGTTTTCAGATCATGCGCAATATTATCTGACATTTGCTTTACGCCATCATCAAGGTGATTGATTTGATCTAGCATGGTGTTGAGATTTTCGGATAAACGATCAAACTCATCATTACTTCCCGTCACAGGAAGGCGCTCAGATTTATCACCTCCCATAATCCGTTGTGACGACTTTGAAACCTGATCAATCCGCTTTAGCGCACCACGACCAACAAAGAACCACGTGAGCAATCCGAGCGCTACCATTGTACCCAAGGCAAGCTTAAAACCGCCGCCAACAATTTTTGTAATATCTTCATACTCGCTGACATCACGGCCAACGAGTATGCGCATACCGTTTGGAACTTCCAGAACACGCGCGATCGCACGGTGCTCTGTATCGCTTTGATCATCAAATCGCTGATATCTAAAAGCACGTTTGGTCCAGCCAATTTTACGCATAATACCCCTTTGCATTTGGGGGACATTACCAGCAATTATTTGACCTTGTGGATTTGTTACAACGTAGAGATTTGCACCTGGCGCTCGCGCTCTTCTATCAAGCGTACGTATCAGTTGATTGACACCACCACGTCGATAAATTCGTGCAAGCCCTGTTACTTCATTATCAATTGAAGCCTGATATTGTTCGCGCAAAACATTGACCGTTGCACCCGTCATATAAAACACAATGCCAATCGCTAACACACCGAAAATAACAGTGTAAATTATCGAAAGCCTTACAGCTGTCACGCGTAGAAGGGAGGAGAGCTTGGATAACATCAGCCAGCTTTTTCAGGTTCTTGTAATTTGTAACCTGCCCCACGGATGGTGAGCAGCATCGGCTCGTCAAAGTCTTTATCAATCTTGCCACGCAATCGGGAAATATGAACATCAATCACATTGGTCTGAGGGTCGAAATGATAGTCCCAAACTTTTTCAAGCAACATGGTTCTTGTCACGACTGTACCTGCATTTTTCATCAAGTAAGCAAGCAATCTGAATTCACGCGGTTGCAGAAGTATCTTCTGGCCTTCACGGCTCACTTCACGTGACAGACGATCAAGTTCCAGTTCACCTACTTTCAAAGTAGTTTCACTGTCATCATTGCCAGTTCGCTTGGCCAAGACTTCTACCCGCGCTAGAAGCTCTGAAAATGCATAGGGTTTAGTAAGATAATCATCTCCGCCTGAGCGCAAGCCCTCTACCCTGTCATCAACCGCACCAAGCGCGGATAATATCAGTGCAGGTGTATGATTATCTTCTGCTCTTACCTGCTTAAGCAGGCTTAAGCCATCTAGTTTTGGCAACATTCTATCCAAAATCAAAACATCGAAATCTTCTGTCTTGGCAAGGTGCAAACCTGTTTCACCATCTGCAGCGTGGATTGGGTTATGGCCAGCTTCGCCAAATCCCTTGATCAGGAATTTTGCTGCTTCTTCGTCATCTTCTACAATTAATATTTTCATGGAATAAATTTATACAAATTAATGCGTCATGGAAAGAAAATAGCGGCAGACTATTGGGGGAATAGCCTGCCGCAAGACACATCCTTCTTTGGAGGGGGAGAACAAGAAGGATGTATGAGTTATCCGCGTCCTACAGGAACCGGGATAAAGACTGTCTGGTCTTGACGTCGCACTTCAAGCAAGGCGGATTTTCTGCCTGATTGACGCGCAGACTTCATACCACCACGCAATGCCTTGAAGTTATCCACGTCTTCACCATTGATAGATAAGATCACATCTCCTGGACGCAAGCCCCTTTCTGCAGCTTTACTGCCTGGACGTACATCCAGAACTGCAATTCCATCAGAGGTTTCTTCAAGTTGAAGACCAAGGCGTTTTAAGTTGCGTTTCTTACCGTCTTGTGGCGCTACCGCAGTTGCTACTTGTGTCTCTTCAAGCTTGCCAAGTGTAACGGTAATATCCTGATAGTTATCATCACGCCAAACCTTGAGATCAATTTTTGATTCAGGTTCATAACCAGCGATGACACGGGCAAGTTCCTTGGGACTTTTTACGGCTGCTTCATCAACTGCTGTAATAACATCGCCAGATTTAATACCAGCTTCTGCTGCAGGGCTTCCTTCTTGGGGCGAAGTGACAATCGCACCTTCTGCAAGCTCCAATCCAAGTGATTCCGATATCTCTGGTGTGACAGGTTGAATTTGCACGCCCAACCATCCGCGCGTCACAGAACCGTTTTGAATTAGATCCGTTACAACTTCATCTGCGAGCTTGGCAGGGACAGCGAACGCAATACCCACATTACCACCCGATGGCGAGAATATAGCGGTGTTCACGCCGATGACTTCGCCACTTAGGTTAAATGTTGGCCCACCGGAGTTACCTTTGTTTACTGCGGCATCAATCTGGATGAAATCATCATAGCGACTTGCGCCAATATCACGACCGTGTGCAGAAACAATGCCAGCAGTAACAGTGCCACCAAGGCCAAACGGATTACCAACAGCCACAACCCAATCGCCTGTACGGGGACGTTTTGAACCAAAGTCTACATAGGTGAACTTGTCATCAGCCTCGACTTTTAAAACTGCAAGATCTGTTCTTGGGTCAGTACCAATCAAGGATGCTTCCAATTCTTTTCCATCAGACAATACAACCGTGAATTTTGAACCACCTTCAATGACATGATTGTTGGTCACGACGTAACCATCATCTGACACAAAGAAACCGGAACCTTGCGAATTACCCTTTCTAGGCGCTTGGCCACGGCGGAAATCTCGCTTGTTTCCACCTCTGTTGTTAAAGAATTTTTCGAGAAAATCACGGCCACGACGATCGAATTGAAAGTCACCTTCTGCACTTGCAGGCTGAATTGTCTGTTCAACACGAACACTAACAACCGCAGGTGAGACAGCTTCCACTACGTCTCCAAAAGAAAAAGCTGCTGGCGCTTGTACTTTAACAGCATCGGCATATGAGGGAGTAATTGAAAGCAAGTTTGTGTGCCCGGCTGCATAACCCGCGAAACCAAATGCCATTGCCGAGGCAAGCAACACATTACGAAAATGTTTTGTAGAAGTAGATTTTGTAGTCATAAATAGTTCCTCTTAGGTAATTCATGCAAACTTTGCGTTTGCTGTTGAACCCTATGTAGGAACTTTCAGATTACAGTTTTATGGACGCTAAATTAAACTTTTGTAATGTTATTTAATGTTCGTTTCTACCTTGGCGCCATTTTCAAGTGTTTTATGAACCGGGCATTTATCAGCGATTTTCAGTAGTTTTTCTGACAGTTCCGGATCATCCAGCCCTTCAACTTCTATTTTTCGCTCAAAGACATCAATTTTCCCACCACCTGCACGCTCTTCATCGGTGCACTCTTGGCAGTCTTTTGCATGAATTTTCTTATGTGAAACTGCGACGGAAATTTTTCCAACATCGAATTTTTTAAAATCGGCATACATTCGCATTGTCATGGAAGTACATGTACCAAGTGCTGCAGCCAAATAGTCATAGGGTGACGGCCCACTGTCCAATCCTCCGACAGATTTTGGCTCATCGCCTAATAATTGATGCTGACCTGCTGAAATTTTATTCTGGAATTTACCAAGTCCTGTCTCGGTTACAATTACGTCGTTTGATGTCTCTGCATCTACATATGTAGTTTGGTCGGAAATATACCTGATTGCCCATGCCGAAATTATTGACGCAACAAAGTCCGCATCCTTATCATGGGTAACCAGATGATCTGCATTATCCAGGGACACAAAGCTTTTTGGATGTTTGGCGGCAACAAAAATCTGTGTAGCATTTTCAATGCCGACAGTCTGATCAATGGGAGAATGTAAAACCAATAATGGCTTCTTCAGGCGAGAAACTTTTTCAAGAACATCATTTGCTTCAAGATCATCAAGAAACTGTTTTCTGATAGAAAAGTCTCTACCTCCTAATGAGACAGTTGCTTCGCCAGCATCCTGAATCTCATCAATCTTGACGCCGAAATTGTGAACAACGTGTTTTGCTTCTGATGGTGCGCCAATCGTTGCTACGGCGCTCACCTCTGGAATTTCTTCGGCAATCGAAAGCACTGCGGCACCACCCAAAGAATGCCCTATCAAAAGACTGGGCGCTTCAAAATTTTCTCTTAAATAATCAGCAGCGACAATTAAATCTTCACGATTGGATGAAAAATTGGTTGAAGCAAAATCACCTTTACTATTACCGAGCCCTGTAAAATCAAATCGTAACACAGCGATGCCTTGGCGTGAAAGCTCTGCGGATATTCTCTTGGTTGCATGGAGGTCCTTGGAACAGGTAAAGCAATGGGCAAAAATTGCATAAGATTTAATTGCGCCAGCAGGCATATCCAGTCTTGCTGATAGTTTTGCGCCTTGGCTACCATCAAAATCGACCCGCTGAGTAGTGCTATTCATTCTCGTGCTCCTTTGTTTGCAGGAACAGGTTACTCTGAAAGAAAAATACTACAAGCTATTCACTAAGAATTTTATCAAGTTTTTCTTGTTCATCTTGCGAGAGAGTTTGCGATGCAGATATTGGTTTGCGTTTAGCTTTTCCAAAAGTTTTATAGGCAACGAATGCGCCAATTATCAGAGCCAGAAAGGGTAATATCCAAAGCAATATGGTTTGAAGAGTAAGTCTTGGTTTCAACAATACAAATTCACCGTATCGATCAACTAGATAGTCAAGAATTTGCTCATCTGTTAGTCCTTCAACTAATTTCTCTCTGACCAATATTCTTAAATCTCGGGCAAGCTGCGCATCAGAATCATCGATTGATTGGTTTTGACAAACAAGACACCGAATGCCGACAGATAATTCACGAGCACGTTGCTCCAATACTGGGTTATCTAAAACTTCATCAGGATTGACCGCAAAAGCTTGCGGGATCATGCTGAAAACCAAAACTAAAATTAGGAACGCCTTACGCATTGGAAAGCTCACGTCTTACTTTTGAAGTTTTAGGTGCACCAACACGTAACCGCCTATCGGTTAACGACAGGCAACCACCGAAAGCCATCAAAATTGGCCCAAGCCATACAAACAAGACTTGCGACTTCCACCAGGCACGCAAAACTGTGCGTCCTTCTTCATCTGTATCTCCAACCGATACATAAAGCTGCGAGAACCAATACGTCTTAATGGATGCTTCTGTCGTTGCAGTTCCGTGACCAGTATAAAAACGTTTGGCCGGTGTTAGTTTCAATTCTTCTACACCACCGCGACTGACAGATACCAAAAGTGAGTCCTGAATATAATTAGGCCCCTGCTCTTGTCTTGTTCCTGCATGTGTAAGTGTAAAGCCAGCAATTTCAATTGTATCGCCTTTAAGAGCTGAAATACCTTTTTCTTCGCTGAACGCAGTTGCGCCAACTACGCCTAAAACCATCAAACCAACACCAAAATGTGCAAAAGCTGTCCCCCAAGTAGATCGAGGCAATCCTGATAAACGTGCGAAAGCCGTTTTCAAATCTGCTTTTGGCAATCCTGAGCGTTGAAATAGCTCAGCCATGCTGCCCAACATGACCCAAACACCCAAGCCAATAGCAAGAGAGGCCAAAACTGGACTGTCTTGCGTAAAGGCAAGTGCTAGAATCACAGATAGCAATGATACACCTGCAATAAAATATAGCCTCTGCAACACAGCCAATAAATCAGCGCGCTTCCATGACATTAAAGGCCCAAGAGGAATGACCAATAGTAATGGGATCATAAGCGGACCAAAAGTCAGATTAAAATAAGGTGGGCCTACAGATATTTTTGAACCATCCAAAGCTTCCAGGAACAGAGGATATAAAGTTCCAAGAATTACCGTTGCACAGGAAACGGTTAGGAAAAGGTTATTAAAAACCAGCGCTCCTTCCCGCGATATGGGTTGGAATAAACCGCCTTGCTGAAGAACATTCGCGCGGATTGCAAAAAGTGTTAGGGAACCACCAATAAAAATCAACAGGATCATCAATATGAAAACGCCACGCGCCGGATCAGATGCAAAGCTATGCACTGATGTAAGAACGCCTGAGCGGACAATAAAGGTTCCCAGCAATGATAGAGAAAATGTCAGAAGCGCCAAAAGAATAGTCCAAATCTTAAGCGCATCACGTTTTTCCATTACCAGAGCAGAATGTATCAGTGCTGTTCCGACAAGCCATGGCATAAAGGACGCGTTTTCTACCGGATCCCAGAACCACCAGCCGCCCCAACCCAGCTCGTAGTATGCCCAATAAGAGCCCATCGCTATTCCAGCCGTCAGGAAAACCCAAGCAACAAGCGCCCAAGGCCTTACAAATCTTGCCCAGGCACCATCAATGCGCCCAGAGATCATCGCCGCAACTGCAAAGGAAAATGTCAGGGAAAATCCAACGTAACCCACATAAAGAAGCGGCGGATGAATTGCCAGTCCAATGTCTTGAAGAATAGGATTTAAATCGCGTCCTTCAACAGGCGTTTGAGGAAGGCGATCAAACGGATTTGAGGTCAATAATATAAACAACAAGAAGGCAAGTGTTACCCAGCCTTGAACGGCTAAGACATCCGCTTTCAGTCTCGAAGGCAAGTTCCTTGCAAATGCCGCAAGTAATGCAGAAAACAGAGCGAGGATCAAAACCCAAAGCAACATTGAACCTTCATGATTTCCCCATACGCCGGTTACTTTATAAAGCATCGGCTTTGCAGAATGCGAGTTCTGCCAAACATTAGTAAGTGAAAAATCAGAAGTAACATATGCATAAGTCAGCGCTGCAAACGACAGAGATATTGCAAGAAAACCTGCAATGGCGGTTGTCGTTCCAGAGGCCATCAAAACTTCATCACCTTTGCGTGCACCCCAAAACGGAATAACTGACTGCACTAATGTGAGAGCAAGTGCCAATATAAGTGCATAATGTCCAAGTTCGGCAATCATGAGTTTGGCTCGCTTTTCTTGCCCTTCCAGACATCTTTATCTTTCATAACGTCTTCTAGTTCTTTTGGAATATAATTCTCATCATGTTTGGCCAAAATATTTTGCGCAATAAACTGTCCCTGTGTATCCATTGCACCTTCAGCGATGATGCCTTGGCCTTCGCGAAACAAGTCAGGTAAAATTCCTTCGAAACTGATTGGCACACTATTTTCGCCATCCGTTACAACAAATGAAATTTTAGTATCCTGCTTAACAACACTACCCTCTTCGACCAACCCGCCTATCCTGAAATTTTGCCCGGGAGATACTTTCGTTCCACTAACCACTTCAGTGGGATCATAAAAGAATACAATTTCATCTCTAAGGGCAATACTTACCAAAAGTACGGCAAGTCCAATGACTGCGCCAATAATACCAATTCCGGCAAAGCGTTTTTGTTTACGTGTCATTGGGCAGCTCCCTCTTGTGAGTTTTCTACAGAGCGTAGCATGTTTTGAATTGAGGCTAAAAATGCTTCGTCTTCAGGGAATTGTTTTGCAGCCGTTTCGCCAGCAGTCTTGGCCTCGTCATTTCGCCCAAGTGTTAAATACGACCTAATCAAACGCTGCCAACCAGCTTTGTTATTTGGATTAGCTTCCAGTTTGTCGGCAAGGTTAGCAACCATTTGGCCAATAGCCTCCAAACGGTCTTCAGGGTTCATTTCCTGAATGGCGTTAGCTGTCTCCTGATTAAAATCAGGTTCTGAAACTTCTGGTTTTTCTAAAGTCCCTAGTTCAGCCAGTCTTCCTTTGATTACAGGTAGCCATTCTTCGTCACCTTTAGCGCCATCGATCATGGTTTGCCAAATTTGCCTTGTCCCCTCCAAATTATCATTTTGCAGCTCAATGATTCCTGTATAGAATTTGGCAATGGCATTTTCTTTATCAACGGATAAAACTTCAGTTATCAAAGATTTTGCCTTGTCATTTATCTGGCCTTGCTCTTGCTCTATATAAACATCTGCTAGTTTTAAAAGATATTCAGCAGATCGACCTTCAACTCTCAGTATATTCTGGTAAGCGTTTTCAGCATCCTGATATCGCTTCATGCGCATATAAACTGGCACGACAACCTTCCAGCCATCAACATCGTCAGGGTTGGATTGAAGTCGCTTTTCTGCAACCTTTAAAAGGTCTTCTATGGATAACTGATCGCCATCATCAACTTGTACGACGGTACTGTTAACAACTTGGTGTGAACCTGTAGAATAATAATAGGGAAGAGAAAATATTGGTAGGGAAAGTGCTGCTAGTATCACTAACGCTCTATTTTTATGCGACACGGTTGAATGCGCTTCCACCTCAGAAGATTTAATCAACTTGCGCGCTTCTTCAGATTTGGCGGCTTGTGCAGAAACTTCGTCGAGGCGACCCAATTCAAGGTCTTTTTCAATTTCCAGCAACCTGGCTTGATAAAGTGTATGCTCACTTTCCAATTCAGTTCTGATACTGACATTGGAGCGCATTAAGGGAAAGCATACAAACCCCATTGCCAACAGTGATAATATGAGTGTCAAAATCCAAAATGTCATTGCAAATCTATGTACCTAATAGTTTGCAAAAACAAAAGCTGAATGATTGATTAAAGTGCTTGTCGGACGCTTTGCCACAATCAAATAGTTGAGAGATAATGTGAAGTAAGAGTTGGTAATTCTTAACTAAGCGGCTGCCAAGTACCATCAGGGTTACGGCAGGCTGTTCCGCTGGCTTCTTGTGGTGCACCATCAATGTAAATCGTGTGGGTATAGCGACGACAGTTCTGACTGCCCACTTGATAAGGCTGTTGTGGCACCACTTGGCCGTATGTTCCATTTGATCCCTGCCATGCAACAGGTTTACCTGCAGAACCTCTTTCTAATGCATTATACTCTGCCGCAAGTGCTGCATCTCTGCTGCGCGTATCAAGGCCGCGGCCAATACTGCCGCCAATTACCCCGCCTGCCAAAGCACCTGCAATCGTTGCCACGACACGACCAGAACCACCGCCAACCTGATTACCTAACACACCACCAGCAATTGCCCCTGTTGCTTGACCGATTGTTTCATTACTTGCCTGGCAACCAGCTAATAGTGCAGTGCTTATCATCATGGTTGCTATTAGTGATTTCTTTAATGTACGCATCGTATTTATCCTTATCCTCAGCCTGTTTAAACAATAGATGTTGAAATTGTCTAAATTAGGAAAATTTAATGGCTTTTCTCTTTTCTACCTGGAAGGAGCACAACAGCTTTTAATCCACCCATCGGGGATTTTGAGAGTTTGAAACTTCCATCATATTCATCGACGATGTCTCTTACGATCGACAGACCAAGTCCCCAGCCAACCTTTCCCTCATCGACGCGACCTCCACGTTTTTCTGCTTTTTTTATATCTTGGGCAGACATGCCGGAACCATCATCTTCAACCGTTATTTCCAACCTGCCCTTAGACAAGCCTGCACTGATTTTCATGGCCGTTTTTGCATATTTGGCTGCATTCTCAATCAGGTTTCCAAAAATTTCTTGCAGGTCGTGTTCTTCACCTTCAAAAATCAATCCTTCATCGTCAAAATCACTATCAATATCAGTTGCTGGGTTGAGTTTGGACACCACATTTGAAAGCTTTTCCAGCACGGGAAAAAGTGGAGTATTTGCTATCGATGTTGAGCTTCGTGCTGAAATACGCGCGCGATCAAGATAAACTTGCACTTGGTTGCGCATTGTATCGACTTGCTCTTTGAAAATCGGTTGCTTTTCTTTTGATAATTTTGGCAGCTCATTTTGCATGACAGCTAATGGTGTCTTTAAGGAATGAGCCAGATTGCCTACTTGAGTTCTGGCACGTTCAACAATTGTATTATTTGATTCAATCAGAGCGTTTGTCTGAGCAATTAATGGCGCAATCTCGTCAGGATAATGCCCATCAATTCTTGAAGCTTCACCTGTTCTTACCTTACCAAGCATTTCCACAGCTCTAGATATTGGTTTTAAACCTAAGCGAACAAGCAAATAAGTTGCCAGAACCATCGAAAATGCAAAGATTGAGAGAATGGATGCCAATCGCCACAAAAATCCTGTAATCTCTTCATTCAAAGAACTTTTGTTAGCAGTAATGCGAAAACTGTAAAGTTCATCGCCTTCCCCAAGAAACACTTGCGCTTCTAGCCCCTGAAGCATTTGACCTATTTTATCTTCCATTTCGAAACTGCGTTGAAAAGTTTGATCCAGCTCGGCAGTTGGTGGAATTATAATTTTTTGATCTGCTAGAGAGATACTGGCTATGCGTGATTTCTCATCTGATATTTTTTGTACTGACCAATAATATCCAGAATCAAATAAATTGTAACGCGAATCCCCAAGGTCGGGTAAGCCCATGAGTTTTCCGTTTTGATCAACTTCAAATGTTCCCATCAAATTAAAAACATTTGCTATAAGAACTTCATTCAAGCGCGCTTCAGCATTTTGTCTATATTCTTGTAAAATAACAAATGCTACGATTAAGACACCCAAAATTGCCGCTAGCGAGGATAATATAAACAAACGCGCCGCAAGTGTGTTTGGCAAAAAACTAATACGATCTAGGAGTGATGAATTCATTCGGCTTCTTGCAGTCTGTATCCTAGACCGCGTACTGTTTCTACAAAATCAGTATTCAACTTTTTGCGTAATCGCCCGACAAAAACTTCGATCGTGTTCGAATCTTTGTCAAAGTCTTGGTCATACAGATGCTCTGTTAATTCCGTTCTGGAAATAATTTCGCCTGGATGATGCAAAAGATACGACAGCAATCTAAGCTCATGTGATGTAAGTTTAACTGGCTTGTCTTTGTAGGTAACTTTTGATGTTCTGGTGTCCAAAACAATATCACCACAACTCAGTTCTGAGGAAGCATGTCCGTTGGAACGACGGATCAATGCACGAAGACGCGCTAACACTTCTTCAATGTGAAATGGTTTTGCTAGGTAATCATCTGCTCCTGCATCAATTCCAGAAACTTTATCACTCCATCGATCTCTGGCCGTTAACATTAGAACTGGCATTTTGCGTTCAGCTTTGCGCCATTGTTCTAAGATTGTAATGCCATCCATGACAGGCAAGCCAATGTCTAAAATTACGGCATCATAAGGTTCTGTGTCTCCTAAGAAATGCCCTTCTTCACCATCGTGCGCTTTATCGACAACATAACCTGCTTCGAGGCAAGCTTCTTCCAATTGACGATTTAATTCCAAGTCATCTTCGACAATTAATATTCGCACTGCTTAGTTCCTATAGAATTTATGGTTTAAATTTTTTGACAACGATACGTGGCGGCTGACTTCCAGATGAAATTTTAATTCGCGCTTCGCATGTCACTTTACCACTACCATTTTTAACTGACTTCACAGATAACAATGTCGCTTTCGGATCACTATTAACCATGCCACGCGCGGCATTGCTGCACGCATCTGCATGGGCAGATGTAGACAATAATACAACAGAAAATATGGCCAATGGTATTGATATTAGTAATTTCATGGAAACTGTATAACATGCTCCTTCTGAACCAAAAATGAATATTTCTTGAAAATTTATACGTTACACAATGCGGCCCACACCGCATTGTGTTGTTTTATCTGCTTCAAGCTTTCTTTCGTGTCCTTTTTAGACCATGTAATGGGTGCAAACGCTAAACAAACCCAATTTGCTTCATTGCTTTCGCTGGTAGCCATCGTCTGACATGAGCTTATCAGCGGCATTAGACCTGCGAGCAGTATTCCTAGCCCTGAGCGCTTTTTGAAGGTGATCATAGGCATCAGCCTTTGCATTTCGTTTCTGGTCTAGTTTTCTATTTTTCTCGGTTCTGTAGTTTTCTATAATTCTTATGACCTGAGAAAAAAATGCGAATAACAAATTTAAAAACCCAAACATTCTACTATGAAATAATATCTGTTGCAGAAAGTCTTCCATATATTGCAATCATAGCACCAATTGCACCTATCAATTGAATCAGCGCATCAGCCAAGTCAGTTTGCGCAACTGTATCAACGCTGATACCTAGCGTGCCCATAAACGATGCGCCAACAGCAAGTAATGCGCCCCATATTGTCTTCGATTCATACCAGTTCTTTTCTTCAACCATTGAGTTTTCCTTGTTTAGTTAAGTTATTTGTATTGGAAGTTTTGAGGGGGACCCTACTAACCCGTTATTATTTATTTGAGCAACTTGAACAGTAAAATGAGTTGCCATGGCTCCAAGATCAGTCGTCAACATTTGCTCAGTATATAAAGTAGACGGTGTGAACGTACTGTATTCACGTTTCACTTCACCCTGCATATCTAATATGGTTACCTGATATTTCTCGCTTGCCGCATCCAAAGGAATTTCACTACCTTCCCAGACATCTGCATTAATACGACCTCGCCTGACCCAAGAGAACTCATAGCCAGCTCCAAGTTTTTCAGATCGCAAATGGACAGGACTTAGTGGTAATCTGCTGCGTACATTATTTGTGTGTACAAGCTTGGAATAACTGGCCGATGAATTATTCTCATTTACTGGCCCTACTCGCCAATTCTGAGAAATTCCTATTTCGCTATCGTTTAACTCCAGAGGAAATACTGCCTCATTAAGCAAAATTACGTTTGCACCTTCAAATGAACCTGCATTCATTTCCGGATCTGTACCAAGTTGTGCTCTTAGAAGCTTGGATAGCTTCCACTTTCCATCAGATAATAATTCTGCATGAGAGAATTGAACGAGTTCATAGCTGCCATCATTGCATTCAAGTGCAATGACATTCGCTCCGTTAAGTATTCCAAGTCTTGAAACACTTTCAAAACTACCTGTGAATAATGATACAATCAGGTAATTTTCATAGTCCCACCGCCCAATTGGTCCTTTGGAAATAATATTACTTGAATTACCCATCGTAGCACGTGATGAAACTGTTGCGCGCCTTGTATATCCGTCTTCCTCAAATGAAGAAAAAATATTGTAGTTTCCAGCCCAAGGTGAGGCAGAAATCATGACATGTGAAATCGCTTTGCTTTGGTCTTTGGAATTTAAAAGCGGTAAGTCCAAAAATACAACATTTGGTTTGCCATAAAAACTCGGGACAATACTTGCATAAGAAGTTGTTGTTTCATTTTCTGATAAAATTGGAAAATCAACAACTGAAGATAGGGACAGCTTTTGTGCCAGATTTCTCTCAACACTATTTACCTGCCATTTTTCTCCAAGAGAGTTCGAGAATTTTATAATGTCTCCTGGCGTTACTTCCATTTCACTGATGGATAAAGAAACATTGCATTCCTGCCGCCCGAGCCAACTTTCTCTAAGGTTCTTGTCTGCCAGCTTTCTTGCTGATGTTTCCGGCATTGTAATAGGTGCCTGCAAACTTATTTGGCGATCGCTTCCTCCTTCCAGTCGACGTGACTTCGTAGCAGTTTCTTCATAATCGCCAAAAATTGAACCGTGCGTTACGATCGCCTCTACAGGAAGTTCCAATTCATTATCGCGTTTTGTTGTCTTTTCAAACTCGCCTTCCTCTTGAACCAATTGCTCAGCGTTTATTTCAATCGTATCTGCATAATGACGATCCTTGATTATTAGTACGCCATTTTCTTCAAACACCTGAATATTATACAATCTTAAAAGTGGCTCTATTGCTGAACGAGCAGATGCCTGATTTGGAATAATATACCCATCCAAAATACCATCCAGTTTAACTTCGAAGTTTATGTATCCAAAATCACCCAAGATGGTTTCAATCAAATCCTGCAAAGAAGCTCCACCAAGTCGGCCTGTCAGCCAGTGGCCTTTATGCCAATTATCACCATCACTCCAAACATCCAGTTGCAATGGGAACCATGGAAACGGCCTCGCATCCCAAGTCCAAGGTGACATGTTTTCTACATCAACCATACTCCCTTGATAAATACTGGATACCGGATTGTTTTGAGGATCACTCCAAAATTCATAATTGGCTTCCAAATATCTCCTTTGGATTAAATCATCGCGGCCACCCGAAGAAAAATATGGCAAAGCTGATTGCGCTGATTTCGGGTCATGGAAAACATTTGGTTGGTTTGTGCCTTTATCAACTGCGGGACATCCTAATTCTGTAAAGAATATCGGTTTGGAGTTAGGCACCCAATTGGTTGGAGATGTCTCGCGAATGCCATTCTTTCTATGATAATGCGAGTTGGACCACCAGGAATGAATATCCTTGTAACGGTATATCCAAGGTTCACCTTGCCCATCGGTTATTTCTGTGCGTGATCCGTTTAAGCGATCTTCTTCACTTTGATAATACCAATCATAACCTTCTTCGCGTGCTATGTTGGATTTCAGATAATCAATATTGTGATTTGAAGTTGCAAGATTGTTCTGTGGGTCGCCTTCATCTCGCCAATCAGACAATGGCATATAATTATCTATGCCAATCACATCTATCGCTGGCGATGCCCAAAGATCATCAAGATTGAATAAAACATCGCCACTGCCATCTTGCGGTTGATAACCGAAATACTCTGTCCAATCTGCTCCATATGTAATGGTCGTAGAGTTCCCAAGAATGGCTCTACACTGACTGGCAAGCTCAATTAAAGTTTCTACAAATGGAAACTTGCCCAGATTGTCTCTTACTCTTGAGAGGCCTCTTAATTCCGAACCGATGAGAAAGCCATCGACCCCTCCAGCCTGATCGCAAAGATTGGCATAATGTAGTATAAATTTATTATACTGCTCCTTGAATGTTTCTAGCTGAGCTCTTGCAGAAGCAGTTTTATCAGCTGTATTTTCAACACCAGGCTTAGGGAAACAAGATATTTCGCCGCGCCAAGGATAGGCTGGTTGTTCACCTGTTCCTGAAAGGTCGGGTAATGAATTATTGTTTGGAATATCCATCATAATAAACGGATAAAGGACAACTTTTAAGCCACGCGCTTTTAGATCAGCAATGGCGCGCAATACGGCATCATCATCAGGTGTTCCACCAAAGGCAGGTCGGTCATCTACCTGTGAGATTAAATGAGCTTCATGACGACGCAGATTATTGACCCGCCATTTAATGCCTATTTGGGTTGTTACACCTGGCTGTATTATACACTCGGCAGCTCTTATATCTGTACCAAACCACGCTACCACAAGCGAAACGGATTCCAAATTTGGACATACCATTTGCAACTCATCAATTGAAGCTTTCCAATTGGAACTAGCGATTGAAACATGCCGATTATGCGCGTTGTAAACTTCGTTTTCACCACCGCTTGTAACAAGTTCCGGATCGTATCCGAATTCCGTCGAGCCTGGTATTACCGTGATGGATTTAATTGCTGTTTCAAGCTTGCCAATTACTCTTATAACTTCAAAAGACAGTTGTGGAATTCTGTTTCCGTAGTTTTCCAATGGCAGGCTTTCAAAGACTACATATGCTGTTCCACGAAACGCTGGAGTATTGCCTATCCCCTGCTTTGCCTCAATCAATGGGTCAGGCTCTTGTTCTTCGTTTCCATTGTAAAAACGAAATTCGATTTTTGTTAAATCCAACTCTTGGCCATCAGCCCATATTCTTCGAACCCCCGATATTGGACCTTCACATAAGCCAATGGCAAAATTTGCAAAGTAAGAAAAACTTGTGGCACTGGAAGAACTACCAGTTCCTTTGCCGCCAGATTTTTGTGTATTTGCAACTTCCTCAAACCTTGTCGCCCATATCACCTGACCGGAAATGCGGTTTCTACCGTATATTTTTGGTATTGGGGCACCTTCAACAGAAGAAAGGATTCTTGAACTTTCAAGGCGCGGGCCCTGGATTACCTGATCTTTTGTAAGGTAGGTTTGATCAATTGCATAACCTGCCGCAGCACCTGCTGCTCGACCTAATATCGCACCAAATGGCCCGGCAATTGCGCCTCCAATGGCCGCGCCTACTGTCTGTAATACAACTGTTGCCATAGGTTACTTTCTGATAATGTCTGAAGATGGAAATCTAAAACAAGCAACCACCCTTGATTTCCATTGATTGCCAAGTGTCGTTTCAACGACACCAGCTTTTTCGTAGGCGTGAATGAAATTTGGCTTATGTCGCAAAGGGCTCGTTAAGATGCCAGCGTGTTTAATAATGCTTGCGTTTTTCCATCTGAATAACAATAAATCGCCAGCTATTGCTTGATCCTTGTCAATCGCTACAAACCACTTTTGTGCAGCTTCGAGCATATTTTCACGTGCCGATACCTCTCCCCAATCAGCACTGTATTCAGGGAGTGCCTCAGGCTCTTCACCAATGCATTTTCGCCAAACGCCACGTACCAATCCCAAGCAATCTGCACCATGCCCACGAACAGACGCTTGGTGTAGATAAGGCGTGCCAATCCACAAGCGGGCCTCACGAACCACTTTATTTCTTAAACTTTTTTCTCTCATTTGATGATTGGACCACCGTCAAAATTGTCTGAATTACCCGCATAACTCACAACGAACGAATTACCAGGCATGTGAGGAAACCCTCTGAAGTTCTGGGTGTTTGAAAACTTTTCAGAACACGTTAAAAATTCTTTGTTACAGCCAACTTTTATTAAAAAACTGTCTTCCAAATTGATTTTATTTGGCATGGGTTGCCATAGGTGAAGGATAGCAATTTCATCAAGCTTAATATGCTCTGAAATTTCGATTTTTTGACTTTCGTTTTCTCCAGTCGTCCAACTCAGATGACCACCACGGAACCAACCGCTATCAAATGAACTTAAACCCGACACCCATACGATAACATTAGTCTTAACCTGAATAACTTTGCCAAGCGCAGAAAAATTACTTGCGTTTAAAGATAATTTGCACCTCTCATCCCCCAAGTTTGCTTGGCACCTTTTGATGAAGTGATTACCTTTTGTTTGATCCAGCTGAGATGTAAAGCTTCTCAATTCCATCCTGTAATGATGATCTTCTTGGGTAATTTCACCGACTAGGGAAACCTGATCCAGAAAGTACTCTGAAGGCCTTTTCCAATTGACAATGTAAGTTGATATTTCTGCGTTATCGTATTTACCAGCGTTGATATCTTCAGCGGTAATATACAAAGATTGTAATGCACCTGAAACTTCGTTTGTATCCGTATTAAGGCCTAGACGCTCTTCAATACTGCTTGCTTCAACTCCTGCATCTCTTTCGCAGATTACATCCTCTAGTAATATATTTTCATCATGGTCAGTAAAGCCAAGTCTTTCACCCTGCTTTGTCTTTAAAATCCAGCACCTGCAAAGGGTTGTTGTTTCGTTTGAGATGTGAGCTTTCAATTGCGGTGAGATCTGTTTCATACCAACAACTCCACCAATGGTATTGAAGGAATATCGCCCACTTCAAAATGCGTTAAGTTGATAGAAATTTCATCGGCATCAAACCGTACAGGAATATCAAATTCATACCCTGCTTTGATAGTCGTATCACTCTGTGGAATTGAGTTTGAATTAAATTCAATTAAACCAGAATTCCAGTCAACGCTGTATTGATCTTCAGTGACTGCAGTATCATTAATAGATAATGCGAGTTGTCCTGTGGCGGGTTTTTTAATGCTGCGAACATAGCCTGTTTGCTCATCACCATATCTTTTTATGAGTTGGAAAGTTCGTTTTTCTCCGTCACCATGACCAATCGTTTGATCATAAGCTGTAATGTCTTTGCCCGCTTTTGAAGATTTAAAATCTAAAGGGTCTTTAAATCTAAAGCCATACAAACGACCCCGTCTCTCTTCAAAAAATTCTATAACAGTTTGCAAATCTTCTATTGTCTTTATGCCGTAACCTGCATTGTATCTTCTTCTTGAGTGTGCCCATCTTGAGTTTCTCTGTTCTTTTCCAGATCCAAGCGTTATCACTTCTGTACGACGTATTGGCCCACCAGAAGCACCTAAAGCAAGGTCGGTGGGAAACCTTACTTCATGAAATGAAGTATTTGAATTCATATCAAACCTTTATTGAATTATAAGTTTCTCTGACCGCGTGAAACTGCTCTTGCAAGCATTGCGGTGATCTGACCTTCAGAACGTTTGAAGCTTGCAGCGTCGTTCGCGTTTACATTAAAAACCACGTTCATTGCATTGCCGGAACTTGTTGCTGACGCTACACCAAGCTTGCCATCTGAGCCTCTCTTAAGTGGCATAATTGCTTCTGGCCCTGCCTCGCCCATTACGCCCAATCGTTGTCCAAAACCAAAAGGGGTTGGGCTGGACACAACGCCTCCATTTGCAAATGGCACCAAAGACTGATTTGCAAATAATCCGCCTTTGGCAAATCCTGGTATGCCAATGCCACCACCAACTGCGCCCACTGCCGAACCCAATAAGTTACTAAAAATATTCTCCAAGGGTTTTAAAGCTTGATTAAGTGCCAAATCTGCAAATCTTTGCCCAATTGAGCGCAATGTATCCTCGAACCCTTTGCCAGATGTAATGGCCCTACTGATGGTTGAAGAAAAGACACGACCAAAATCTTTGGTGCTATTGTTTAATGCATCCATTGCCTGATCAAATTGCTTGGTATCTGCCGAGACATCAACTGTTACGGTGTTATCATTCATTGTTTCTTTTCCATTTATTCATCTGGGTACTCAGCCATTAGATCGTTGACGGCCAATCTGGATGGGAAACCTGGTTTCATGGTCTTTCCAAAACAACCTTCAATTGCAGAGTCCATTTCTCTTAAGGTCATTGACCAAAAAACATGGGGGGCAAGTTTTAAGTATCCAAGACCAAATGCCATGAGTTGAGACCAGGGAAGTGGCGAAGTTTTACTCATCGCGATTTGGTGAAAATGTAGCTTCGAGTAAATTGGCGGCTATTTGTACATAGCCACTAACGCCGCCCTCTACTCGCATATCAGCAATCTCTTGAGTTGTTAGCGTATAGCCGCCACCTGAAAGACCTGCCTTGATGATATTTAAAATATCAGACGCACTTAGTTTTCCGTTTGAAAACCTTTCTGTAAGCTCATTTAGATTTGAAACACCCAGATCATTTTCCAGACAAGCAAGCGCGCCTAGCGTCAGGCATAGCGTCCAGGATTTACCATCAAGATCAGCACTAATTTCACCCCTTAATGCATTGACCATTAGTTGATACTTTCAAACGAAATTTCACCTGCGGATTCCAAGGCAATGTCAAATGTAACTTCACCATCATGCTGCCCAGCATATTCAAGTGATACAATTTGGAATAAACCTTCGACAGTACCAAAATCAGGTATAATAATTTGCCAAGGCACAATGCTTGCTCCAAAGAAGGTTGATTTAACCAATTCATCGCTTTGCGCGTCTTTAAAAATGCCAGCACCAGTAATGGAAGTACGCCTTAAGCCTGCACCAGCCAATAGTTCACGCCAGCGGCCGGCTGATTCTGAATCTGTTGTGTCAACCGTTTCTGCATTAAACGAGATTTGTCTAGCTCTGAGACCCGCAATCGTTACAAAACCATTGCCATCAGAGTTCAGTTTCAACAGCAGGTCTTTACCCTTTTGAGCAACCATATGTTTGTTCCTTTTTATTAAATTATTCTTGCGGTTCAGTAACCGCTCTAAAGCTTACTTTTGCCAAAAACAGTTCGGTGTCTTGGTCTTTTGAAATCTCGGTAAATTCATGGGCAAAATTTATGAGTACGTGATCATTAAGAAGTCTTGGCAAATCCTTGAATGCATTGATGACAGCCTGTGCGATTGTCATGGCTTCCTTGCGTCCATTTTGGTCCGACCAGATATTAAGGGAGATAAAATGCTCCATGCCTTCCTCTGAACCCGTACTCCAATCATTGTGTATGGATTCAGCAAAGACGATGTAAGGCAAGCTTTTTGACTTGGGTACATCATCAAAAACAAAGCTCTCTCCGAGTAAAACTGTCAGCTCACTTGAAGTATCAAGTCTTGAAAACATTGCCGCTTGCAATGCCAATGCCGGATGAGTCATCTAATTTTCCTGTTTGATTTTCTTGTCCGCAAAATTGATTTCTTGCGAGTATTACGATTTAGGTTCTGATTTGACCTTAAGTTTTTAAGCAGGCGAGACAGATCTAATTGTGTGATTTTTATTGATAGTTTGCTCATTTGCGTTCGATACAATCGCACTCAAGATACCGGCGTGTTTCATCAGGATCTCTTACTGTTTGAACCTCAAATTTCCTGCTACCTGTTATAAAACGCGTGGTGCCTGAGATGTTTGGGCGAAATCTTATCAAGATACGATGCGTTAGTTCGGTTACTGAATTATCTGCCCGTGCAACACTTGATGAACGCAGTGGGCACAAATGAGCCCAAACTGTATCTTGCGCTTCATAACGAGAGACATAGCCACCGCATCCATCTGCTAGCTCTACTTCATTTTCGATAGTGAGTTGGCGATTAAATCGTCCTGCATCATAGGTTTTGATTTTTGTCATAGATGCACCTTTCTCACAGGTGCCAAAAGTACGTTTAAACCATCAGGAATTAGGGCAGTTTCATCACCAGCTGGTAGCGTTCCTCTGAATTCATACCAATGAGCAATCAGTACCAAAATTGCGCGCGTGATATTTGAGGGAATATCAACCCCGGTTTCGCCATAACCGATAACCAGGTCAATTTCCAAACCATTGGAAAACGCGTTGAAGTTAACATTTGTATTTAACACTAACGCAGCAGGATCCATTCGATTATCTAGCATGTAATGATCCGCCGAAATCAGATTAGGATTACCCTCCAGATCATAGCCTCGAACTTCTTGTACATTGTTAATCGGCCATGCTTCCAAGGGAATACTGCGACTGGCAGGAACCGTATCTACGAATTGGCGTACTGTTCTAGTGATGAGTGATTGACCAATTAACGCTTCGACATGCAATGTCGCAGCCTCGGCAATTTCGATCAAATATTCATCATCTTCCGCATGATCGATACGCAAATGGCGTTTGATTTGTGGAAGGCTTACAGGATTGGCCTCAGGAGGCGTTAGGATAGCTAATGGCATTTGGTTTTCCTGATTAAGAATAAGAAAAGCCCCGCCAAATTTTGACGGGGCCAGTTCAGTACATGCCCAATATAGGGCAACAACGAGGGAGGAGACGTTGTTAGTTTGTACCGAATTTTACAAGTTTAATGGCATCAAAATCCTGAACACCACCACCAACACGCTTGGTCGTATAGAACAAGACATAGGGTTTAGCTGAGTAAGGATCACGCAGAACACGAACCCCTGCACGATCAACAATCAAATAGCCGCGGTTGAAATCACCAAAAGCCATTGAAAGACTGTTTGCTGCCATGTCCGGCATATCCTCTGCTTCCACAACGCCAAAGCCCATCAGACTCGCTGATTGCCCAACTGCGGCAGGTGCTTGCCATAGGTAATTACCGTCGGCATCCTTGAGTTTACGGACTTCAGCTTGTGTCTTGCGGTTCATGACCCAATTTGCATTCTGACGATGACCTGCTTTCAACGAATAGATCGTATCAACAAGTGTGTCAGAGGCATCTTCATCTGCAAAGGCACCATCGTTGCCTGTAGAAACAGTACCAAGATTACCCCAAGACCAATTGCTTTCATCAACGGTAGAATGCGTTAAGAACCCACGTGGTTTGTTAACGCCATCACCATTAATAAAGGCTGCACTTTCCTGTTCTGCAAAAGCTTGTTCCACTTCACTTGCAATCCAGGCATCAATGTCAACAGCTGCATCATCCAACAGTTGAGACGTTGCTGCCGGCATTGCATAAAGTTCCATGGTTGGGAATTGAAGTTCAGACAAGGTTGGAGAAGCTGTTTCTGAACGGATTTCTGTTTCAGAGGCCCATCCTGTGGCAGGTCCAGTTACTGCAAATGGTTTTTTATAAACTGACGATGAAACAAGTTGCACACCAGCAATTGAGCGAATTGGTGAACCAAGCGCCAGACGGCGGCCAATTTCAGTAGCAGTTTCATCTGGTACCAAGTAGCCACCATCAGCATCAGAACCATAAGAAAGCGCTTTTTGTTCATGGCGACGAAGACCATCTTCACGACCGCCGCGAATATAATCATTAAACGCCTGTTTGTGTTCAATGCCTACAATTGATGTCACTGCGGTGCCACCAACAGACGGACGTTTGCCTTTAAGTAGCAAGTTGTCCATCAGGGACTTTTGTTCATCAAGCGCCTTATTGATACGGTTCATCTTTTCAACCGTAACGACATCTTCGGAAACCTGATTTTCAACTTGTGCCAAGCGTTCATCATTGGTTTCCTTGAAGGCTTCAAATGCTTCCATAAACTCATCGAAGCATTCTGCAACATCTTGCGCTTGACCGGTTGCAGCTTTTGCTTCTGGTGCGCGTTTGATTTGTGTTTTCATATTTTATGTCCTTGTTTATCTTAAGCAAGATAGGGTTTGTGTTGCCTTGCGGATCTTGTCTGCAAGGGTTGGTTCCACGCTCGCATCCTGCTTAGCGTGGAGTGCGTTGAAGCCATTTGAAATAATCATCTTTGCTTCACGCCTCGACAGCCCCGCATCCCGCGTTAGCCATCGTTCAAATTCTCGTTGAGTTGGAAGTTTGTTTTTTCTGAAACTCTTCACCGTTTCAATCCGCGCTTCTTCAAGAAGCGGAAATGTAACAATGGAAATTTCCCAAAGGTCTGCTGCCAAAATTGTACGTATTTTTGTTGCGGGATTTACCCGCGCGCGCTTTGTTTTGAAACCAATGGATAGCCCATCCAAAGCACCTTCTCGCATAAGCTCCAAGACTTCTTCACTGCGCCTCACACCGCGTGTAATCTTACCTTCAACGTACAGACCTTTTTTATCTTCAATGATTTTTTTCCAGCATCCAATTGGCTGATCAGGGTCATGCTGGAATAACATGCGTATGTCTGTGGGCTTTCGGTTTTTCAAAGAATTTGCAAACGCCCCCTTTGCCACCATGTCATTACCTTGGTCCACAGCACCAAAGACACTTGCATAGCCTGAAAAGCTGCCATCAAGTTTTATGTCCTGGACAGTAACAGGCGCAAATTTAGTCTCACGCTGAGCCATTAGCCCTCGTTGTTTCATGCTATTCTCCATGTTATCAAAAATTTATTTTGTAACGCCCAGCCGCGATGTGAGGCGATTGAGAGCACCCAGCCCCCACCAGGCACAAAGGCTTGCGACCGCAGCCCCTGACAGAGCTATTTCGATTTCAGACATGCGATCAGATATACTCAAATAGTCAGCAAGCTTAATGCCGGCTGATGTTCCAAAAATCATTCCGATCGTAATGCCAACAAAAAATCGTGTGAACGCTTCACGCCTGTTGGCGGGTAATAAATACGCTATAGATATTGCAGACCCACAAATTGCACCAATGACTTTCGCAATAAATATCCAAACTTGTTCCGGAATCTCACTAGGGTTTGTAAAAGAAACAGACATTCTAAACGATGCCTTCGTCATCCATCGGGAGATAACCCAAAGCTTCCCGCTTTTCATTTGCGGTGAGGAAATCTGCCTGCCCCAAACGTGCCC
The DNA here is from genome assembly GCA_938030595.1 of uncultured Rhizobiaceae group bacterium. Lineage (GTDB taxonomy): Bacteria > Pseudomonadota > Alphaproteobacteria > Rhizobiales > Rhizobiaceae > JAALLB01. The sequence continues at coordinate 16,855 of CALHIB010000003.1, read as the reverse complement.
ATAACCCTTCCCGATCTGATGCCAAAGCATCAACCATTTCAACATTCGGAATGAGTGTGAGGTTTCCAGTAAAATCACTGGCAAGCCAATTTCCCATATCGCAAGACGTTTTATTCGCTAGCGGTAAAACAGTTTGTCGCCAAAATGCACGATTGGCTTCTTGATAGTTTGAATAAGTATTATCACCTGGAATTCCCAACAACATTGGAGGCACCCCAAAAGCCAAAGCAATTTCACGTGCTGCACCATTTTTTGCCTGCATGAAGTCCATATCACGCGGACTATATCCCATGGCCTTCCAATCAAGCCCACCTTCCAGCAGCATAGGACGTCCTGCTCTGGTTGAGCCAGTGTAGCCTTCTTCCAGTTCATTTTTTAGGCGATTAAATTGATCGTCAGTCAAATTCTCACCTGCGGATGATGCATAAACCAACGCTCCTGAAGGGCGAGCCGAGTTGTCCAATAAAGCTTTGTTCCAATTGCTTGCAGCGTTATGAATATCCAAAGCCATATGCGCTGAAGACAAAGGTGAGAGACCGTTAATATCATCTGATGGATTAAATAAAGCCAGATGTAAAATCTCGCTTAGATCATAACGGGTTACAACTGACCCCGAAACATATTCATAGAACTTTGGCCAACCTTTTTCATCCAAAACCGGGCGTACTTTAGCAGGATCCAGAATATGAATTTCACGAAGTTGTTCGGCAACTTCTATTTTTGTCAAATAGACATTTCCTGCAATCAACAAATGACCATACATGGCCTCAAGAAATTTAGGTCCAGATTGACGCGCATTTGGCTTTGATAAAACTTCAAGAAGCGGATGCTCATGCACTTCCACCCTTTCCTCGCGTACCATAAAGGGTAATGAACCAGCTGCTTCACTGATCATTCTAATACAACGATACACTACCGGATTGCGTGCAAAGGCTTGTCCTGCCAGATCACCGCCATCCATTGCAGACCAAATTGCATTGCCTGCGGAATGAAAAGCAATTAACGAACCGGTAGATTGTTTTTCTTCCAGACGTGCATGTGTATTGGTTGATGATTTCAACCAGTTAAAAAATCGGTTCATTATTAATCCCGTTATTTGTTGAATTTATGCACTGCGTACGCGAGGTTCGCTGCGTTTAGTGAGCGCCAGTTCTGTAATTGCCCAAACAAGCGCATCTACCCGATCAGGCGAGACACCATCTGCTATTCCATCTGGTGTAAAGGCGCACATTTGGTCTTCAAGTTCTGCAAATTTTTCTGCATGGAAAACTCGTCCCCGCTCATACAAAAGCGCTACTGGTTCAGCTCTTATCCACTTGCCACGACTTGCATGTACTGAACGCACTGGTACTGTTGGATCGATCGTATGAATGACCGTTTTTACCATGTCACCACCCTGGTTTACCTCAGCAACAATCAAATCAGCTTCCAACAATTGATAAAGTGCAACAACTTCCGCTGCCCACCGATCTGGCGTGGCCTTGGATATTGTTCTGTCTTCCAGGACACAACACTTCCCATCAGGCAAAATGCCAGCGGCAATAATACCACAAGATGCTGACTTGGAATTTGAGCCAGCTGGCGGATCAACTGCGATGACGATGCGATTTATTTGTGCTGGCTTGTCTAATCTGGATGCTTCAATTTGTTCCCTACGCCACAATGCATATTCATTGTTTTCAATAATTTCACCTTCAAGCTCTTGCCTGCCTAAGCGGGTGCCTGAGTATATTCCTTCAACATACTCTAAAAACCCGTCAGCCAAATTGCTCGCATTCTCTGATGTTGTGGAACGCACTGTTATGGTTGTTGGATCTTTGATCAGCGCCTTCAAAAGCTTTAAGGGCTTGGGTGTGGTTGTCACAACCTGCCTTGGATTTTTTCCCAACCTTAAACAAAATTGTAGCATGTCCCAAGTTTGTTGCAGATTTTGCCACTTGCAGATTTCATCGCACCATACAGCTCCAAATTGACTCCCCCTCAGCCCTTCAGGGTTGATTGAAGAGAACAATTTTCCAATCGTACCATTAGACCAAATTAGCTCTTTTCGAGAGGCAATCCATTGCGGGCGTTCTGATTTTTTATGGATTGCGAGTAATCCGGATTCTCCTTCAACCATGACATCACGCATGTCATCATAGCTTGTTCCTACCAGCGCTATCCTGCCGCCACTTGAGCCTGGATAATGCGGGTCTGCCATTGCAACCCCCTTAAGCCACTCAGCTCCGGTTCTTGTTTTGCCTGCGCCACGTCCTCCCAAAACTAGCCATGTCCGCCAGTCGCATAGTGGAGGCCTTTGTTTTAATCTCGCCCATAACGGCCAGTCAGCCTTAATGACCTCGATTGCTTTTTCGTCTAACTCCTCAAGGAATAATTGCCTGAGTTTTTGCGTCGACAAGTTTGGCAATTTGTTCTTCAAGCTCTCGGCGGAATTCCAATATATCCACTCCCCTGTCAGACTTTTTTTCACGTTCTTGTTGCACCCGTTTTATCATTTCTTCCAAACTTTGAAGTAACTTGAAAAATCCCATATACGATTTTAATTGCTGCTCAGAAGAGATTGCTTCATCCGCTTCCACGTCTTCAAATTTAGAAACCTTATCAAGTAATTTGTTACGAAATTTAATTGCGATTTCTTCCAGTTGACTTGGTTCATCTGACAAAACATATTCCCCGTTTGAAACAGTATGAGATACTTAAACGCAAAAAAGCCACCTATAGAAAAGGCAGCTAATTAAGCAAAATACAAATGTATGATTTAAGGCTCAAAGAGTGCTATCCGCACTTCTCCGATCGTATAAATAATGTACCCCAACACCGTTTCGGTGTCAAGAATAAATTCCTATTATTTTGAAATTATTTTTCTCGAGTTTCAAAATCTATAAATGGCTCACATAGTTCTTCTGCCAAAGCGCGAGATATCCTTGCCTCTGAAACTAAAAATCGTGGTGTCCATTTATGAAAGGCAGGCTCAATTTTTCTCAAACGCTTTATAATACTAGGCTCACCTTTCAAGAGCATATTTGCCAGCTCTGTTGCCTTGACATAAGGCACTGCTACAAGATGTAGATCTAGATCATAAACTTCGTTGGCACGTTGTTGGAATAAGGCGCTTAACCCTTCTTCGATTACAGGGGCATTTGCTCCGCCTGTTGGCGATAGTAGGTGCATCACTTCATGCGCTAATTGAAAAATGGCCTGCGCTGGGTCTTCACGCGCACTATCTGTTAAGATTATTGATATATGTTTATTGGTACCGGGATACCAGACTTGTGGTCTATTTCCGTAAAACTCAATTCCCACTGGCGTATAAGACATGTCACGTGGGCCAAACATTTGCTCTGCATCATTTAACAATGTTGAGAGTAACGTCGTAAGTGTAAAACGAAACCCATCACGGGTTGGGAGTGGTTCAGTGGCAAAACCAATTGCAGGTAAAGGCGAAAGCTCAATAGACACGCAGCATCTTCCTAACATCGAAAACGAATCGTTGGCACTTGATGAAAATCATAACCCAATTGGCGTGTATGGCTCTAGTGGATTGCCAGGAACACTTGCTGCAAACGACATTAAAAATCTTAAGCCTGTGAAATCCGTTTAAGGAATATAAATCTCTCTGGGCCAATCTACCAAGTTATCTTCGTATTCTTCTGCAGGTTTTCCATCGTCAGGAATGGCTCTGCCTTTCACACTTATACCCGCTTTATGAACCGTTTCTGGATCACCTGATATGAGCGGGTGCCAATCAAAAAGGTCTTCGCCATCTCGTACCAAACGGTATGCGCAGGTAGGAGGCAGCCAGGTCAAACTACGAACAGTTTCGGGTGTCAGTTGGATGCAATCAGAAACCAGCTCAAAGCGATTACCATAATCCTTACAGCGACAACTATCGCAATCAAGAAGTTCACAACCGATATTAGTCCAGTAAATTTCAGCAGTATCCCAGTCCTCCAGCTTGTTAAGACAACACTTGCCACAACCATCGCAAAGCGACTCCCACTCAGTCTTAGACATTTGTTCTAGCGTTTTTGTTTTCCAAAATGGGCGATCTGCCATAATTTACTTCCAGATTTGTTGTAACTGGCGTTTACCAGAATTTGAGAAACTATAAAGTCATATGATGATTTTTCCATTCAAACGCTATCAATTATGTTATAGAAATACCTGAATTGAGAAATAAGGAACAATCCGTTTGCGTGATCCATTTAAAAATCAGAAAAAAAGTGGCGGTTGGAACAAGCTACTTGATATCGATTCCTGGATTGATTCATCGCTCTACCGCATGTTCTCCGACGCGGGTGAACGCTGGGAAAGTATAACCATTTTCTTCAGAAAATTTCGTGTAAAAGGTTTCAAACGGTTCCTGGTCGAGATTTTTGATGAAAGTATTACGCTTGGGGTTCTAGGCTCTATAGCTATGCTGGCTCTTGCCCTTCCCGCTTTCGAGGAAACCCAAAAAGACTGGCGCAGTCAGGATGATTATTCTGTTCTGTTTTTAGATAGAAATGGCAAGGAAATCGGCCGCCGCGGCATTCGCCAAAACGCAGCAGAAGAACTGGACGCTCTGCCTGATCATTTTATCAAGGCAGTGCTTTCAACAGAAGATCGACGCTTCTTCGAACATATTGGCATCGACTTTTTAGGCTTGGTTCGCGCAATGGCTGAAAATGTTCGTGCAAATTCTGTGGTTCAAGGCGGTAGTACCATAACGCAGCAGCTTGCCAAAAACCTATTTCTGACCAATGAGCGAACTCTGGATAGAAAAATCAAGGAAGCATTTCTGTCATTATGGCTTGAGACAAACTTGTCTAAGAAAGAAATTCTCAAACTTTACATTGACCGCGCTTACATGGGTGGCGGCAACTTTGGTATTGCGGCGGCAGCTCAGTATTATTTTGATAAAAACATCAAAGATGTAACTCTGGCAGAAGCCGCCATGCTTGCTGGATTATATAAAGCTCCGGGGAAATACGCCCCGCACATCAATCTACCTGCAGCTCGCGCACGTGCAAACGAAGTCCTTACCAACATGGTGCAGGCCGGGTTTATGACCGAAGGACAAGTTATCAGAGCCAGACGTGAACCCGCCAGCGTTGTGCCTAGAGAAGACCTACAGGGACCTAACTATTTCCTTGATTGGGCATATGATGAAGTTCGCAAAACTGCCGTTAAATTCAAAACAAGAAATCTGGTTGTTAAATCTACAGTTGATCTCGACCTGCAAAAAGCAGCAGAAGAATCTGTTGAAACGCATCTTCGTCAATTTGGCACACAATACGGTGTGAGAGATGCTGCGATGGTTGTTATTGACCACGAGGGCGCTGTACGTGCCATGGTGGGTGGCCGCGATTACGGACAAAGTCAGTTTAATCGGGCGACGCTTTCAAAACGCCAACCAGGTTCTTCATTCAAACCATTTGTCTATGCTTCATCCATCAACAACTTTGGTTATAATGAAAAAACAAGAGTTACGGATGGACGGGTTTGTGTTGTAAGGTTTGGCAGAAACTGGTGCCCACGCAACTACACACCAAATTTCCGTGGCCGTATGGATATGACTACAGCACTGGTGAAATCCATTAATACTGTTCCCGTGAAAATGTACCTTGGTCGTGATGGCCTGAAACCACTGGGTGGTGACCGCTTGGTAAAAACTGCTCGGGATATGGGCATCGAATCCGAGATGGTCGTTAATCCACCGATGGTTCTCGGGTCAAATGGTGTTACCGTTCTTGAAATGGCATCTGGTTATGGAACATTTATGACCGGCGGGAAAAAATTAAATCGATTTGGTGTGTCTCAAATACTGGATACATCTGGCAATATACTCTTTGACATTCGCGAAGACGCAAAGGCAGCCCCGCAGGTACTAAAGGAAGACACAGTCGCAGCCATGAATAAAATGATGGCACAGATACCAGAATGGGGCACGGCAAAACGTGCTGCCTTAAATGGTATTCGTGCGGCTGGTAAAACCGGTACAACTCAAGCTTACCGTGATGCATGGTTTGTAGGATATACGGGCAATTATGTTTCGGCGGTTTGGTTTGGTAATGACAACTATCAACCCACCAGACGCTTAACTGGCGGGCGCCTGCCGGCAATGACCTGGCAGAAGTTTATGACCTATGCCCATAAAAATCTTGAACTACGCCCCATACCATACATAGAAAACCCACTACCTGGCAGATCAGATGAACCTGTTAATAACGTGGTACCCCGCCCGGAAGAAACCGAAACGCAGCCTCTAAGACCAAAGCTTTTATCCAAGCAATCAGAAGAGCGTTTGAGAGCGTTGGAAAAAATATTTCAAGGTGCAAAAAAGCTTAAACTTAATGGTGAGATTGCAAACTTTGAAAATTCGGATACTTCAACACAATGAATAATAATATCGTCCAACCAAAGTATTAAGCAATAATTCTATGCGTATCATTATCAATGCTGCAATCGTATTATTTATTGGGCTGCTCCTGGGTGGCATAAGTGCAAACTTTGCTTTGCAACGTACGCATGGAATTGGCGCAGTTAATACCGGCCCTTGGTCAGCATGGCCATTTGTTGGTGGTGCCCAGGTCGATCCCTATACAAGCGCCAAGGCAACGAGCGATGGTACCATTCCGTTGGGTGCAGCAGAAGGCTTGGCTTTTGAAGCAATCAATGATCAAGATGGAAAGCGTCTATCAAAAGAATGTAATTACGAAGTAGCTGGTCAAACTTCTTCTGCCAGGCTTTGGACTTTATCTGCATATGATGATGCTGGAAATTTAGTTGTGAATGATGCAGCCCAAAAATCAGCTCTTTATTCAGGTAATTTAGTTCGATACCCGGATTCATCTTTTGTTATAAAAATTAGCAGCACACCGAGATCAGGCAATTGGATGATCACAAAAGGCAGCGGAGATTTCAAACTGATTTTGCGGTTGTATGATACACCGATTACTAGCAATTCAGGTGTAATTGATCCGCAGATGCCACGCATCAAGTTAATTGGGTGTCAGGAATGAAAACTCGACTAATATATCTTGGAGTATGCAGCTTAATCCTTGCTGGTATTATTCATATCGTTATCATTTTGTTGATACCGTCACTAGGGTCAAAAGATGCTGCAAAGCAGATTGCTGCAAAATTGGACACGCACCAATTTTATCATATTGGTGATGGCAATGCATTTGGCATTTCCACCAGTGATCCGTATTTAAAACTTTCCGTTTGCAAGTTTGATCTGACGAAAACAGCAATCCAGATTATTGGAAATGAAGCAAAGACTTTTTGGTCTGCGTCAGTTTTTGATGAAACCGGTAAAATCATTTACAGCATGAATGACCGTACAGCTATTAAAAATGAACTTAGAGTGGTGATTGTAAACCCTATTCAAATGGCTGATATCCGGCAAACACAACCAGAAGAAATTGAATCATCTATTCTGGTTGAAAGTCAGAATATGAAGGGTTTTGTACTCCTGCGTGCCCTGGTGCCTGATCCCAGCTGGCAGACACACTCTGATGATTTTTTAAAAAGCGCTAAGTGCATGCCGTACAACACAAATATTGCGATTGTGCCTGATGCTTAAGATTTGATTTTTGATCTTTTCTTGCGGCGAAGAACCTTTTCTTCAAGGCTAGCTTTTTCATAACGCACACCTTCAAACACTAAAATATCTGCTTCATGTGAAATTTCCGGCATTTCATATGATCGTCTTTGTACGCGTTGCAGTGGAAACTTTAGAATATTACTCATTCAGTTTCTCCAATTAAAAGAACCAAAGGTTCTTATGGGTGTATTCTAAAATCCATTTTCAAAGAAAATAAAAAATGAATCGTTCCTTTTATAAAAACCAAACATGGTTAACAGGTTGTAAACATTTTTAATGGAAGAATAGTTTATATAGAATCACTTGATAGGAAGATGGGGCCTTGCAAGATATATTATCTATAGAAAAAAGAACAAATAACAGACATGTAAAGGCAAAGAGAAATTGCTCTGCCTTGGTTGATTTATCGAGTAGATTTAGCACTCTTATTCGACCAACAAAGCATGATGTATCTTCATTCAAAGAGCAGTTTTACACACTAATTTTGAATACAGATAATCGTGAGCGTAAAGTTATTGCAAAAAATTTGAGCGCTTGCGAATATGCGCCGAAGCCAATAATCATCTTTTTTGCCTTGGAAGAGATAGCAATTGCGAATCTTCCGTTGTTATATTCACCCGTTTTACAACCAGCTGACCTTAACCTGATTGTTGAAAAATGTTCGATTGAGCATGGTAAAGTCATTGCAAGACGGGTTGACCTTGATGCATCAACTATTAAAGCCTTGTTGAAGTTAGATGATGAAAACAGGCAAATTTATCATGCTCTAAATTCAAATCGTGCTTTGGTGGAAAACCCGAAAATTCTTGAACTGATCAATGCACCAACAAGCTCAAATAAATGGGTGGAACAGCCAGCAGAAACAATTACACATTCACATGTAAAACTTGAAAAACCTTCGGTATCACCAAAATCAAAAGACCTATCTGCCTCATTATTACAATTAGCAAATGTAGGTGGAAAACTAGGACGAAAGCCTGCAGGCAAACCTGCAAAATCGACGTTTACGAAAATCACGCAAAAACAAATAGAACACCAATTATTAGCAAGTGCCCGTTTTAGTGACCTATCCAGTTTTGCAAAATCGGTTGAACACTTTTGCGGCTTGAAACATCAAACAACTATTAAGCTTCTTGCGAACCAGGATGCAGGCATGTTGGCCAGCCTCCTTTGTGCCATGGAAATTAGAGAAATTAGTGCGGCCAGAATATTATTAATGCTAAACCGCAACATCGGAAGAAATGCAAAGATTTTCAAAGTTGTGATGGAAAAGTATAAAAACCTCAATCGTGAACATTGCCTTGTATACTTTACAAAACTTGGCGCTGATTTCTCAAGAGAGTTTTTCCACGATGGTGAAGATAAATCCACAACACGCTACGCTCTTTCTCTGGCAGCAAGAGACAGACGCGCAATTCTGCTTAGGCAAAAACAGGATAACAACGCCTCCTATCAGGAAGAAAAATTAATCGCATAATATGTTTAGGTTAAGTCTCAGTGATTACCAATGAAAGGTCGCCACTTCCTGATTCAGTTTCAATGATCCAAAGGTCTGGGTCAAAGTGCTTTTGCTTATCCATATAAGCATCAATTTCAGCTTCACTGGCATTTTTTAGAACGCATTCAAACTTGCGGTCACCGTCGCTGTCTTCATCAAAGAATGCTTGGGGAGCAGGCGCGTAAAGGTTGAATAATCCGTTGAGATGATTTTCTATCACAAATAAGGCTCCTGCTTGCTGGGCTCCTGATTTGATAACCGATACATAAGCGCCTCGTGCACTTTCAGATCGCATGAAGACTGCGAACCACATGGCACTGGTTAAACGCATTTTCTGTCCTTTATGCTTACACCAAGCTGGTAAAGTTAGATGCTCGCTAATATGCCTACAGATAACATCTTTTCAAGTGTCTTATTATCCAGATCGCCTGATACAGGCAACTTGAAACGTTGTTGAAAGCGCTTAATGGCATTCTTCGTTTGGCTACCCATAACACCATCAATACTGATGTTTTCATCACCAAAGTTTTCTTTTAGTCCGGTTTGAATACGAGCAACCGTTTCCGCATCAAAGACCAATACTTGCGGCAAGGCACTTGCACCCGTTTGTTTGGGTTGAACGCTTGCAGTTTGTTGCGTGCCTGTTACAGCCTGAACTGATTTCAAGTTGCTCAACAAACCATAACTTGCTTCACCGTTCGGAATGATACCAGAACGCTCTTGGAATTTCATAATTGCGGCTTTAGTTCCGCTGCCGTAAATGCCGTCGACCTTGCCTGTGTAGAAACCAATATCTGCTAGAACAGACTGGACATCTCTCACCAGGGAAGAATGCGCGGCAACAGATTTGCTTCTTACAGGGCTAATAGTTGGTACTGGCACATTTTTCAAACTAATGCGCTGTGTAAGAACACTTCTGGTTATAGTATTCTTGCGACTAACTTTTGCGATTTCTGGCTCATAGTTTTCTGAAAGTCTCTCAGTTTCCTTAGCAGTTGACCATAATGGATCTTGATGTTGACCTTCTTGGGAATAAAGTGCATTGCCCGCTACCAAGGCAAAACCCAAACCAAAAACTACGAGCCCAGCTGCACTTCCTGGCTTTTCTATCACTGCTCGTAATAATAATGATGATGTTTGTTTTATAAGTTGCATAGACTTACCCCGCTTTACGAACAGTTGGAATTTTATCGAGTTTTCTTAGTAAATTAGGCTCCCTCGCCTCATTCAGGAAAACAATTGCCTCATCCGGATCTGATGGGACAGGAATAGATTTTTGGTTAGATATTGGCAGTTCAACAGATACAGTTGTCCCTTGTTCCAGTTTGCTCCTGAAACTGATAGTGCCATCATGGAGCTTAATAAGACCAAACACGATTGAAAGCCCAAGTCCTGTTCCTTCAAAACGTCTTGATGCAGTTTGCTCTACTTGAAAAAATGACTTGCCAAGTTGCTCAACAGCTTCCGGTTTCATACCCAAACCATTGTCAGCAACCTCAAGTCTTATTTTTCGTCTGTCTCGTTTCAATGTGACTTTAACTTGACTGTGTTCTGTTGAAAATTTAATCGCGTTGGCAACCAAATTCATAATTATCTGACGTAAGGCACGTGGATCAGCAGTAATATTTGGCAGTTCGTCGGCAATTTCAGTCTTAATTGAAAGCTTTGCTTTGCTTGCAAGGGGGTCCATCAATTTTAGAGTTGACTCAAGCTCTTGCGAGACATTGAGGACTTCTGGAATAATCTGAAATTTGCCAGCTTCAATTTTAGATAAATCAAGAACATCATTGATAATATTTAAAAGATGATTTGCTGACTGATTAATATGTTCAGCATATTCTGTTTTCTTGTCTTCAGAAATAACAAGAGCTGCCTCACCCATCAACATTTGTGAAAAACCAATGATTGCATTTAATGGCGTGCGCAATTCGTGGCTCATATTTGATAAAAACAAGCTTTTGGTACTGTTAGATGCGTTGGCTTGCTTGATTTCTTTATGAGCTCTATCAAGCTCACATTGTTCAGTAGTGATATCGCGTATCAAGGCCAAATACAGTTCTTGATTATCATACTGATAAGCAGAAATCCTCAATTCATATGTATAAGCTTCAACATTGCCTGTGTTGACTTGTTGCTGCGCGCGAAAGACTATTGATTGAGTTTCTCCCAAATTTGCGCAATCAGAAAAGGCTTTAAAAATCTTTAGCTTATCCTGCGGATTTGCTGCATCAAAAAATGCTTTTCCAAGCAAGTTTGGTGAAGTCGCCGTAAATGTTTTCTTTGCATTTTTCGATACCCAGACAGCATCTCCATTTGCTGTATGAAGTGATGTGTTATCGGGCATGCTATTTAAAACTGCACATACCTCAGCTGATAAAAAATTATTACCTTCATCTAGCACACAGGTGCTATGATGCTGGATCCCGACAACACTTGTCAGTTTATTCAATGATCTTTTAAAAGCGTTACTCAAAACATTACTCGCCAATTATGGTTAGCAAGATTGGTTACACAACGTATTTAATGGAATCCTAATGCCAGCGTTTTATGGATAAGAAATCACCAAAAACCCGCTATAAAGCAAGGCTTTCTCAAGTCATGGTAAACAGAACCTTTCCAAAACCATAGTAAACGCAATTTATAAAATTTGAATCAAATTCCCTAACATTCCTAAAATGGGACTTAAACCTTCCCTGTTATACATGCAGAGAACGGGAGACAGGTGAATATAAATGTTTAGATTAATCATAGCGCTTGGCCTTGCAGCAGTTCTTTTGCCTGCAGAGACCATTAGAGAGAAGAGCGCAAACCAAAAGACAGTACCAACTGCTGAAATAACAACCTACGACACTTTTAGTGCAGCTCATTCTATCTATTCAGATATTTCTTCATTTTGTGAACGTAATGTCGAAACTTGTATTACAGGGAAAGCGTTGGCACAAAGTGCTATGATGACTGTTCGTGGTACACTGAGTAAGTTTACTGACCAACAAGATGCTGGCAATTCATCCACCGAAGTTGATCAGATAAAAACAAGCTCTATTCAAAAATAAATATTACCAATCCAGCTTCATCCGTCCTATATACTTAGCTGATACAAATCAGGGTCGATGTTAAAATGGATATTGAAGAGATAATTGAAAACTTTCAGTTTTTGGATGATTGGGATGATCGCTACAAATACCTGATTGAATTGGGAGGTGCGCTTCCCGATTTTCCTGAAGAAGAGCAAACTGCAGCTAATAAAGTTCAAGGATGCGTTAGCCAGGTTTGGGTTACTTCTGAAAAATCATCCGGCACAGACCCTGTATTAAGCTTCAAAGGCGCTTCCGATGCTCATATCGTAAGTGGCCTTGTGGCAATCACCATTGCAATTTTTTCTGATAAAAAAGCTTCAGACATTCTTGCTACTGATGAAAGACAAATTTTTGACTCGATTGATTTATCAGAACATATCACTCCCCAGCGATCGAATGGTTTACGATCGCTGGTTGAACGTATCAAGACCCATGCCACAGACGCATTGAATTAGGTACGGTTTATGGTTGGTCGATAATCAGCTCCTCCCCATGAAGTGTGTTTATTCGTACGCTGGTTTTCATATCCGGAAATTCCATAATGTCTGGCCAGCAATGCAAGAGCAGTTTTGAGCATCAGTTTTGCTGAGCGAGGTGGCCATGCTCTTTCACGCTCTACACTCTCCAAACCTTTCAAGAAACAACATATATCCAGAGTAACTCCTGATAATTCAGGGCCAAGGTTCTCTATTGCCTTACCAACACGCTTTCTTGCGTCCAGTGCAAAATCTGTAATCTCCTCGACACTACTTCTACCCGCCCTGCCTGCAGAACCCATCGAGCCTTGCAAACTTGCAGTAATCTTTGGTTGTAATTGTCCGCGCTCAAAGTCCTGACGCAAACGCTCGCCGGCTTGAAACTCTTCCATGGTGATATAACTTGTACCGTTTTTTGTTTTTCGTGAAAATAACCTCAGCAAAGGCGATTCATTCATGTTCATCTGAACTTGATGATATTGACGATCATGAATGATAGTCGTTTCCGCAATGTGATTATCTGCACTTGCAAGAAGCGAATCCGGATTTAACTGTTTCTTTAAATAAGCCGTACCTGAATCAGTAATTTTTATTACATTAGGGAATGTAACCAAGTATTTTTTGTCACATAGTTTCCTTATAAGGTCATAACTAAAGCGATATTGATTTTCATTTAAAACAATTATAGCAACGTCTTCTTCCATCCGATATTCAAGGCCTGTCTTGAAACGTTTAGAGAGTAATTTTAGCAATCTAAGTGAATGTCGCAGCTCTTCCTGCTTGGCTTTATTTTGCATTTTGCCCCCCATTTTCAGGGATATATGCAGCTAATATCAAGACTGTGTTTATTGTTTCTTCTAACTCAATCAACCGATCATCGAAAGCTGGAGTATCTCTCAAATCTTCAACCACACGGCATGCATATCCTATTGTTGTGCGATCTTTTCTATAGATACGGGAAATCTTTGAGAGAGAAAATGATAATCCAGTGTGCATTAAATATATTGAAATTTGCCTAGCTCGTGTTGCTTTGGCAGTGCCGCGATCATCTTTTAATAGTCTTTGCGAAGGTATTTCATACGCAGAAGCAACCATTTGGTTCACAAACGTTGCCAATAATCTATCACCAGGCTTGTTCAATGATGTTATACCATAGCTATGAATATTTGGTGTCATGCTCCCTTTTACTTTACTATGCCGTTTAAATGACTTTCTATTGTTTGTTTGATGTGCCGAAACACAACATAGTGCTGGTGCATTCATTACTTTTCTCTCCCCAATATGAATATATTCCTATTACTAGAGTAAATCAATGACTATGGGGAAAACTATTCTAGTCGTTATCAATTGAGTTTAATTTTTTTCTTAATAAAGACAGTTACTTAACCAGAATATTTGATTTTAGACATCTATTAAAAATTCCCCGCCCTGATTTGTAACGGACAATAAACTGAAACTCGTGGGGTGAAATATTTGAAAAATAATCAGTTCTCTAAAGAACTCTTGGATGCTGTTAAAGCATCAGCGCTCATGTACGTGAAGCAGAGTGACAAAATTTCTGCTACATCAAAAGCAACTGCAAGTAGAATTAAGAGCTTGGTGGGATTGGTATGTAAAGAAGATCAACTCAGCACACTGAGCAGTTTGGGACGTATTCTTCTTATTGTTAACTCACACATTTTGAGTGAGCAAAAAAAATCACTTAAAAATTCTGCTCACTACAATTTCACACGGCATATTGAGTTACGCAGATTGCAGAGGGAACTAATAAAAAAACGCAGGGATTTGGAAAATCCCTGCGCTTAAAAATTGCTTATTTAAAATCAGCTTTTCTTTTTAATTTTTTGACCAGGTTTTCTACCAAGACCCATAGTCTTAGCTAATTGCGATCGAGCTTTCGCGTAGTTTGGTGCAACCATTGGATAATCTAATGGAAGTCCCCACTTTTCACGATACTCCTCTGGAGAAATATCGTAATGACTACGCAAGTGACGTTTTAATGATTTAAATTTTTTGCCATCTTCAAGACAAATCAAATAGTCATCTGTCATTGATTTTTTGATTGGTACAGCAGGTCTAGTGTTGCTTACACCGCCAACAGACTTGTTTTTGCTTGCTTTATTCAAAGCATCATAAACTTCGCCAATCAAAGCAGGTAATTCAGTTGTAGACACAGAATTATTGCCAACATAAGCAGCAACGACTTCAGACGCCAATTCCAATACTGTATCATAATTATCTGCGCTATTTTCAGATGCGCTCGTTAGGTTTTCCATTTTTCTCTCCAGTTACAAGCAATACCTAAGCATTGCAGCCAGCCTATAAAACTAAACTCAAGAATCGTAATGTTGTAAAATAATGATATTTAGCAAATCCAGATTTCCAATACTCAAATATATAAATGGTGATCTGATATTTGCTTACTTCTATTTTCAAATTACGATCTGGTTATTTCAATAGTTTGGCAAAATAAAGGTGTCAAGAAATATTAATGATAGATTAGCGCTTCTAATTTTTATTGTTAATGCCATCTTTAGCTTTGCTATTGAAGAAGTCGACCAGTGCGCCAATATATATTCATATAGTTATCTATGGATTAGTTTTATATCCAAAGGTAATTAAGCAAGATCAACTCAGTAAAATAAGCCAATAAAAACAATGTCAAAAATATCAAAAACAGATGCCGAATGGCGTGAACAGCTTACGCCAGAGCAATATCATGTGACGCGAGAACATGGTACCGAACGTGCGTTTACAGGCCCACATCAAGATGAACATAGAGATGGCACTTTCACATGTGTTTGTTGTGGAAATAATTTGTTCCGCACTGCTGCAAAGTTTGACTCAGGCACTGGTTGGCCAAGTTTTTATGAGCCTATGGAAGAAAATTCTGTTTCTGAACATAAAGACAGATCTTTTTTTATGACTCGTGTAGAAATTCGTTGTCATGATTGCGAAGCACATCTGGGGCATGTATTTAATGATGGACCACAACCAACAGGGCAAAGATATTGCATGAATGGCCATGCTTTAGATTTTATAGCTGACGATCAATAATATAACGGATTTTTTCCATGACAACGCGTTTCCCGTCTATCAAAGGCGCCCCCTCGGCCGCCAAAAAAACTCACATTACTGAGTTCCATGGTGTTACCCTGAAGGACGATTACTTCTGGCTTAGGGCTGAAAATTGGCAAGAGGCGATGCGTGAGCCCAAGAAATTGCCAGAAGATATCAAAAACTATCTCAACAGCGAAAATGAATATTATGAAGCCGCTATGGCTGATACAAAAAATTTGCAGGAAACATTAATTGCTGAGATGCGCGGGCGCATAAAGGAAGATGACAGTTCTATTCCTGTAAAAGATGGCCCTTTTGCCTATTCCTGGAAATACGTAGAAGGCGGAGAGCATCCAATTCGCATCCGTTCGCCTCGCGATGGTGGCGAAGAGGAAGTCCTGCTTGATATAAACAAGGAAGCTGATGGCAAAGAATATTTTGAAATCGGCTTTGTCGATGAAGACCCAAGTCATTCAGTCTTGGCATGGAGCCGTGATACATCGGGTGCAGAATATTATGCACTAACCTTCCGTGATTTAGACACGGGCAAAGACCGCGATGTGGAAATCAAGGATGTTGGGTCAGCTACTTGGGCGAATGAAACAACCTTGTTTTACAGTCGTGTTGATGAAAACCACCGCCCATCAAAAATCTTTCGCCACACGCTGGGCACATCCCCTGATAAAGATGTCCTAGTCTACGAAGAAAAAGATCCTCGTTTTTATTGCGGTGTCGGTAAAACACGTTCGGACGCTTATGTTATTTTGTCTGCTGGCATGAATGATCAAGATGAATTGCGTATCATTCCAACTGATGATGTTGAAGCCGAACCTATGCTGATACAAGAGCGACAAGATGGTTTGGAATATTCACTTGAGCATCAAGGAGATCGTTTTCTCATTCAAACCAATGCAAATGGTGCAGTCGACTTCAAAATTGTTGAAACAGCTGTCGAAAAACCTTCGATGGGAAACTGGAAAGATTTCATTCCTCATGAAGCTGGGCGCATGATTATTTCATGCAGCGCTTATAAGGATTGGGTGATTTGGATGGAGCGTGAGAACGCGCTCCCGCGTATTTGTTTTATGGGTAAAGACGGTAAAACAAATGAAATCTCTATGGATGAAGAAGCTTATTCTTTAGGCGTTTCTCC
>CALHIB010000002.1 GCA_938030595.1 uncultured Rhizobiaceae group bacterium | reverse complement strand
TTTGGCTTAAAACCTGCATAAATTGCATATAATCCTTGACTTTATACCGACTAATAGACTATTTCACACAAGTTATTTGATATTCGTATTTTTTAACGACTAACGTATCCCGTGATTACTTTCACAAAACGTGAGTGAGGTTTTCTGTCGGTAGGGCTAAATGGTCTTGCAGAGGAGGGTACGTTTCCTTCATCCAAAACATGAGGTTTTGGATGCAATACTTTGATATTACGTAAGGAAATGTAATGAGCAAGCGTATTTCTGCTAAATATAAAATTGATCGTCGTCTAGGCGAAAATATTTGGGGTCGTCCAAAATCACCTGTGAACCGTCGTGAGTACGGCCCAGGTGAACATGGTCAGCGTCGCAAAGGTAAACCATCTGATTTTGGTATCCAGCTTCATGCGAAGCAAAAATTGAAAGGTTACTACGGTAACATTTCTGAAAAACAATTCCGTAAAATCTATGGTGAAGCTGTTCGTCAAAAAGGTGATACATCTGAAAACCTGATTGGTCTTCTGGAAAGCCGTCTTGATGCAATCGTGTATCGTGCAAAATTCGTTGCAACAGTTTTTGCTGCGCGTCAGTTCATCAACCACGGTCACGTTAAAGTAAACGGTTCTAAAGTAGATATTTCATCATACCGTTGTAAAGTTGGTGATGTGATTGAAGTTCGTGAAAAGTCAAAGCAACTCGCTTTTGTACTGGAAGCTATTCAATTGGCTGAGCGCGATGTTCCTGATTACATTGATGCAGATCACAGCAAAATGACGGCTACATACGTTCGTAAGCCAGCATTTGGTGATGTTCCTTACCCAGTTGTTATGGAACCAAACCTGGTGGTTGAATTCTACTCACGCTAAGCTTGACGAATATCTGAGATTTCTAATGCCCGGCTTGTTCGGGCATTTTTTTTAATGCGGCTATATTTGTAAAATAGTATTGTGTGATATGTGTCACATTCATTAATATATTTGGTTTAAGAATAATTGTGATTTGAAATGACAATTACTTCAATGCTAGATGATGACGTTAGGTAATTTTCTCTTTCGCCCTTTTACAAGGAAGATTTCTATGAATACTCGTTTGCTTTTATCTGCTTTAATTGCCGGTAGTGTTTTATCCGTACCAGCTATTGCTGATGCTGCGCAGAAAAGAAAATCTCTTTTTGAAGTTCTTTTCAAAAAAGCACATGAGAGAAAGCTGAGAAAAAAACAAAGATTGCAAGCTTTGCAAAATCAGCAAAATAAGCAAAATCTTACTACGCAATCAATCAAGCCCAAGCCGAAGAAAAAATTAGCGAAAGTTCAAACCAGTAAAAATTACACCTACCGCGTTGTGAAGCGCGCTCCAATTATTCTTGCTGCAGCACCTGTCAGTTTTGCCTTGGCAGAAACCGGCAATAACCTTGATCAAGCAAATGAGGTAAATATCACGACACTTACAGCTGATATAGTCAATGCTGGTAAAATGAACTTGCGCGCTGAAAATCATCTGGCTGAAGCTGTTTCTGAATTCTATAAAGAAAATCAAGATTATCATTGGCTAGACAGTGATGGTAACTGGAACCAGAAGGCAAAATCGACTTTTAAGGTGCTCGCTCAAGCAAATGAATATGGTCTGCGGCCAAGTGATTACAGTGTAGATGCCTCCAGATTGGCAATAGATCTGGATGAAAAAGCATTGTCGCGTGAAAAGATAGATCGTGAAATTTCATTGACTACAGCCGTTTTACGATACGCAATGGATGCCAAATTTGGAACAATTAATCCAAATCGGTTGAGTGGCTATCATGACTTTCCGGTTCATTACGGCCAATCTTCTGATGTTTTGGAAGAGGTTATGGATAGCAGTATTTTGCAACACACTCTGCAAACTCTGCATCCTTCGAATAAAAAATTTGTAGCTTTGAAGCGTGAACTTGCCGCACTTCGAAATGCGGAAGACGATCTGATTGAGTTGAATCCAAAAACCTTCATTAAACCTCGCCAGTCTCACGCTGAACTGCCAAATGTCATTATGGCAATTAAAAAGCGTGGCTCTGCTGCTCTATTGGAGACGCATTCAGAAGTCTTGAATGAGTATTATGGCTATCTTGATTATTCAAAAGAACTCGTGGCGGTGGTGAAAGCCTATCAAAAAGAAGCTGGCCTTGGTGCTGACGGCATCATTGGAAGAAATACAATTTCAAAGCTTGCTGGTATTTCATCTGCTGATAAAGAGATGAAGATTGCACTATCTATGGAGCGATTACGCTGGCATCCACATCAATTTGGTGAGAGACATGTTTTTATCAACCAACCTGAATACCGCGCTCGATACATAGAAAATGGCAAAGAAGCCTTGTCGATGCGTGTTGTTGTTGGCAAGAAATCAAACCAGACAAATTTCTTTTATGACGAGATTGAGCATGTAACTTTCAATCCGTATTGGGGTGTGCCGCGTTCAATCATAGTCAATGAGTTTGCGCCAAAGTCTTTGTCCAATCCAGGATATCTTGATCAACGTGGTTACGAGCTTAGGTCATGGGGAGGCAAGAAGTTAAGTTCTTCAAATATCAACTGGAGTGAAATTGGTACTAACCCACAGTTCAGTGTACGTCAAAAACCTGGCCCCAAAAATGCTTTGGGATCATTGAAAATCATGTTCCCCAATAAACATGCGATATACATGCATGACACACCTGCCAAAAGCCTCTTTAAAAGAGAGCACAGGGCATTTAGTCATGGTTGTGTCAGACTACATGATCCACAAGCAATGGCTGCAGCTGTTCTTGGTAAAAGCAAAAGTCAAATTTTTGCGAAAATTAAACCTGGGAAAAATAAAACTGAAAAACTATCTGTAAAAGTTCCAGTTTATATCTCTTACTTCACAGCTTGGCCGCAAGAAGATGGCACGGTCAAATATTTCAACGATATGTACGCAAGAGATGCCCATTTGATTAAAGCTTTCAAGGCAACTGAAAAAGCCAGGTCAATCAATATAAGCTCTTAAATATTATGAAATGAGAATATAAAAAAGCCGCCTTGAAAAACAAGACGGCTTTTTTATTGCTTAATTTGTAATGTAATTATCGTTTTGAGAATCTAATTGTCCCAACGCTGAAAATCTTGCCACTTTTTGGGTCTGTACGACTAATAGCAACGTCAAAAGCTTTTGCACTCTTGCTGTTCATTGTTATTCTTGCAGAGACATCTTGTTTGCCAATGCGGTCACGCGCCTTGAAACTGAAATTGATCTTTGATCCGCTTCTTTTGCCGCTAAAATTACTTTGCTTCAAATTAGCAAATGAGCGAAACATATTGGCAGTGTAAGAATTCTTACCACCATTTTGCTGTATAAAACCATTTAGGCTGAATACAAAGCCACTGACGGCACAGTTGCCTGTCATTTTTAACTTTGAAGAACCATCCGGTCTGCTTTTAAGTTTGCATCTAATGGACTCGTTTTTAGCCTTTGGCCCAGACTTTACTTTACCTTTGCCACGCCAGCTACCTGTCATGTTCTCAAAAATTTGAGGTGAAGCATTTACATCTACGCTTGTGGTTGGAACCGCTAACACGCCAAGTGACAAAGCGCTTACTACGAGTAGTTTTTTCAGCATTAAATCCTCCATGCCATTATTTTTCAGACCGCTTATCATTGAGTATAGCAAGATATGCCGGCAACTGAAATATGTCTGCCAGGAAAGCAAGAACAAGTGTCATTATAACAACAAGTGCAAAGACTGCCATGGCTGGTAATGTACTAAAGCACATTATAATTAAACCACCAGATAAAATTAACGTGGTTGAAAAGAGAGCAGGGGTTACTTCCTTCACTGCGCCTGCAACCGCAGGTAAGTTATCGTGGTCTCGTCTGTTTAACATGTATTGGTTAAGCATGTGTATCGAGTCATCAACTGCGATGCCAAATGCAACGGTCAAGGCAACTGCAATCGACATGTTTAGCGGTATGCCTAAAAGATATAAAATTAGCTCTACACATACAATAGGTAACATATTGGGTACCAAGCATGCCAAGCCCAGTTTAATTGAGCCAGCTGACAGCGCAATCAAGATGATAGATAGCAAGACCGCAACAAGCAGACTTATGCGCAGATTATCCATTAACCGTGGAGCTACTACGCCTGAAAGTACGGGGTAGCCAGTGATTTTTACGACTTCTGATAAAGAACGTTTTTCCAAGGCTGTGTCCATGTTTGCAAGACGTTCTTGCATTTCGCTTTCAGAAAGGTTTGCGGATGAGAAGATGGTTACCAATACTTGTGATTTGTCTTCGGATATAAACCGACTTGTGAGGAAACGCGGTAGTTCATCAATCAGCTTTTCATCGATTTTGCCTCCAGCCTTTTTTATTTCGTCCGCAAAATCTGCTAGTGAATAAAACGAACCGGCAGGGAATACATCTTTTACCGCTTCAATAGTCTCATAAACTCGCCCTTCATTTTTTGGATCGTCCAGAGCAATGGTCTGATCCATATCGACGATTGCAAATAATGGGGTGGAACCATAATAGGTTGAATCAATGTAGTTCTCGCTTTGGCTAACCTCGGACTGGTTGCCCAAATAATCGATTAGGCGAAATCTGCTATCAATGACTGTATGTGCATATAGGCCTGCAATGCAGAGTAGTAGCCCAACAAAAAGCACTGATTTTCTATAGTTTAATAACTTCATGGCAGGGCCAGCAATGATGCCTACTTTGCTGGCGATGCTTTTCTTGGGTTTGAAGCCTGATTTACTTGCCCAATAAGCACCTAATGGGAATGCAACAATGACAGATATGAATCCGCCAAAAACAGCTATTGCACCAATAATGCCTAATTCATAAAGCCCATTGTTACCACTTAAACAGAGTGAAAGAAGTGCAGCAGCTGTTGTAACCGATGACAATGCGCAAGCTGGCCCCACTTCAACAATGGCTTGTTTTAGTGTGGCGACATAGTCTTCATTTTTTTGACTTAGCTTTTGCCATTTCAAGTACAAATGAAGCGTGTCAGCGAATACAATAACAATCAGAAGTGCAGGTAGAATATTTGTTAAAAAGTTCAGGCTCGTACCTGTGAGTCCTGCCGATCCCAGGAACCAACCTATTGATAGGAGAGAAGGCAAGGCGCACAATAGCATTGCAATCGGTTGACGGAAAAGAATAAAGGCAAGTACGGCACAGAATAAAAATGCCAACGGTGCAAGCAGTAATAAATCTGCAACAATTGAATGGATTAGATCTGCTCTAATGGCCGGTTGGCCTGCTATCGTTACATTTACGGTTTCGGAATTGAACTCTTTTGCAAGTGCTGTAAGGCCGTCCATGGTTTCCTGAACGTTTTTGTCCTTGGTTGCTTCTGCTTTTGTATAAACTACCATAACAGCGGAATCGAAATTTGGACTAAATAGCGATTGGGAACTGGGAATATCAGCTGCCAGTTGCTTTAAAGATTCCAATACTTCTGCGTCAGATTCATATTCTGCAGGTAAGGCAGACTGCCATCCTTCATCCGGGCCACCGTACTTGACCAATGAAAAGATGGATAAAATACTTTCTACCCGTTCATCCAGTTGAAATTCAAAATTTAGATCGCGGAAAGTTTCGATGCCCTCGACTGTTGATAGATTGTCTATCCGCATCAGAACGACAGCGTCATTGTTAAAATTTCTGAATTGTCCTAACAATTCATCATAATCTGCTAATTCTTGTGAGCCATCGCGCAGAATTTCAATGTTCTCACCGGAAAACTCCAATTTGTTAATGCCAATAATTGCAGCAAATGAAATCATTGCCAATAATATTGTACTAATAACCGGATTGCGCAGTGCCATTAATCCAAGTTTGTGAAGCCCAAAACCGTTTATCATGAAGTGCGAATCTCTGTTGGTGTTGCCTACATTAGCTTTACTCTAGAGTAGATACGATTTCGAGTGCTAAAGAGGTTCAAAAAAGCTTTAAGCCCTTGAGGCTTGCATGGCCATCTTTTGCGATAATGATATGATCATGCAGTGTAATTCCAAGCGATGATGCAATCTCATTGATTGTTTTCGTCATTTCTATGTCTGCGCGTGACGGGGTAGGATCGCCTGATGGGTGATTATGCACGAGGATAATAGCTGTTGCAGAAAGCTCCAAAGCACGTTTGACAACTTCTCTAGGATAAACAGGGGTATGATCAACGGTTCCAATTTGTTGAACTTCGTCTTTTATCAGTTTGTTTCTCTTGTCCAGGAATAGAATTCTAAACTGTTCTTTTTCTTCAAATGCCATGGCTGTGCGACAGTAATCTATGACTGAAGACCACGAACCGAGCAGGGGCTTTTCTCTCACTTGACCTGATACCAGTGCTTCTGCTGAAGCCTTTACAATTTGAAAATCTGTAATTGTAGATGCACCTATGCCCTTAATTTCCTGGAGCCGTTCGGGTGGCGCTGCCAATACTTCGGCAAATGAGCCAAATACGTTGATAAGTTGCTTGGCTAAGGGTTTTGTGTCTCGGCGAGGAATTGATCTGAATAATAGAAGTTCAAGTAGCTCATACTCTGCAAGTGCACTGGCGCCACTCTTCATGAATCTGGTTTTTAAACGGGCTCTGTGACCGTGCGTATGATTAACAACAGGGCTTGCTTCTTCAAATCCGTCTTTGTTATTTTTCATCCGCTCCCCGGTGTTTATATCAACCGTATGGTGGAAGTGTATAGCCTGCAGGGGATTGCGTAAATATCTCGCAACCATTTTCTGTAATGCCAATACTGTGTTCATATTGGGCGGTTAGTGAACGGTCTCGTGTGACCGCTGTCCAACCGTCGTTGAGCACCTTAACGCTGGGTCGCCCCAGATTTATCATCGGTTCAATTGTGAAAATCATTCCAGGGCGAAGTTCTATGCCTTCACCAGCGCGTCCGTAATGGAGTACATTTGGCGCGTCATGAAATAGCTTTCCAACTCCGTGACCACAAAATTCTCTCACCACTGAACAACGTTGCGTCTCAGCATATTCTTGTATGGCTTCACCAATATGACCCGTAGTGTTTCCTGGCTTCGCAGCCTCAATACCCAGCATGAGAGAGTTATAGGTTACCTCGATTAAACGTTCAGCTGCACGTTTGATTTCTCCTACTGCATACATACGACTGGAGTCGCCGTGCCATCCGTCAATGACATAGGTGACATCTACATTGACAATCTCACCTTCTCGCAATGGCTTTTCGTTAGGTATGCCGTGGCAAACAACGTGATTGATTGAGGTGCAGCACGATTTTGTAAAGCCGCGATAGTTCAGTGTTGCCGCGAAAGCGTTATGTTTTTTTCCAAATTCTTCTACAAAATCATCTATTTCTTGGGTGGTGACGCCGGGCTTAATGAAATGGGATAGCTCATCCAAACATTGTGCAGTTACTTGTGAGGCTTTTCGCATGCCATCAAAGTCTGCATCATTATATAATTTGATTGCACCTGTGTTTTTAAGTGGTGCGCTTGCTGCTTCAATATAAGCTGTCATTTTCAACCCTGATAATTCTTTCCAATTAGATATCTTTGATTTCCAAAATATCAATGGCTTCTATACCATCTATCGTTACATCGCAACGAATGGCTATAGCTTCCACGCCCTTTGCCGTTGCATGTTTGAAGGCTTCAAAATAATTTGGGTCCAGATCTTTTGCAATTTGGAAATAGTCTCCATCATTTCGCTGAATAACATATAGCATGACTGCACGATTTCCCTTTTCAACTTCGCGTGCCATTTCATCAAGATGTTTTGCGCCACGCGCTGTCACGCTGTCAGGAAATTCGTGAAGACCTGCCGTTCTTACAAAGTGAACATTTTTCACTTCAACGTAAGTGTCTTGTTTTTTTTCATCTTGCAATAGAATATCAATACGAGAGTTTTCACCGTATTTCACTTCTGTTCTTAGGGTTGAATAACCAGAGAGTAGGGGAATTCTACTTGCTTCGATTGCTTCTTTTGCAAGCTTGTTTGGGTGCGAAGTATTGATGCCGACCATAACCCCATCAGTTTCGATTATTTCTAATGAGTATCGGAGTTTTCGTTTTGGATTTTGACTGTCTGATATCCAAGCTTTGTTTCCTGCTTGCGTAAGCCCAAGCATGGAGCCTGGGTTTGCGCAGTGTACAGTGATTATTTCACCTAAGGGCATCTCAACATCGGCAAGGAAACGCTTATAGCGCTTCACTAGCCGTGTTTCGATTAACGTAGAGCAGAACTTCATGTCAGTGTTTTAGAAAAAACCACCGCCACGGTTCCACCAGCCTTTTTTCTTCTTTTCACCCTCGGGCTTTTCATCAGTGTCTTGTGAGGACGATGATGCTTCCGGCTCTGGAGGCGCTGAGGCTTCTGAAACTGGTTCTTCTGTTTCTACCTCATCTGCCTTTTTACGACGCGTTGTTCTGCGCGGTTTAGGCTTTTCAGCTTGTTCACTTGTTGCTTCTGAGGCGTTCGCTTGTGAACTTTCTTCTGGTGCAGTTTCTGCTTCTACAGGCTTTGCAATAGGAGCTTTTCGTCTCGTCGTTGAACGAGATTTTGGCTTCTCTTCCTCAACAGGTGCAGGTTCTGCAGTTTCGGAAGAAGTTTCAGCCTTGGCAGGGGCAGAAGACATCTCTGGTTCATTTTCAGATGCGGAAACTTCAGCGGTTTCATCGGTAGTTTCTTCATTAGTACGACGCTTGCCACCGCGTTTGCCTCTGCGACGCTTTTTGCGAGGCTGGTCATCGTCTTCTTCAGAAGCAGCATTTTCCAGTTCTGAATTTTCTTCTTCAGAAGCACTTTGGTTATCATCATTCTGATTATTGCGACGTCCACGACCGCGTTTTCTTCCGCGATTGTTCTTCTCACCAGTTTCTTCTGCATCTGTAGTATCATCAGTATCTGGTGAAGAATTTTGATATCCAACAGCGTTTGATTTTACTTCACCACTTGCCAATTCGCCTTTTTCGATAACAAATTCCTGGCCTTTAATGTCAGTGCTACCCTCAATCAGGACAGCAAGACCATAGCGATTTTCAAGCTCCAGCAAAGCAGCGCGCTTGTGGTTTAACAAATGAATGGCGATGGCTGGAGTAGTTTTAATCACAGCATCATAGCGATTATGTTTTGAGACATGTTCTTCGATTGCACGGAAAACATGTAGTGCGATTGCTGAATCAGACCGTACGTGGCCTGTGCCTGCACACAGCGAGCAAACATCCATGGTGCTTTCTAGTACACTTGCTCTCATGCGTTGGCGAGACATCTCCATAAGACCGAAATGTGAAATTCGTCCTACCTGAATGCGGGCGCGATCGTTCTTGAGCGAGTCCTTGAGCTTCTTTTCAACCGCGCGATTGTTTCTTTTCTCTTCCATATCGATGAAATCGATAACAATCAGACCAGCAAGGTCACGAAGGCGAAGTTGACGCGCAACTTCTTCTGCCGCTTCCAGGTTTGTTTGCAGGGCTGTGTTTTCAATCGAATGTTCCCGCGTTGATCTGCCCGAGTTCACATCAACCGCCACTAGCGCTTCTGTTTGGTCGATAATCAGGTAGCCACCAGATTTTAAGGTAACTTGCGGCGTCACCATTTTGTCCAGCTGTGTCTCAACACCAAATTTTGCAAAGATTGCCTGTTTGTCGCGATGCAGCTTTACTTTTTTGGACGCTGTTGGCATGAGCATCGTCATGAAGTCTTTAGCTTCTTTAAAGCCATCTTCACCCGCAACGATAACCTCACCTGTATCCTTGTCGTAAAGATCACGGATAGAGCGCTTAATCAGGCTGCCTTCTTCATACACTAGACATGGCGCTGATGATGAGAGTGTAAGATTGCGAACCTGTTCCCATAGTCGCATCAAATAATCAAAGTCGCGTTCAATTTCTGCGTTTGTTCTAGAGGCTCCCGCTGTACGTAAAATAACGCCCATGCCTTGTGGTACATCAAGCCCAGTAGCAACTGCTTTAAGACGCTTGCGATCCGCAGCATTTGTAATTTTACGAGAAATACCACCACCACGTGCAGTATTAGGCATAAGGACAGAATATCGACCAGCAAGTGACAGATATGTGGTAAGAGCCGCGCCTTTGTTGCCACGTTCTTCTTTTGCAACCTGAACAAGCAAGACTTGGCGACGCTTGATAACCTCTTGGATTTTATAGTGACGTCTTTGACGGCGTGGGGAAGCAGGAACTTCTTCAAGCGCATCTTCTTGGCCAACAGATTCTACAGCATCTTCTTCCGAGTTATCATCGGCGTCCGTATCCTGAGCGTCTTCTTCGGCTACCACTTCTTTCTTTTTACGAGAGTTTTTACGTGGTGCACGTTTTTTTGGTTTTGCTGGAGCTTCTTCTGTAGTCTCATCAACAACATCTGATGATGTTTCACTATCAGAAGTTACTTCGTCTTCGCTTTCGACCTTTGGCTCTTCTTCTTCTTTTTCAGCTTTTTTAGGAGCAGCTTTTCTTCTTGTGTAACGGCGTTTTGGTTTTTCAGCTACTTCTTCGGTTTCGCTTGGTTCGTCATTGCTTTCAGGCTCATCTGCATCTTCAGGCAGAGGTTCAGAAATTGAATCCATTTCAACCATGGCTGCCATAGTTGTTGGTGTATCATCTTCGTCACCATCATTGGCATTGGTTTGCGATGATGCTTCTTCAGTCACTGCTTTCTTGCGGCGTGTATTTCTGCGTTTTGGACGAGGCGCTGGCTCTGTTTTAACTTCATCATCTGAATCAGCATTGTCTGCTTCTCCGAGTGTTGTCTCAGGCGCTTCTGCCTTTGGAGCAATAGGTGCTTTTTTACGGCGTGTAGAACGTCTTTTGGGTTTTTCTTCTTGTACATCCTCACTTGGTGAAGAGGCGTCTACATTCTCTGTTTGAGGGATTTCTTCATTGTTTTCTTTTTCAGCTGATATTTGATCATCTGATTCTGGTTCGGAACTTTCTTCAGAAGCTTCTACAGGAACATTTTCATCAGCTGCTTTGGATTTTCTTGATCTGCGACGGCGTGATTTTTTCTTAGGTGTTTCTTCTTCACTCGCGTCATCATTATCATCAGCAAGAACTTCAACAATACTTTCATTATCCTCTGCATCTTCAGCTTCGCGTGAGGCGCGAGCATCTTCTGCTTCGGCCTCTATTAAAGCTTGGCGATCTGCTACAGGTATCTGATAATAGTCTGGATGGATTTCAGAGAAAGCCAAGAAGCCATGACGATTGCCGCCATAATCAACAAAAGCAGCCTGAAGTGAAGGTTCTACCCTTGTCACTTTTGCCAGATATATGTTGCCTCTAAGTTGTTTTTTCTCCTGTGATTCAAAATCGTATTCTTCAATTCTGTTACCGCGCACCACCGCAACCCGGGTTTCTTCCGGGTGGGATGCGTCTATCAGCATCTTGTTTGACATGTATTCTAATCTCCGCAGACTTTTGCTCCGGAACAAAAAGCAATGATTGCATGAAGCTTGTCAGGCTATCCATGACATTCTGGATTCGAATACGAAGCCGCTGATTGAAACGATAAAAGTCTGGTAATGTGTGATGGAATGAAGTCAGCTTAGAAAGATTTGAAGATTGTGACAAAAGTTCATGAGAACCGTCTTCAACCTTAATATAATCTTTCTTTGTTTTAGCCACGTTCTTCTTCCGCATCTGTTTAATCGGGGCTGGTAGTATTGCCAGCCAGTGAAGCGACAATAGTTGGTTAAGTTTGAACCACGACTATTACGCTGTATTAGAGCCGTTTGAGAGTATTGTAGTCGTCAAACCGCACGAATCTTTTTTATCAAATGTCTAGCCCCCGCATTGAGACAGCCTGGCCTAATGGAAATAATAAAAGCATTTTTACATTGGTCAGCATTGATGACTCAATAGATAAGCAAAGTTTTGCATCATCACAAGTAAATTCGTTACCAAGAAGCTGATATTTGTTTTACCATGTTATTTTCATATTGTTTTGGTAAAAGAAGTCATGCGCCTGATTCACACCATTTCAATAATTATTACCACCTTTCTTGTGTTTGCCGGATCGTTTCAGGTTCAGGCTCAAACAACAAAATTGCCTGTAGCATTTTCGGGAAATATTGCAGGTGACACGGCAAGCACCAGGTTTTTTTTGGATTTTGATCAAAATCTTTCGGTAAAGACATTTTATATGGATAAGCCAAATCGACTGATTATTGATTTGGATGAAGCTGTCTTCAATCTTGGAGAAGAAAATAAACTTGAGCCCAGAGGTTTGATCTCAGCTGTTCAATATGGTCGAATTTCTAAAGGGCGATCTCGCATCGTTTTGTCTCTGGCTGCGCCTGTTGAGATTATCAAGGCCTCCTTGAAGAAACGGCTCGATGAGGAAAGCTTCAGGTTTTTACTGGATCTTGATTCAACAGATGAGGAGACCTTTGCGAATTTATTGCAGCAACAACAGTTAACGCTTGGGTCCAGTGGTAATATAGCGGCTAAAGGTGATCGCGTAATTCAAAAGAAGAAGCAAGAAGGGAGGTTTACGATTGTTCTTGACCCTGGCCATGGTGGCATTGACGGTGGCGCTGTTGGACGTAATGGTGCTCAGGAAAAGAACATTGTTTTTGAATTTGCAAAAGTCGTAAAAGAAAAGCTTGAGAAAGCCGGGCCTTTTGATGTTTTGATGACGCGTGACGAGGACAAATTTGTTTCTTTGCGTGAAAGGCTGGATTTCGGGCGAAGGTTGAAAGCCGATTTATTCATTTCCATTCACGCAGATTCTCTCAAGCAGAGGTTTGTTCGTGGATCTACAATTTATACATTATCGAAAAAAGCATCTGATAAATTATCTGAACGGCTTGCCGAAAGTGAAAATAGTGTTGACCTTGTTGGTGGATTGGCAGTCGAAGAAGAAGTCGAAGCTGTTGTTGATATTTTAGTTGATCTGACAACCAGTGAGACAAAGCGTTTCTCAAGACGGTTTTCTTCCATATTGGTAAAAAATTTGGGGTCTGAAATAAAACTTATCAAAAACCCGCAACGTTCAGCTGCTTTTGGTGTTTTAAAAGCACCAGAGGTTCCTAGCGTTCTTATAGAATTGGGGTATTTGTCTAATCAAGAAGATGAAAAACTTCTTCAGAGCGACGAATGGCGCGGAAAAGCCAGTGAAGCTTTGGTTCGTTCGGTTTATGAGTTTTTTAAATCCAGATTGTGATAATCGTAACCACGGTTGCAAAACTGCAACATGATAAATTTTTACTTATCAAAATAGCTTAAAATATAAAATATGTGCTATTGAATATATAATAATCATATTATCTCCGTATTTGACGGACACTCAATGAGTGCTGCACTTGCTCTGATGTTTTTGATGAATGTGATTAATTTGTCGTAAGACGTTGTTATTATGGAATAAAATATATGCTCTTGAGAATTTTTGGATATTTGTTTGGTATGGGAATGCTTTTGGCGATCCTCGTTGTTGCGGGAATCGCTTGGTATTTGACCGATATGACAAAAGACCTGCCAGACTATGAGGTTCTTAATGCGTATGAACCACCAGTTACAACGCGCATTCATTCTGGTAATGGTTCTTTGATGGCTGAATATGCCCGTGAGCGCCGCCTTTATCTTCCTATTCAGGCGATACCTGACACTATCAAAGCAGCCTTTTTGTCTGCAGAGGACAAGAATTTTTACAAGCATGGTGGTGTTGATCCGTCTGGCGTCGCAAGAGCGATTGTCACTAATATCAAGAATTATGGATCTGGAAGACGTGCTATCGGTGCTTCAACCATTACTCAACAGGTTGCGAAGAACTTCCTTCTATCAAACGAGCGATCGATTGACAGGAAAGTCAAAGAAGCACTTCTTTCAATGCGTATTGAATCGGCTTATTCGAAAGACAGAATTCTTGAATTGTATTTGAATGAGATTTATTTAGGTCTTAGTGCTTACGGTGTGGCTGGTGCTTCGCTAACGTATTTCAACAAATCAGTCCATGAAGTAGAGCTTCACCAGGCAGCATATTTGGCTGCATTACCAAAAGCGCCAAGTAATTATCACCCATATCGCGATACTGAGCGTGCCTTGACGCGCCGCAATTGGGTTTTGGATCGTATGGTTGAAAATGGCTATGCAACAAGAGAAGAAGCCGAAGAAGCAAAAGCTAAGGGACTTGATGTGAACCCGCGTCGCGGTTCAACTTATCTTGCCTCATCTGAATATTTCTCAGAAGAAGTAAGACGTGAAGTTGTTGATCGTTATGGTGAAGATGCCTTGTATGAAGGTGGCCTTTCAATCCGAACAACGCTTGATCCTGTTATGCAGAGAAAAGCGCGTAAGGCCTTGCACAATGGTTTGATTAAATTTGACATAAAGCGCGGATTTCGTGGCCCACTTAACAATGTTGAAGCTGGCGAAGATTGGGCAATTGCCCTAAAAGATATCGACGCTCTGAGTGATGTGCCAGAATGGAAGCTTGCAATCGTACTGGGTGTTGATAAAGCGTCAGCAACAATTGGTATTAAGCCAGGTAACGAATCTTCTGGCAAGCTTAAGAAAGATCGTCGTATTGGTACGATTGCCCTGCAAGATATGAAGTGGGCTTTACGTGTGCGTATTGGTGAAGATCGCAGAACAGCCAAGGGTGTTGATGGCGTCCTAAAAGTCGGGGACGTGATTTATGTTGAGCCAATTGGAGAAGACTTGGCCACAACAAAACAATTTAAGTTACGTCAAAAACCGGAAGTTTCCGGGGCATTGGTTGCTATGGATCCGCATACTGGACGTGTATTGGCGATGGCGGGCGGGTTTTCATTTGCCGACTCTCAATTTAACCGTGCAACACAGGCTTTCCGTCAGCCAGGTTCCTCGTTCAAGCCATTTGTATATGCAGCAGCTCTTGATAATGGATATACACCATCGTCAGTTGTTCTGGATGGTCCAATCAAAGTTGACCAAGGTGGTGATCTCGGCGTTTGGGAGCCTAAAAACTATGGGGGCAAGTTTGCCGGTCCGTCTACGTTACGTCTTGGAATCGAAAAATCGCGTAATCTAATGACAGTCCGTCTTGCAAAGGATATGGGCATGCCGTTGGTCGCCCAATATGCCGAGCGATTTGGTATTTATGATAAAATGCTTCCCGTACTTTCCATGTCATTAGGATCGGGTGAGACAACTGTTATGCGAATGGCTGCTGCTTATTCTGTGCTTGCCAACGGTGGTAAGGCTATCAAGCCTTCGCTGATTGACCGTATTCAAGACCGTTATGGAAAGACTATTTTCAAACATGAACAACGCGTTTGTAATGATTGTAATGCCCAGTCCTGGAATGGTCAGCAAGAACCTGTTTTGGAAGATGATCGGGAACAAGTTCTTGACCCCATGACTGCTTATCAAATGACTTCCATTATGGAAGGTGTTGTAACTCGTGGTACTGCGCCAGTAGTTAAAGAACTGGGTGTACCAGTTGCTGGTAAAACGGGGACAACGAACGAGGAAAAAGATGCTTGGTTTGTGGGCTATACACCTGATTTGGTTACCAGTGTTTACATTGGATATGATACACCAAAACCGATGGGCAAGGGAAATTCAGGTGGTGGTCTTGCTGCCCCAATTTTCACGAACTTCATGAAGGATGCATTATCAGAAAAACCAAAAGTTGATTTTCGTGTTCCGCGTGGCATTAAATTAATCCCAATTAATCGCAAAACCGGTTTGCTGGCAAAAGCAGGTCGTGATGGTGTGATTATGGAGGCGTTTAAGCCTGGTACTGCTCCGCCAGATCGTTACTCTGTCATTGGTTTTGAAGGCGGTGCAATTTCTGATGCAATCAAGAAAACGGTTTCCCCGGCAGCACAACGCGCTGTTATCGGTGGTACTGGTGGCCTCTACTAAGTTTTAAATTACAGATTGCAAGATATAGTTTGCACGTTTAGGTCTTACTTGATTTCGGCTCATTTGTTTTGCTTTGTCTAATTCTTCATTGGCTCTAGAGAATACTGTATTGTAATTTTCATTATCTCGTAATTCTGCGACGCCAAAACTTGCGGTTATAGAAATAGTTTCTCTATTGGTCGTGAATGTTTGGCTTTCCATTTCCTGGCGCAGGCTTTCTGCCATGAGACGACCAAGTTTTATATCTGCTGTATCAAGTAAGATACTGAATTTATCAAAGCCAATTCTTCCCGCTGTATGATTTTGATTACATAAAGCACGAATTTTCTTTCCTGCATTGTGAATGATTTCATTACATATGATTTGGCCATGTTTATCGTTGACTGATTTATACTTGTCCAAGTCCATTAGAATCAAAGTCACTGGCAAGTTTTTTTCTTTAGCCAGTTTCAGAATTTTATGCGCTTCAGTCTCAAATTTATGTTGGTTTGGAAGGCCTGATAAAACATCGACATCTACCATTTTTTTAATATCTGAAATCGCGTCCAGACCAAATGCGATGCATGCAGTAACCCCCATTATTAGCGACAGTACAGCGATTGAAAAATGCAAGCTCACAGTAACGATTGATTGCGCATAATTTGCATCAGTCATGGCTAGACCTTGATATTGCGCCATGTAAAAAACGAAAACTGACCTTAACAAAAATTGTATAGATGTTGCTGCTGAAACCCAAAATAGTAATCGATTTACAAGTTCTTTGTCCTTAAAGGGAATGACAAGAAGAGAGCAGGCCATCAAGGCTGCTGCGCTTGCATTTGCGATCATTGTTCGAATGCCGATATCTGGTTGCCAATATATGAAGTAAATCAAAATGATTGCCTGGATAATTGCAATCGTAGACATGAGCAAGACGGGTGTTTTTTTTCTGAAGTGTGTGGCTAAGCTGGTCGTCGTCAAGAATAACGTAGTTGTGTAGAGTGAATTGACTAAAATTGCACCTTAGCTAGGATCAAATGCATCTCTGTAGAAATCAACAAATAGCGATGCGGCGCCAAATGCATACGCAAGGGATAATATTGCCGGTGCTTTTTTGCTCTTGTCGTACAAATATATTGCTAAAAAACATAATGCAAAAGTGACACCAATCGCTGGTGTTATTAATTTGAAAATCATACTCGCCCACTTAAGTATGTTAAAATATCTAATAGAATGAGCTAACGAAGTTAATTTTTTGATAGGATGTGATGTTTTAGCAGGTCATGGTTATCAATAAGCTAAACTTATCACCTAAATTATTTTGAGACTTGTTTTAAAGCAATCAGTGTCATTGCCCAGAATACTAACCCCTTGCCATGGTTAGATAGATTGCTTTGCCCCGAAAATGTAATGGTTTGAAAAACTTCAATTGGAGATGGAGGAAATTGAATCACATTTTGTAAGGGGAGGCCGTCTATCAGTTGTATATAGTAAAGATAGTATGCTTGTGGTGAAAGCCAAATGAACACCCATATGAAAACAACTGCGCACAAGACCTTTACTACTATCCTAAATCTGTTAGAGATTTTCCAGTATAAACCTATTGTAATGGCGCCTAAAAATAGTGACAATATAACCAGTCCTATACGGCCCTGAACGGTTAGGTGAAAGAAGGTATCTTCTGAGTACATAAAATAAATAAGCGTCCAAATAAAAGATTGCATCAATGACTGAACTTGTAGACACACGAACCGCCGAACCGAAACGATTTATAGCAGGAAGCAAGGATGACTGGGAAGTTATTATTGGGCTGGAAGTCCATGCTCAGGTTTCATCCCATGCGAAGCTTTTTTCTGGTGCATCTACCGAATTTGGTGCAGAGCCAAATAGTAATGTTTCTCTGGTTGATGCAGCGATGCCTGGTATGTTGCCTGTCATTAATGAAGAATGTGTTGCGCAGGCTATCCGTACCGGTCTTGGACTGAATGCTGAAATCAATCTGCGTTCAGTATTTGATCGCAAGAATTACTTTTATCCTGATTTGCCTCAAGGCTATCAGATATCTCAATTCAAAGACCCGATCGTTGGTGAGGGAACCATTACAATTTCGGTTGGCCCAAACAAACAGGGTGAATATGAAGATGTCGAGATAGGTGTTGAGCGTCTGCATTTGGAGCAAGATGCTGGTAAGTCCATGCATGATCAGCATCCAACCATGAGTTTTGTTGATTTAAACCGTACTGGCGTGGCGCTTATGGAGATTGTTTCCAAGCCTGATATTCGCTCTTCTGAGGAAGCTAAAGCTTACGTTACAAAGCTACGTTCTATTCTCAGATATTTGGGTACTTGTGATGGCAATATGTCTGAAGGTTCCATGCGTGCAGATGTAAACGTTTCTGTGCGCCGCCCAGGTGAGGGGTTTGGTACGCGCTGCGAGATCAAAAATATGAACTCTATCCGCTTTATCGGTCAAGCGATTGAATATGAATCACGCCGCCAAATTGCTATTCTTGAAGATGGTGGGGAAATTGATCAGGAAACCAGATTATATGATCCTGTAAAAGGTGAAACACGTTCTATGCGCTCAAAAGAGGATGCGCATGATTATCGTTATTTCCCTGATCCGGATCTCTTGCCGTTGGAATTTAGCCAAGCATACGTCGACAGTCTTAAGTCTAATTTACCAGAATTACCAGACGCCAAGAAAGCTCGTTTTGTATCTGAAATGGGTTTGTCTGCCTATGATGCATCTGTTCTTGTTTCAGAAAAAGCCAATGCTGATTTTTTTGAGAAAGTTGCCGAAGGCCGCGATGGTAAAGTTGCTGCGAACTGGGTGATCAACAATCTGATGGGTAAGCTGAAAGAAGATGACAAGGATATCTCTGAAAGCCCGATCTCACCAGACCAGATTGGTAGTATTATTGATCTTATCAAGGAAGGTACAATTTCTGGTCAAATCGCAAAAGATGTTTTTGATATTGTTTGGGAAGAGGGCGGCGATCCTGCACAAATCGTTGAAGATCGCGGTATGAAACAAGTGACAGATACGGGCGCTATTGAAGCGGCAGTAGATCAAATTATTGCTGCTAATCCTGAGCAAGTTGAAAAAGCAAAAGAGCGACCGCAATTGGCTGGTTGGTTTGTTGGACAAGTCATGAAGTCAACAGGCGGCAAGGCTAACCCTCAAGCTGTTCAGGCGCTTGTAAAACAAAAGTTGGGTGTTGAATAATGTCAGTCTCACATATCAGAGACATGCGTAGTGAAGACGCTGAAGCCGTAAGTTCCATGCTCTCTACGTCTTGGCTATCTACATACAAACCTGTCTTGGGTGAGGCTCAAGCAGAACCTATTGCAAGAGCGATGTTTTCTGCTGAAAAACAGGCCGAGCAAGCGATAGATGAAGATATCACTACAATCGTTGCTGAATGTGATGAAGGCTCCATATGTGGTGTTGCCATGACATCTCTGGACGAGAAGGGCAAAGCCTGGATCGATCAAATTCATGTTGCCCCAAAGTTTTTTGGTACTGGGCTCGCAGATGACTTGATGCGAGCTGTTTTTGTAAAACACATTGGACTTCCATCCATTTCACTAAGTTTTATTAGGGGCAATGGACGTGCGCAAAAATTCTATGAGCGTCATGGCTTTAGTGTTGTTTCGGAAATGCCGGATTGGGGCTTCATGAAGGGCATTCCGTCCATTGTTATGACAAAAATTTTACAGCGTTCATAAGTCATGTTCTTTGTCCGTACTGCTTCCGAGCAGGATCTTCCAAGGGTGCAAGAGATTTTGCGCGAAACATGGCATGCGACGTATGACGACATCTATGGCAAAGAAAAAGTAATCGAAATCACTGATAACTGGCATTCAATGAAGCGTTTGCGTGATATGCGCCATGCACCGCAATCAGAGTTTCTGGTTGCAGATAATGGTACCGTTATTGGCGGCATGGCATATGCGACGCAAAAAGATAAAACTATCAACTTGCATCAGCTTTATGTCCATCCTGATTTTCATGGCGGTAAGACCGGACTTCACTTGCTGATAGAAATTGAAAATTCTTTTATTGATGCAGAGTTTATTAAACTTGAAGTCGAAGAGAAAAATACAAAAGCAATCAAGTTTTATGAAAAATTTGGTTTTAAAAAATCTGGCGAAACGCAGGATTGCGGAGAAGATGGTTCAGGTATTCCGGCAATTATTATGGAAAAGCCAGTCATATATGCCGATGATGATGAACCGATTCATCAGCGCTAAATGAAAAAGGCTCCATGAACTGGAGCCTTTAAAATTCTCATATAAATAGACTTAGCCGTAAACTGATTCTTTGCCGAAGTGTTTTGTAAGCATGTAATATACAACTGCACGGTATTTGTTGCGGTTGGATGAACCGTATTTGTCCATTACAGATTTGATGGCGCCATCAAGATCATCGCTTGCGCTGCAACCAAGTTTCTTAATCAGGAAATTGTTTTTTACAGTTTCAAGTTCCGCTTCGTCGCTGCCTGAAACAGTCGAAGCGTCGGCATTGTAAATTGCTGGACCGCATCCAATGGTTACTTTTGTAAGTAAATCCATGTCTGCTGTTTCACCCATTTTTTCTTTCATGTCTGCTGCATATTTGGCAATCAGATCGTCACGCTTCCCCATAATATTCTCCCTTTGTGGTACGTTTGATAGTATGCAGGTAATATACATTGCAAATTACGTAGCGTAAATGATTGGTTGCTTTTTTATGGTTTTTTATCCACTGGATGGCTTGTTTAAAAAAACTATCTGAACAATACTTTAGTTCAATATGCCGTATTGAATCGGCGTTTTTGTAAAAAATAATGTAATTTCACTCTTAACTTTGATCTTTTTTGTAAAAATTGATGAGTTTATAGAAAAATTGATAGGAATTTTAAATGTCAGACGATATCACCAGAGCCGGTTTTAGTGAGAATGTTGGTAAACTCTTCGATCGAGCTGTGGGGCATATGAATATGTCTGATGGATTAATTGAGAAAATACGAGTTGTTAACTCTACCTATACCGTGCGATTCGGCGTTAAACTCAGGGGCGATATTCATACGTTTACAGGGTATAGGTCCGTTCACTCTGAACATGCAGAACCCGTTAAAGGAGGTATTCGCTATGCAGATAATGTTCACCAGGACGAGGTTGAAGCGCTTGCATCTTTGATGACTTATAAATGTGCACTGGTCGAAGTGCCATTTGGCGGTTCAAAAGGTGGGCTTCGTATCAATCCCAGAGACTGGAATGAACAAGAACTGGAACAGATTACGCGTCGGTTTGCCTATGAATTGATTAAGCGTGATTTGATCCATCCATCGCAGAATGTACCGGCTCCTGATATGGGAACCGGCGAGCGTGAGATGGCATGGATTGCAGATCAATACCATCGCATGAATACAACAGATATTGATGCGCGTGCTTGTGTGACAGGTAAACCTTTAAATGCTGGTGGTATTCGTGGTCGTGTTGAGGCAACAGGACGTGGCGTTCAATACGCCTTGCGTGATTTCTTTCGCTATGAAGAAGACAAAGAAGTTGCTGGCGTTAGTGGTGAACTTGGCGACCAACGTATTATTGTGCAGGGTCTTGGAAATGTTGGATATCACGCAGCAAAGTTCTTATCCGAAGAAGATGGCGCAAAAATTATTGCAGTTATCGAGCGTGATGGTGCGGTAAGTAATCCAGACGGTTTGGATATTGAGGCATTGCGCGAGCATATTGCCTCTAATGATGGTGTTAAAGGATTTAAGGGCGGAGAATATACAAAAGACGGCTCATCTATGCTGACTGAAGATTGCGATATTCTTATCCCCGCAGCGCTTGAATCTGTGATAAATCGCGATAACGCAAAGGATGTAAAAGCAAAAGTGATCATTGAAGCTGCTAATGGTCCAATTACTGCGAATGCTGACGAGATTTTACGTAAAATGGGCGTTGTGATCATTCCTGATCTTTATGCAAACGCTGGTGGTGTGACCGTTTCATATTTTGAGTGGGTGAAGAACCTTAGCCACATCCGCTTTGGTCGTATGCAACGCCGTGAAGAAGAAGCACGCCACCGTATGTTGATTGAAGAAATTGAAGGCGCTACTGGCAAAAAACTGAGCGAAAAATTCAAGGAAAGCTATATCAAGGGAGCTGATGAACTTACACTGGTTCGTTCTGGTCTTGATGATACTATGCGAGGTGCTTATGGTGACATGCGCGCGCTATGGCATAAGCATCGTAAAACAGACAAGGACTTTGATTTGCGTACTGCTGCCTATATGATAGCGATTGGCCGTGTTGCTGATAGCTATAAATCTCTTGGATTATAAGGGTGGTTTGGGTTCAAATTGATTGTATCAATCTAACTGAGGTACTGGACATTTGAACCATGTAACGCCATAAGTGGCTTAAATACTATCTTTGAGAGATCAGCAAAATCATGAAAACACTCAAGCAAATTTTTACATGGTGGAATGGCTCAACCATCAATACCCGCTTTCATATTTGGCGTACTGCAAAACGCGTAGGTGAAGATGAGATGGGTAATGTTTATTATGAAAACAAGGATGGTAAGCGCTATGTGCAATATGTCGATATTGCAGAAGCAAGTGCTATTCCATCAGGCTGGCACGGCTGGATGCACTATCGGACTGATACACCACCAACAAAAGAAGACTATAAACCTCGCGAATGGCAAAAAGAGCATCAGGAAAATATGACAGGTACTTCGGGTGCCTATTTTCCTAAAGGGTCTTTGAATAATCCTGACAAACGTCCACAAGCGACAGGGGATTATGAGGCTTGGTCTCCATAGTTTCTGGAATTAATGAGATTTTTATAACGCGCTAATTGTTTTCAGTTCAGCGCGTTTTTTTATTTCTCCAACCATTCTTTGGAAGTATTTTCCTGCCAACCCGTTCTGTGTAGCTCTGGTGTATCATCATCGTAAGCTGGATAACCAATGCATAAGTAAGCTGTCAGTTTCCAGCTCGGGTCAATTTCTAGCGTAGCGTTTAAACTTTCGGCGTTGAGAATTGAAACCCATCCAACGCCTATATTCATGGTTCTGGCTATCAACCAAAGTTGGTGAACGGCAATTACTGTAGAGTAGGTGAGGGTCTCCGGCATTGTCTGTCGACCAAGTCCACGACCAGCAGTTGGGTCCAGGTCTGTAAAAATTGCAAGCTGTAGAGGTGCTTCTCGTAGACCTGCTAGCTTTAAAGATTGATATTCATCACGCTCTTCATCCCGATATTTTTGGGATGCCTTGGCGTTCGCTTCACCATGATTTGCAATGATTTTTTCCTTGATTGTTTCTGACTTAATTTGAACAATCCGCCAAGGCCTGCTATTGCCTACAGAAGGGGCAAGTGAAATAGCCTGCATCAAGTTGCTGATTACATCATCCGGTAAGGGATCTGATTTGAAATGCCGCACATCTCGACGCCAGCGTAATAACTCCAGCATTGAATCGGTATCGGATTTTTTGAATTTCATGTGCTCTTTCTTGGGCTTTTTTTGTTTTCTTATACGGTTATTTGCAAATAAAAACTGCTCATCAAACGACACGTCTTTTCTATGCCCGAATCCCGTGCTATTGGCTGTATATATTAAAATTATTTGTGTGCGGCTCTTTTTATGAAGTTTAATTTTTTAAAAGCATCTGCTTTGTCGTTTTTTGTAGTCATGGCAATGTTTTCTCCATCAATCAGCGTTGACGCACAAGAAGAAGGCACTCGCATAGAAAATGCGGTAGCTGAATTCTCTGGCATTGATAAAATTACAGGTCGTATTATCAAGTTTGATGTTTATATTGGTGAAACTGTTCAATTCGGTGCGCTTCAGGTAACTCCTCGTGTTTGCTATTCAAGACCAATCACGGAAACGCCAAAGACCACCAGCTTTCTTGAAGTAGATGAGATTACGCTCGATAGAAAAATTCGCCGTATTTTCACAGGTTGGATGTTCGCCGACAGTCCTGGATTGAATGCAGTCGAGCACTCTATTTACGATATTTGGCTCAATGATTGTAAGCAAGAATCAGACATTGCTCCGCCTGAGTCCAATTGATAGTTCTTTAATTCAAACACACTTTCGCCAATGAGCGCTTCTTCCAAGAGAAATTGATAGTCATTTTTCGGAATTTCTATGACACCAAAACGTTCCAGATGCGCAGTTGTAAATTGAGTATCCAATAAGATAAAATCTGCTTTTTGCATTTGAGCGACTAAGTGCGCCAAAGCGATTTTGGAAGCGTCAGTTTTTCGCGAAAACATGCTTTCGCCAAAGAATGCACGACCCAAGCGAACACCGTACAAGCCGCCAACCAGTTCATCGCCTTCGTAAACCTCTACGCTGTTTGCGTGTCCCATTGCGTGCAGTTCAGAATAGAGTTGTTTAATTTTGGCATTGATCCATGTTTCCTTGCGTGTTGCAGAGGTTTGTGAGCAGGCTTCTATAACACCTTCAAAGTCTCTATCCATAAACACGCGCATATTGGTTTTGCGCATGGTCTTTTTAAGGCTCTTTGGGATATGAAATTGATCAAGCGGTAATATGCCACGCAAGTCTGGTTCTACCCAGAATAGTTCGTTATCTTGTGCCGTTTCTGCCATAGGAAATATACCGCAGGCATAAGCTCTTAGGAGTACCTGCGGTGTTATTTCAAGAAGTGCATCTTCTTCTGACATTTTGTAAATTACTAAACGTTTTGTTCAGCCAAGTATTTCTCTAACCAGTGAATATCGTAATCGCCAGTCTGCATGTCATCGTTAGTGACCAAATCACGGAAAAGAGGGAGGGTGGTTTCAACACCTTCGATTACAAATTCA
The DNA here is from genome assembly GCA_938030595.1 of uncultured Rhizobiaceae group bacterium. Lineage (GTDB taxonomy): Bacteria > Pseudomonadota > Alphaproteobacteria > Rhizobiales > Rhizobiaceae > JAALLB01. The sequence goes on along the minus strand of CALHIB010000002.1, from coordinate 15,724 downwards.
TCAAGCGCTCTTCTAAGGCGCATGAGGCATTCTTCACGTGTTCTTGCATGAACAATAAGCTTGCCAATCAAGCTGTCATAATGAGGCGGGATTTTATATCCTTGATAGACACCTGAATCAACACGAACACCTAAGCCGCCTGGAGGATGGTAATACGTGATCTCGCCCGGTGATGGTACGAATGTGCGGGGGTGCTCAGCATTGATACGACATTCAATTGCATGACCTGTAAGAAGAACATCGTCTTGTGTCACAGACATGCCTTGCCCTGATGCAACGCGCAATTGCTCATTCACCAAGTCAATACGAGTAATCATCTCGGTTACAGGATGTTCTACCTGAAGACGCGTATTCATTTCGATGAAGTAGAATTCGCCATCTTCGTATAAAAACTCAATCGTACCTGCGCCTGAATAACCAAGACCCTGAATGGCTTTTGCACAAATATCACCAATTTTTTTACGAGCAGCATCATCAAGAGCAGGGGATACAGCTTCTTCCCAAACCTTTTGGTGGCGTCTTTGGAGCGAACAATCACGCTCCCATAGATGAATACCACCACCTTTACCGTCGCCCATAACCTGAATTTCGATATGGCGTGGCTTGCCTAGGAATTTTTCTATGTAAACAGCATCATCGCCAAAAGCAGCACCTGCTTCGCTTCTGGTTGTTTGAAGCGCTTGCTTCATTTCTTTTTCGTTGTTTACTACACGCATACCACGGCCACCGCCGCCTGCTGCAGCTTTAATAATAACTGGGTATCCAATTTCGCTTGCCACACGCATAGCTTCATCGTTTTCACGAACTTCGCCATCAGAGCCAGGTACAACAGGAATGCCAAGATTTTTTGCTGTTTTCTTGGCTTCAATTTTATCGCCCATTACGCGAATATGGTTGGCTGATGGGCCGATAAATGTAATGTTGTGTGCTTCCAAAACGTCTGCAAATTTTGCATTTTCAGATAGGAAGCCATAACCTGGGTGAATTGCATCAGCACCAGTTATTTCACAGGCCGCCATAATCTCGTGGATGTTTAGGTAGCTATCACGCGATGCAGGAGGGCCAATACAAACGCTTTCATCTGCAAGCTTTACATGCATTGCATTTGCGTCGGCTGTTGAGTGAACAGCAACAGTTTGTATACCTAATTCCTTACATGCGCGAAGTATTCGCAAGGCAATTTCGCCTCGATTAGCAATGAGAACCTTATTAAACATAGGCTCTTTTCCTATTCAATGTTCAGGAGTTGTTCGCCAAATTCGACAGGCTGACCATCTTCAACCAATATAGCTGTGATCTTGCCACTTTTTGGCGCTGCAATTTGGTTCATTGTTTTCATTGCTTCCACAATGATTACGGTTTCACCTTCTTTGACACTGTCACCAATTTTTACAAATGGGTCAGCGCCAGGGGCAGGGGCAAGATAAGCCGTTCCGACCATTGGTGAAGGGACGTTGCCCAATGCAGCAGCTGGAGCAGGCGCAGCTGCTTCTACTGGAGCTGCAAGTGGTGCAGGGGCTGCTGCCTGAGTTACTGGTGCATGCACTTGCACAGGCGCTACAGATGATTGTCTGGATAGTCGAACACGAAAATCGTCTTGTTCAACTTCAATCTCAGAAAGATCTGTTTCAGTTAAAAGATTTGCAAGGTCCTTGATTAGGCCTTGATCGATAGTATTTTTTTTAGCTGCCATGATCTTCGACATGCCCTTTAACGTAAGTTGGAAATGTTTTACTCAAGTGCTTATACACATAGATTCGTATAGTGAAAAGGCTTCGATAGCATCGTCTTATGGTTGTGGATAGCGATGTGACTAGTTTTGAAGGCTTTTGATTTTATTTGCCAGTTGGTCATGTCCAACTGCGCCAAAAACTACTTCAGATCCAACAATGTATGAAGGTGTTCCTGTAATGCCAAGTTCATTTGCTATTCTGTAGGTAGACTGAATTGTCTCGATAATTTTAGGGTCTTCCATTTCAACCATAATTTCGATTTGGCTTGCGCCCATTTCAACTGCCAATTGCATTGCCTTGTTGCCGTCTTTTTGTCCCTCGGATGCTAATAGTTTTGTGTGATAATCGGCATGTTTTTCTGGTAATAATTTGGAGAACGCCATGCTCACGCGACTTGCTTCAAATGATGCTTCTCCCAATACCGGGAATTCCTTCATAACAAACTTTATATTTTGATTTGATTGCAGAAGCGTCTGCATATCCGTTAGCGCCCTTTGGCAAAAACCACAATTGTAATCAAAGAACTCGACGATAGTGATCGAAGCATTGGGGTCACCGATTTCGATTTGATAGGGGGCCGAAAAAATTTCTGCTTTTTGTTCAGAAATAATTTTGCTCTGATTTACGGAAAGTTCTTGTTGTTGTTTTTTTTCAAGTGCTTGCTGTACTTCAAGCATCAGTTCTGGATTTTCCAGAAGATACTCTCGTATGATTTTTCCAACTTCAGATTTGTCCAGCGTTTGTTGGGCTTGCAATGGGGTTGTGACGCATACCGCAAGAAATAATATCGTGGCAAATTTCATGAGGTTAAAAGTTTTGATCATTTTCCTGGTCCATATTCAATAATATCTTGCAGTCTTATCCACTGTGGTGAGCCTTTTTTCAAGTTTGGTTGTGCGCGCAGCGCAAATTGTTTTGCATCACGAAGATTGCCTTGTAAAAATCGCGCTTCGGCTGTTGATGCTAAGGCTAAATTACGTTGGCCATTTGCACCATACGCTCTGGCAAGGTATCCATATCCTGCTGATGAATACGGATCACGGCCGATGCCTTGTTTAAGCGTTTTGATAGCTGCTGCGAGGTTTTTCTTACTATTGGTTTCAAGGAGTGCGTGACCCAACTGTATTCTTAGTAACCCATTTTGGCGCTTGTCCAGATCTACGGCCTTCTTAAAAGATACTGCAGCTTTAGATGCTTTTCCGGATCGTAAAAGCATTTCACCTTTCATCTCATGGAAGTAAGGATAGTTCGGCATTTTCTTGATAAGCTTATCAATCATAGGAAGTCCACGTCTTGGAACGCCATTCAAGAAGTGTGAAATTGCTATGCCGTAGGTTCCAGCGGTGCCATTAAGGTTCTTTCTGAAAATATTTCGTACTAAGCCTGCGCCACCAGCATAAGCTGCTATTTTCGCACGAGCCAAGTTGTGTCTAAGTTGAAGGTTATCGCTATCTTTCTTATTGTAGTGAGGACTTTTCTTCGCAACATTTGATAGAAGTGCAATGCGCTCTCGTGGAACAGGGTGACTGATTGCGTATGGGTCTAGCCTGCCAGAACTAAACAATGGGTTTTGTCCTAACCGTTTAAAGGTTTTAATCATGCCGCGGCTGGATTGGCCTGATTTGTTTAAGAGTGAGACACCTGCACGATCGGCTGCAAGCTCGTCTTCTCTTTGGTAAGCCAATAAACTTCTTTGACCAACGCCTTGTGTGCCAGCAATAATTGCTGCTCCTCCTTGTGCGGAACCTGCAGCGGCTGCGCCTGCGCCAGCCAATAAGCCCAATACAGAAAGAATTTGTGCTTTTTCCAGGCGGTCTCTTAATCTGACCAGATGCCCGCCAACGATGTGTCCGGTTTCATGTGCAAATACACCGATAATTTCATTTGGTGTTTCAGCTTGCATGATTGCGCCTGTGTTGATGAACATTCTTGTTCCTGTAACGAAAGCATTAAAGTCATTTCTATTTAGGAGAAATACCTCAACACCACTGCGTCTGAGGCCCGCTGCTTTGAAAATTGGTGCGGTGTAATCTTGTATTAGGCCTTCAATTTCAGCATCTCTGACAAGAGGCAATGCGCGTTGAGCCTGAGCTGTTGCAATAAATGGATTAACGACAAGGGCAAAAATAGAGAAGATAAGTATCAAAGCCCTGGCAAGACTATGCTTTTTATATTTGGAACTTTTTACTTTTGATGAATAAAACATAAAACAAGCTTGCCTTTTTGTCATTATATTTGGTGAGTAAGCCATTGCTCGTAAAGATGTTTATTTTGGGGCTTAGATTCTATTTGAATTTCCACCATCTTCACCATTCATACAAGTGTTATTATGATTGCCAAGTTCAACTTTTTGCTAGAATTGAGTTGTTATATGATATTGCGCTATTGGCTATAACGAATCTTTTGCAACAATTTTGCTTTTTTGGCCGTTGTTCGATATGTACAAAGAAAATAAAAGGGGCAATATCATGAAAGGTTTGGGCTTTGGTCTGGAACGCATTGGCGTTGCTGCATTAAGATATCCATTGATATTCTCTATTGTATTGCTTGTTGTTACCGTAGTTGCTGCCTCATATATCCCTTCAGTCAAGTTTAACGGTAATGTGATTTCAGTTGTTCCGCAGCAATCGGAAAACTTTAAAAACTATGATCGACAAAAACGCGATTTCAGAAATTTTTCGCGTGATGTTGCTATTATTATCAAGTCTCCACGCATCAACACTGCTTCCGGTCTTGAAGATTTACGCTTTATGCAATTGGAGCTTGCTATTACAGATGGCATTTCAAGTGCGGTGTCTTTATTTTCTATCCCTGATCCTGATCCGATTACGGGCGAGCTGAAGCAGTTTTTTCCAAACCAGATTAAAGATGATGCAGAGGCTACGGCTTTGCTTGGGCGCTTGGTTCGAGATTATCCTCAAGCTTCCAGCCTGATATCTGATGATCAAGATAGTGTGTTATTGCTGGTTGCATTGGACTTGGGGATAAATGCAGGCAATGACAAGAAAGCTTTTGAAGCGTTTGCGAATTTAAAGAAATCCGTAGAGGAAAATGCACCTCAAGACTTCGAGATTTATTATTCTGGCCTGACACCAATCGGCATTACAATTCTTGATACACTAATCAAAGATCAAGTTCGATTAACTTTAATGGGACTGGCTTTTGGTGCTTTGATAGCGATGTTGTTCTTCAGGAGCATCATTGCTGCTTTTGTATGTGCTGTTCCTCCAATGCTGACGGCAATTTGGTCAATTGGTATGTTTGGTATTTTTAATATTCCAATAACATATTTAACCACAATATTGCCTACACTAGCATTGGTTTTGGCGTACGCAGACGGGATTGTGCTATATCATCGATGGAACAAGTTAAATTCGACAGAGAGTTCTGGCGTTGATAGCCGTCGTGCTAATTTGAAGGAAGCGGTTCTTAAAGTTGGGCCTGCATCTGCACTAACTTCCCTAACAACAGCATTTGCTATTTCATCTTTTGCATTGTCTTCTAGCGAGGCTTTAGTTGAGTTTGCATGGATTGGTGTATTTTTAGTCATATTTGCCTTTTTGGCAGTGATTGTTGGTGTCCCGGTCTTGGGTGTTTGGCTTATGAAGGTTGGATTAATCAAGCAACAACAACACAAAGAGGGTGGGTTTTCTTTTGGTGGTCTCTCGCAAAAAATTTATGAGTCTAATCATTTAGCGATAAGTCTCGCTGCATTGGGTAGCGTTATTGCATTGTTTTATGTTCATGCAGCATTGCAGCCGGATTACCGTATTACAGATTATCTCCCATCAGATAGCCAGTCGCTTAAGGCTGAGAAAATTTCGAATGAAGTTTTTGGTGGACGTTCGTTGATTTTCTTTTCTGTTCCAGTTGTAGAGCAGGGTGCAATGTCTTCGGCTACTAACAGAAAGCGCTTAGGCGAAGTAACAGAACTTCTGAGTGATGATTTCAAGTCATCAAAAGTATTTTCACTTCATTCTTTATGGCAAAGTTTTGAAGATGAAACTGTTGCCAAGATTGCTTCTCAACTGGAGACAGCACCTGAGACTACACGGCAGGGATATATTTCCAAAGATGGTAACCGAATGCTCGTTTCTCTCAGAACGCCATCAAGCCAATCAATCACCGAAACCAGTGTCTTGGTCGAGCGTATAGAAAAATCTTTAAGCAAGCTTGGTTATGCTGATGAAATCATTATTACCGGGTTTCCAGTGTTACTGGCAACGGAGTTTACGACAATTATTAATGATCTTCGTACAAGTTTGTTGGTCGCGGTTTTGGTTGGTATTTTGCTGATCGGACTTGCAACGCGTTCTATGTTCTTTGCAGCTGTTGCAGCGATACCAAATCTATTCCCGATTTTATTGACCGAGCTTATCATTTACATGCGTGGTGGTAATATAAATGTGACAGAAGTTGTAGCTCTCACGCTTGCATTTGGTATCGCAATTGATAATGCAGTGCATGTAATCAATGTTTACAATAATGAAAAGAATACAGGCAAGGACGTTCAGACTGCGTTAAGGGACGCTATATTAGAAGTGGCACCAGCATTAGGTGCAAGTACCTTGATTATCTGCGCATCTACTGCGGTCATATTAACAAGTGCTTTGCCGATTTTATCGATTATAGGAACATTGATTATTGCAATTTTGGTAATTGCCCTATTTACGAACCTTACAATATTGCCTGCCAATATTCTGACACTAAGCCGTGTTTTTACTACCAAAAATACAAAAGAATGAAAGTTTTACCTTGAGAAAAATTATAGCATTATTTGCATTATCCAGCGCGCTTGTTGGTGGAAACACGTATGCAGAAGAAACACCTGCTAAGTTTCTTGAAACATTGAATGGCGAGTATCGAGGTCGTGGTGAAGCGATAATGGAGCTTAGCAATCAACAAGAACGTGTCAGTTGTAAGCTTGATAACAATTTTAGTACTGAAGAGAATATTCTTAGCATTGTCGGTGTTTGCGCTACGACACAAGGCAAGGCTGAGGTTCAAGGTAAGCTTTCTGTTGTTGATGGACAGGTTGTTGGTTCTTTCTTGTCGCCTTTTAAGAACTCTAAAGTCACAAAGGAAACAAGCAATTACGATAATGGAACTCTCGTAATATCTACGTCTTTTGTGAACAATGATACGGGCAATTTAAGTCGCATGCGTCAAATTGTTGTCAGTAACCCAGCAGGTGGTTTTAATTCGACGTTTCAAAAGTTTGACAATGCCGCAGGTGATTATAAAGATACTGGTTATGTGGAATTTACTCCAACTGGAAACTAATTAATGCCTAAATACATCAATCCTGAGCGCGAAGCGTTTAAGGCTTTTGCAGAGAATAAATCTGATACTGCAATTCATATGCTCAATTTGGTAAAATTACATGAGATCGTTACATATGATGATGGCACCATGGTTTCAGGTCAGGAAGCTTACGCGGCCTACGGGCGCAAAAGTGGTCCAATATTCCAAAGGGTAGGCGGGCGAATTGTTTGGTCAGGCAAGTTTGACCTAACCTTGATTGGGCCTTATGATGAAAGCTGGGATATAGCGTTTATAGCAGAATACCCAAATTCTGATGCTTTTATCGAAATGGTTAAAGATGAAGAATATCAGCTCGCTGTTAAACATCGTAATGCAGCAGTAAAAACGTCTAGGTTGATACGAATAACACCCAGTGAAGTAGGCAATACTTTTGGTTAGAGTACCTTAAGCCATTCGTTGGTTTTTAGTCGCTTTGTTCTGAGTTTGTTGACAGGATGTTTTTCATCCCTAAAGCCAATTGCCATTCCGCAAAAAAGCATTTGCTCATCTGGCATTTCACAAAATTCATGGATGGTTTTGGGATACATTGCCCAACACTCCTGCGGACATGTGTCTATGCCTTCTTCTTGAAATAACAACATGACAGATTGAAGGTACATGCCAAGATCTGACCATTGTGGCGGGCCCATGGTGCGATCAACAAAACAAAATACCGCAGCAGGTGCGCCAAAAAATCTAAAATTATTCGCAAACCATTCTCGCCGCTTTGGTTTTTCGTCTCTACTGATACCAAGTAGCGCATACATATCCTCGCCTACTTCATAGCGAGACGTTCTATAGGGTTCTTTCAGGTTCTCTGGATGGATATTATATTCCAAGGCGTCCCCATTTGGATTTGCCTCTCCAGCCAAACGCTTTTCCATTAGTGCTTTGAGGTCAACCAGTTTCTGCGGTGTTAAAATCACCATCCGCCAAGGCTGTAGATTGCTACCCGATGGGGATCTGGCGGCTTTTTCCAAAACAGATTTTATTGTTTCAAGACTGACTGGTTTATCTGTAAACGCCCTCACAGAGATACGATTATTTATAGCTTCAGAAACTTTCATAGAAATTACGCTAGCTTAGTCTTCAAGCGGTTGTAAATGCTTTTCCAGAGTTTCTCGCAAATGTTCATGTTGGGAAGGTAGTTTTAAAGACTCGCCTAAATGTGCTGCGTATTCATCTCTTTCGAAGCCAGGTTCATTGGTTGCTATTTCAAACAAAACACCACCTGGTGAGCGAAAATAAATCGCCCAGAAATAATCCCGGTCAATAACTGGCGTAACGTGATAGCCTGTATCCATAAGTGCTTTTCGAACATTTAATTGGGCTTCACGGTTTTCAACGGCAAAGGCAATGTGATGAACGGAGCCTGCGCCTTGTTGTGCTTGTTTTGCAGCAGGCATTATTTCCAGATCAATAATGTTTGCCTCATTACCGTTTTCAATCATCATTCTGGTAATGCCGTCTTTCGTATCGATAATTTGGTAATTCATGAACTTGAGAAGTTCGAGCATTGCTCTATCGTCCTGCAAGCGCATTGAGGCTGAATGAAACCCTCTAATCGCTGCCTCTTGCGGGATGTCGTCTGCAATCCAAGGTTTCCTTGTGTCTTCTGTTTCCACCAAGGCAAATTGGTCACCGTCAGGACCTAAAATCTCAAGTTGATTTTCACCAAACCTTTGCACTGATTTTATAGTGCTGTATGTTGAGGTGCTGAAACGCTTTTCCCAAAAAGGAATGGCTCCTTTTGGAATAGCGAATGCTGTTGTACCAACTTCTCCGGTGCCTGCTAATCCTTTTTTCATATGTGGAAACGGGAAGTAAGTCATGACTGATCCAGGAGTACCCAACTCATCTCCATAGTATAGATGATAAACATCGGGAGCATCGAAGTTAACTGTTTTCTTGATGCGTCTTAGTCCTAAGAGTTTTGTAAAATAATGATTGTTTTGATTTGCATCACTTGCCATAGACGTTACGTGATGCAGGCCTTTAATTTCTTTTAGCATGGTGTCTCTCAATATTGTGTTGCCATAAATATACGACCTTTGTTCTGGAAAGAAAGTTTTGAATGGGAAACGCTGTGTTCACCATTTTGCTTGTGTTTATTCAATCTCAGGCGTAGGCATTTAAAAATAATAATGGGGAATTTTTATGCGCGGTATTATGGTAATGGCCTTGGCTTATGTATTTAGCCAGTTTTCACGCGCATTTTTAGCTGTCCTCAAGCCTGTTTTGACATCAGAACTTGGTATGACGTCGGTTGAGTTGGCATATGCGTCTGGTGCATGGTTCCTGGCTTTTGCTCTGTTTCAATTCCCGGTTGGTATTTTATTGGATACCATTGGTCCCAAAAGAACCGCAGGGTATATATTCACCATCTTTGCCGGTGGCGGGATGTTCCTGTTTGCCTATGCCAGTTCACCTTTGATGTTAATCATAGCAACAGGCCTCATAGGGGCAGGGTGTTCACCAGCCTTAATGGCGCCGTTTTATATATTTGTGCGAAATTATGATGCAGCTAAACTTGCGACTTTGACTTCAGTTTTTATTGCGGTCGGAACGCTTGGTAATATCGGCAGTTCAGAACCCCTTGCTGCAGCCATAGAAATTTGGGGCTGGCGTAATACTGCAATGATTGTTGGTGTTGGTGTATTGGTGATTGGGGTTAGTATCTTTGCTACCTTGCAAGACCCTGAAAAAGTTGAAACGACAGAGCAGGGTGGTGGTTATCTTTCTCTTTTGAAAATACGTGCCCTATGGCCGATTTTCCCAATTATTCTTTGTGGGTATATGGTAGCAGCTGGGCTGCGTGGTTCTTGGGTTGGTCCATTTTTTGAAGAAATGTTTGATTATAATACTTTAGAGATCGGCAGAGCGACGCTTTATATGTCGATCGCAATTGCACTCGGTACATTGTTTTTTGGCCCATTGGACCGCATGTTTAACACTAGAAAATGGATTGTGATGGTTGGAAACCTGATTGTTTTGGTAACCTGTATACTTATGGCTGTTGCTTTGCCGACAAATCCATTTTGGGCAATCATAGCATTTGTTGTAATTGGTTTTTTTGGCGCCAGCTATGCCGTACAAATGGCTCATGGAAAGGCCTTTGTTCCCGCGCATTTAACTGGTCGTGGGGTGACTTTGCTAAATTTCTGCTCCATCGGCGGTGCAGGTTTGTTTCAGTGGATGAGTGGCCCTGTGGTCGAAGCTTATGCGGTTGAAGGCAATCCTACAGTGCAATACGAAGCACTGTTTGTTTTTTATTCTATATTGGTTGCTTTGGCGGTCTTTTCTTATTCGTTTGCAAAAGATGCAAAGCCTTAAAAACTATTGCCTGTTCCTCTGAATAACTCTGGTAGTTTAAGTTCTTCATTTTGCACTAACCAGGCAATGATTTCATAGGTTACACGGTTTGTATTTTCAGGGCTTAATATGTCACCTGCAATGACGTGTTTGTATGGATCAGAGGTTTCTTCTATTTTAAGTATTTTCGTTGCGCCGCCCCATTCCGCAGCAACTTTTTCAGCTTCAGATGCGACGATGACTTTGTCTTCTGGTGCGTAAATAAAGAATGCGGGTGTTTTGATTTTTGATTTATCAATTGATTTTAGCACTTTCAGCAAAGCAGTCATGGGGAAAATTGCCTTGCTTGGATAACTTGTAGTCCACCATTTGCCGTGTTGATCGTTAAGGGGTTCCCAAGAGCGTTGTTTTCCTGCAATTGCAGGCAGAATTGTTTCTGCCCAAGGAATGTTGGCAAGCTCTGTTGATATGCCTTGAAGCTCAAAATTAGGTGAGATCATCACAATACCTGCAACATTTTTGGAGAGTTCTGGCTTGGTGAGTCCCCAAGTTGCTAATGTGCTACCTGTTGAAGCAGAGAGTATTATGATTTTTTTGCCGAGTTTTTCCCCAATCGCAATTGCTTCGGCAAAATCATTTGCCCATCCTTGAAGGGTTGCTTCCGCCATAGCGTCACCACTTCGACCATGACCTTTCAGGCGCGCATAATATATATTGGCACCGAGAACATCAGCAATTTTATCTGTTACTGGACGCGTCTCATGCTTTGTTGCGGAAAATCCATGAATATATACGAGCGAGATATCGGTTTGTGTTTGGGCAGTTGGGTCAGCCCAAACTATTTCTTTTTCCGCACCTTCAACAAGATCAGAAATCTTACTCTCAGTACCTTCCAAATAAAGATCGAGATTATCTGCGATGGATGAAGCCTTAAATGTTATTTCTGCATTTGTAGTTGGTCTGGGACCAAGAGCAAAGACAATTGCCGCCAATACAAAAATTCCAAGTGTATATTTAACAAACTTCTTCATCGATTTTCCATTACCGTAACGTCAATATTGGCACGGTTTACAACAGTTCTCATCGCAAAACTAGAATTAATGCGTAATATTCCTGGTAAGGTTGATAACCAGTTTTTATGAATATATTCAAAATGTTCCATATCGTTTGCATTTACGCGAATTACGTAATCATGTTCTCCAGACATAAGGAAGCAAGCAACGATATAGGGGCAGTTTCCAACCGCAATTTCAAATTCTTCGTAGTCCGCACCAGACTGCCTGTCTAGTGTGATATGAACAATGGCAGTGATGCTTTGACCTAATGCTTTGTTGGATATAACGGCTTGATAACTTTCGATGGTACCTGAACGCTCCAGATGTTCGACACGCCTGGAGCATGCTGATGGTGATAGGCCAACACGATTAGCGAGCTCAACATTTGGGATGCGAGCGTTTTCCTGTAGGGCAATCAGAATCGAAGTATCAATCTTATCAAGCTTCATATTTGCAATTAAATCCATTATTTTAATTCATCACGCAATAAATCACTAATACTGCATATTTTAAAGTGTTATTTTGCAAGGACATATCGCGATATTGGTAATAAGCTTTAGATGGTTTAATCGTGCATTGAATTGGAGATAACTATGCGCATTGGGGTTCCTAAAGAAATTAAAGATAATGAATTCAGAGTTGGTGTAACACCGGGTTCTGCAAGGGAGTATGTTTCACGCGGGCATGAAGTCTATGTCGAGACCAATGCAGGCGCTGGCATTGGGGCAGATGACGCTGCTTATGAGGCGGCTGGAGCAAAGGTACTTGGCACCGCTAAGGAAGTTTTTGATATTGCAGAAATGGTTGTGAAAGTTAAAGAACCACAGCCAAGTGAATGGGTTCAACTTCGCGAAGATCAAATTCTTTACACATATCTACATTTAGCGCCGGATCCTGCTCAAACAAAAGGCCTGATTGAGTCTGGTTGTACCGCAGTTGCCTATGAGACTGTAACTGATGATGAGGGTGGCCTGCCGCTACTGGCACCTATGAGTGAAGTTGCAGGGCGTCTTGCAATTCAGTGCGCTGCTACGGCACTTCAAAAGCCTAATGGCGGTTTGGGGCGTTTGATGGGTGGTGTGCCCGGTGTATTGCCAGCTAAAGTTGTTGTGATTGGTGGCGGTGTTGTGGGTACGCATGCAGCCAAAATGGCAGTTGGTCTTGGTGCTGATGTCACTATACTTGATCGCTCTTTACCTCGTATGCGTGAATTGGACGATCTTTTTGGTAATACCGCAAAGACACGTTATTCAACGGCAGAAGCTGTCGAAGAAGAATGCCTGGCTGCTGATGCAGTGATTGGTGCTGTTCTTATTCCAGGTGCTGCTGCGCCAAAGCTTGTAAGCCGTGAAATGTTGTCTCGCATGAAGCCTGGCTCCGTTCTGGTTGACGTAGCAATCGACCAAGGCGGCTGTTTTGAAACTTCAAAAGCAACAACGCATTCCGATCCTACTTATGTTGTTGATAATGTCGTTCATTACTGTGTAGCGAATATGCCAGGTGCGGTTCCGCTAACTTCTTCACATGCACTTAATAACGCTACTTTACCATTTGGTTTAGCGTTAGCATCTAAAGGTCTTGATGCTATTGCAGAAAATGTGCACCTCCAAAACGGACTTAATGTTCATAAAGGCAAGATTACTAATCAGGCGGTATCAGATGCATTGGGTATTGAAATGGTTGAGCCGTTGGATGCATTAAAGCTTTAAAATAAAAATCATAACCTGTCGCAGAAGCGGGTTTTCATTCAGGCATATATGGATGAGTTTTAACTAAATCCCTTGTTGTATTAACAAGGGAGTTTTTTTATTTCCATTCCTCAATTTCCACATCGGCTGTTGCAACAGGTGAAAATCCCAGTCTTTGGTAAAGTTGCAAAGCTGCAGGATGGTCAAGGGTATTCGTCTGGATTGTTATTTTTTCAGGTTTATGTGCCCATGCAGCGCTTATTGCGGCGTAGGCAAACCATTTTCCTAACCCTAAACCCTGATAGTCTTTGCCTAAGCCAAAATACAATATTTCAATGCTCTCGGGGTGGTTTTCTGTATTAAGTTCAAAAAAACCAGCGGGGCAGCCATCGGCATAAAGAATACTAATTTCAGTATTTTCATGATTAACAAGTGCATAGAGTTTTGCATCTATCAGGTTTCTGCGTTCTTCCCAATGGTGTTGTTTTCCAACCATTTCGTAGATGTATCTGTAAAACCGGGAAGGGATATTTTCAGCACGAATAAGTGCTATCGTTGGCTTTGTTGGGACGGGTATATGGCGCAGTGGTAAATGATACATCTCCAAAAAAGTCACATGGGTTTTTAATTTTCCCTTTTTTCTCAATTGCTTTTTATTATCATTCGTCATTAGTGCTTATTTCTGGCCCCTCTGGTAGCCCCCATTCTGCCCATGAACCGTCATATAATTTAGTATTTTCTCTTCCAGCTTCATGCAATGCTAAAGTCAATATAGCGGCGGTAACACCTGAACCGCAAGATGTGATGACTTCTGTGTCCGGATAGATTAGCAAGTCATGAAAAATCTTTTGCAATTCTTGTGTATCTCGTAGTTTTCCATCCACAATTAATTCACTTGCTGGTAATGAGATTGATTTTGGAATGTGTCCGCTGCGTAATCCAGCTCTTGGTTCTGGTGCTTCTCCTTTAAATCTTGCATTTGGCCTTGCATCAAGAACAACAGCTCTGCCACGTTCGATGTTATATTCAAGGTCTTTTTTGCTCGCTATTTTGTTATGAGCAAAGTGAGGCTGGAAAATACTTGGTCTTGGTTTTTTTGGTGGACCATTTTCAATAGGTAAGCTTTCGATTTTCCAGCTATCAAATCCACCCTCTAGGATTTTGACATTTTGAGCTCCCATTGTTTTTAATGTCCACCAAACACGTGGGACAGAAAACAAACCGGGGCCATCATACAAAATAATTAATCTGTCATGCGACAAACCTAAAACATTTGCTACTTCTGCAAATACTTCATGATGGGGCAACATATGGGGAAGGTCTGTATCAGGGTCTGCAATTGCATCAATATCAAAAAATACCGCCCCTGGAATGCGGGCAGTTTTATATTCTTCTTTTGCATTGCGATTTTGTGCGGGTAAATACCAAGAACCATCTACGAAACTGACATCTTCCTTATCGAGGCAGTTTAAAGCATCACGTTGTGAAATAAAATTTTGTGAATTCATTTTAAAGCCTAATAATTTTAAATTTATAAAAAGTGTCTATCAAGTATATGAGCAATGATAATTATGTAGCAAGGCCTAATGATTATGGGTGTAAACTAACTCATGATTATTGAATTGGATCACCAAAACGGATTCGAAAACGCCTGTTCTCTTTTCCCTTTTTCTCGATTTTTCCAATATGGATTGAACCAATTTCACCAGTCTCCGTCACATGTGTTCCGCCGCATGGTTGGCTATCAATGCCTGCATTCTCGCCTATGCACACAAGACGGATTTTACCTAAGCCTTTTGGTGGCTTCACGTTTTTGGATTTAATAATAGAGGGATCATCATCAAGCTCTTCTTCGCTAATCCATTTTGTATACACTGGATGATTTTCAGAAACCAGTTGCATCAGCTTTTCGGTTGTTTCTTCTTTGCCAACAAAGGTATCCCTCAAATCAAAGTCCACTCGGCTGTCATCCAGGTTCACTGCTGCGCCTGTTATAGGGTAGGGGCATACTACGCTTAATAAATGACATGCAGTATGCATTTGCATCAATTTATAACGTCGTTCCCAATCTATATGACCGACCAAGGTTTCACCTACTTGAGGTGCTTGTTGGTTTTCCTCAGGAATTAATATGATTTCTTGCTTTGTGGCTCCATTGATGGTTGTAGCAACTTTAATGGTTGAGCCATCAGCGCGTTCAAGTTTGCCCGTGTCTCCTGGTTGCCCGCCACTGGCTGCATAAAAATTAGTTTGATCCAGAATAATACCACCTTGCTCGTTGATATACACCACTTTGCTTTCGCAGGCTGTAAGATAGGCATCATCAAGAAAAGCAGGCTTTGTTACAAAAGCCATTATTACTCTTTGTAATCAACAATGGGTAGATCAAACTTGGTATCATCTTCAAGCCAGGCTGGAACATCAAGGTCTTTTGAACGCAAGAACGCCGGGTTGAACATTTTAGACTGGTAGCGGCTACCGAAGTCACAAAGCACTGTTACGATTGTATGGCCTGGTCCAAGTTCCTTGGCCATGCGAATAGCACCCGCAACATTAATACCTGTAGAGCCGCCCATACACAGACCTTCATGCTCCAATAGATCAAAAGCAATTGGAATGGCTTCGCTATCAG
>CALHIB010000001.1 GCA_938030595.1 uncultured Rhizobiaceae group bacterium | reverse complement strand
GCGAGCTTTCTGAACGGCACTAGTTCATCAGCCGACCAGGTTTTGGAAATATCGACAAAACCATCATGACTGTCTGAACGTGAAGAACCGTGCCCCGGGAAGTGTTTGAGCGAACAGGCAACGCCTGCTGATGCAAAGCCCTTGACGAATGCACCGGCATAGGCCGAAATGCGTTCCACATCAGTTGAGAACCCACGGTCGTATTTGCCGATGACGGGATTTCTCGGATCATGGATATCAACTGAAGGTGCCATGTTCATGTTGAAACCGGCGGCGCGCAGCTCGCGACCAGCCTTGGTGTAAAATGCCTGCGCCTCGGCGACCGATTTGTTTTCCGCCATCCACTTGGCGGTTGGGATTGCGGTGAAGCCCTGTTTTTTACCAAGGCGTTGGACCTTGCCGCCTTCCTGGTCAATCGCATTAAGGCTTTGGCGACTGGCGCCAGTCATGGCGCTTGCGATCTGCTTGACCGCCTTGCCGCTCTTGACGTTGTGGCGCAGGAAAAGAGCGCCGCCTGCACGCCCCTTCGCGATATGGCTTACCAGCGCCTTGGTGGATTGATCAGATACGCTACCACCCGGAAAACCCGTCACCAAAAGCTGTCCGGCCATTTTCTCAATACCGGCGGCGTTAACACGGGTAGCAGTTAAAATTGCAGGCGCCGCCAAAGTGGAAGCAGCGGCAAGGCTCACGAAACGGCGGCGATTTAATTTTGAATTACTCAAGGGTTTCTCCTGGGCGTTAAACGAATCAGTTTTCTATTCAGACACAACCATGGTCAAAGAATGACAAATTTTCCTTAACGTTTCCGTATGGGCAGTTGATGAGACAATCTTTTTTGAAAGTATCAAATTTGCCTGAGATTTTAATATAGTGCCGTCGGGCAAAATTTTTAGGCCATTTGCGCGTAAAGTCGAACCTGTCGAAGTAATGTCAACAATCACATCTGCCTGCCCTGCACTGGGGGCTGCTTCTGTTGCACCGAGACTTTCGACAATACGGTAGGTATCAATGCCATGATCTGCGAAAAAGCCTTGCGTAAGATTCCAATATTTTGTCGCGACGCGCAGGCGTCTGCCATGGCGCGCACGAAAATCTGCGGCGACATCGTCAAGGTCTGCCATACATTCCACATCAACCCAGGCATCCGGCACGCCGATGACCACATTGGCATGGCCGAAACCTAGTTTGACCGCAAAGTCGAGATAGTCATCGGCATTGTTAATGGTTTCACGTGCGAGATCTTCGCCTGTAATGCCAGCGTGGATGTTTCCGTTTACGAGTTCACGAGCAATTTCTGATGCGGACAAGAAAGCAACATCAATTGCGCCATCACCCTCAACACCGTGCAGGCTGCCTTGGTAACTTCTTGCATTTTC
Organism: uncultured Rhizobiaceae group bacterium; assembly: GCA_938030595.1. GTDB lineage: Bacteria > Pseudomonadota > Alphaproteobacteria > Rhizobiales > Rhizobiaceae > JAALLB01. Next base: position 1,293 of record CALHIB010000001.1, on the reverse strand, counting down.
AGGAAGGCGCAATTCAAACCCTGCCTTGGAGAAGAGTTCAACGGCGTTTTCTTTTAAACGCCCTTTGGAAGGAAGAGCGATGTTTAAATTACTCATTTCACATCTCCTTCCAAACGATCAACCCAAATGGCAAAACCCACGGCTGGGATTTCTTGCGGTGAACCCAGCAAGGTTAAAAGACGATCATAACGTCCACCGCCAACGAGGGGATAAGTTTTATCTTGCGCGTAAACTTCGAAAACAAAGCCTGTATAATAATCCAACCGACGGCCAAAACTTGCACGATATCGCATGGTTGCAGTGCTGTCTTTCAAACCTTCATGGCGCGCATAAAGTTCATCACGTGCCAGTGGCAACATGATGCCGTGTTTATTTTCAAATGCTTCGATTGTGTCGCAAGCATCTTTAAGATCAACATCAATTGCCAAAAAGTCTTCAAGGGCAGCGCGTTTATTTGCGTCCAGTTTTTCAGAAGCTAGTTCAGCTTTTTCGATTAGACGTTCAGCGATGGCATCAGGTGTTCGCCCTCCTGTGAGCGGTAGGCCTTGTTCCAGCATTTCGCCTTCGATTGCCAGTGTCAGCGTTTCCAGATTTCGCGCTTCAAGGGCAGATTTAATTTCATCTGAAAAGCTGTTCGCAGCGCTCGTCTCGCTCGATGACATTTGATCCAGATATTGATTGATCATTGCATCATCGCCAAAAGCGCGAATTAGTTTTTTACGCCATGCTTGCGGAATGCGAAGGGCTTCGAGTGCGGAAACAAAAATTGCCTGATCGCCCAGCACAAGCGACAGGTCTTTTTGGCCAGCTTGCTCCAAAACATGAAGTGCGGTTTTGATGCAATCAATGTCTGCGTCATTGGCGTTATCGCTACCGAGGTTTTCAAAGCCAGCTTGGGTAAATTCTTGGCTGTCTCCCTCACGCTGACGGAAGACTTTTCCCGAATAGGCGTATCGCGCTTTTATCCAGCCTTTTTCCAAATGGCGAAGACAGACGGGAATGGTGAACTCAGGCCGCAGGCAAAATTGCTTGCCAGAATTTTCTTGCGTCATAAAAATACGGCGGCGCAGGTCTTCGCCTGTGGTGTCGAGAAATGGGTCAGCTGGTTGTAGCAGGTCGATGTTTGGAACCATACAACCGGTTGCTTCCAGGGTTTTGAGGATGGTCATTGCACGCAACCTTCGCCCCCCTTGAGGGGGAGAACGTTATTTCTTGGGTTTAGCTTTGCTAAGCCCTTAGAAATAACAAGAGGGGGGAACACAATATTTCTGCCGGTTCTTGAGCTTGACGGGA